>CAITYU010000478.1 GCA_903896675.1 uncultured Planctomycetaceae bacterium
CCTGCGGGGATCGTCAGCAGCAGGCCGCCACGGTCGAGTGTTTCGGGAGTGTTGCCGCGAATCCAGCCGGAGATGTTTTCCGGTCGCTCATGCCAGAAGCGAAACCGCCATTCTCCGGCAGGCAGCAGGGGCAGTTCCACGCGTCCATCGGCATCAGAAACCGCCGCGTAGGGATGGTCAAGGACCACGAGCCACGCTTTCATCCAGCTGTGGATGCTGCAGTCGACTCGAACCGGCAGTGTTTCGGCCTTGCGAATGATACGCTCCGAGGGCTTGCCGGCGGGGATCACTTCGTTGAAGGGTGTGGAGCGTCGCAGAAAGGCGGCTGCATTGTGTACGACAGGGTCATTGTTGAGCAACTGCAGTGGCTGTCCGGTCTGCAAACATAAAACTCGCGGTTCAAACCGACAGCCGCGATTGTCCAGCAGGGCCGGCTGCTGCGCCTGACGCTGCGGGTGAATCGGCACAGGCGATTTGGCCTCGAGCCAGACAATCAGGTTGCGAATTCCGCGGTTCTGCGAATTGATAACCAGCGATTCATCCACCAGCCCGACATTTCCGCAGACTTCCGCATCGCGCTCAATCTGCAGCACCTGCGGTTCAGGCAGCGGGCCGGACAGCACGAAGCGGGCTCTGAGTGAACCCCAGGCAGGTTCCTGAGCACAGGCTGCCGAGTTGACGGCTGATATCGCAAGCAGCGCGATGATGTTGAGCACAGATTTCATGTCGGACGGCAGCAGTTCTGATGTGTGGTCAGGGACTGTCAGGCAGCAGCAGGATCCGCGGATGACGGATGCGAACAGAAGCCTGCTGAGTTCCCTGAACAGCGGTGACGAACAATCCGGTCTGGCCGGGTTTCAGTGGTGGCAGATTTCCCTGACTGACGACATCACCATTCATGCGAACTCGCACATTCGCACCATCCACAGCAATTTCGAAGTCATTCCAGGCATCGCGGGGTACGGGCAGATTCTGATTTCTCGGCAGCAGCGCGGCATTGCCCTGCAGGGCGTCCACCTGTCCGAGTGCCGAGGAGTCCAGTGTGAGCAGCAGTCCGGAGATCCCGGTGGCTCCGCTGGCGTCCTTCTTTCCGGTCGCCCCGAGGAACAGTCGGAGTCCGCTGGTTGTGCCATGGACCTGCATGCGCTGAACCCAGCGTCCGGGGAGGCTGCCGTTTTCGAGGAACCCCACAGCGACACTGCGCTGAGTCCCGGACAACTCCAGTCCTTCGGCCGTGAATTTCCAGAGCGACCGTCCGGAGTCGGGGAGGCGTTCGGATGCAGGGGCGCTCTGCGTGTACTGCAGATCATCGGGTCGCAGGAAATGGTGCTGAAACTGCCAGCGCTGCAGAGTGGACAGCAGGTCGGTGCGTTTGACGGCATCGGCCTGTCCGTTGCCGGAGGCGAGGCTGGCGGCGAGCGATTCGGCCTGTCGCAGGGCTTCACCCAGCCCTGGCAGGGCAGCACTGGATTTGGGGCGTTTGGTCAGTTCCACCGGCAGTTTCAGCAGTGCAGCCACATCGCCCCAGCGGCCGGCATTGGCAGCATCCACGGCAGACTGCAGCAGCAGCTCGACGATGCGGTCCTGCTGAGCTGCAGTGGGAGTGCCTTTGAACTGACTGGCGACTTGCAGGGCTTCCTCGAGACCCGCAATGCCGTAGCGTTCTTCGCGGATTCGCAGAGCTTCGAGGATACCGTCGGCCGCAGCGCGGGATTTGCTGTCCGTTTCGACGACCAGCTTGAGCAGTGCGAAGTCGTCAGGGCCGGGTTTCTGCTCGTACTGCAGTTCCAGCAGGCGACGGACGAATCTGGGACGACCGGTTGTGGACAGCTCTTTTTTGTACTGTTCCTTCAACGCGGCTTCTGCTTTTTCAACGGCCGCCGCAGCGGGCACTTGAGCGATTTTCGGGGCGTCTGCGCCTGCGGGGGCTGAGCCCACCGTGACGCTGATGCGGGTACTGAGCGAATTGGAGCCATTGAATCGCAGCTCAGGAAAAGCGGGGGTCGCTTCCACAAGAAACTGGTGACGACCACTGGGTGTACCGGCGGGAACCACCCACGTGAATGTGCCGCTGCGACCGTCAACAGAGGCTCCGTCAATGCCGGCCGGGGCAGTCAGTTTCAGGTTGAGCAATCTGCCAAGGGCCTGGTTCTGCGGAGAGAACACCGCGACCTTCAGGGTCTCTCCTGCGCGAGTTCGCTGTTCGGGAATATCCGGCAGAGTGATCTCGGCGTTTTGCGGCAGTACGATGACCGATCGAGTGACTTTGGCGACGACGGCGGTGCCGTCGACATTCAGCAGTTCCATGGTGATATTGAAGCGTCCGAGTTCTTCATTGCGGGGCGTCAGCTTCAGCTCGCCCTGCAGCTCGTTGAAGCTGTGCTGCGGCGGTTTGTCGCCCGTCAGTCTATACTTCATCTTTGGTTCCGGAGCCGGAACGAGGTCTGACTTCCATTCGTAAGTCTGACCGGCCTGGATCTGGATCGGCCCGGACTGTCCGAACTTGTATTCCATGGTACCGGACTGAACGGTGACAACGATTGAGGTGCTGGAAACAAGAGTTTGTTTGCCGTCGAGTTCGAAGTGCAGTTCCACGGGAATTACGTAGGAGGCGACAGCGAGGGCCTCGGGAATCTTCCACTGCACGCGACCGGAGTCCGGATCGATGCGGACTCCGGGCGGTGTACTGACACCGGTTTTCCAGATCAGTTTTCCGGCTGCGGGAGTTTCCGGTGGTTGACTTTCAAACTCAGGCACCACATCCAGACTGTCTCCGGCGCGCATGTGGAGTGGCTCGGCGGAAGCCAGTCGGGCGACGGGTGCGGCAGTCTTTTTCTGCGGGGATGTTTTGGCAGCAGCAACGGGTTTGGTCGGGGAATCGCCGGATGACTTTGCAGTCTGCGAGTTACCGCGCAGGAACACGAAGGCCGCCACCAGTGCCGTAAGTGCCGTGACGGCCACAAGTGCCACCATTCCGGCATTTCGAGTTCGTCGAGTTCCGGAGGATTCACCTGGGGAGGATTTGCCGGAAGCGGTTTTGCCGACGGATGCCTTTGTGGGGCGAATGATGGGAATCGTGGGTGAAAGTTCAAAGCCACCGGAGGGCGTATTGGAGAGCATCAGATCGACGGCAGCTCCGGTGTCCATGGCTTTGAGGAACTGCTGATAGCCAGGATCCTGGGACTCGGAGAAGTCTGAGCGACTGAAGGACTGCAGCAGCACGACGGTTTCGGCACCAGGCTGGCTGGCGGCCAGTTTCTTCAGGCTGTCGACCGTGAGCGGGGCACAGAAGGGTTCCAGTGCAGCGGCAACTTCGGCGGGAGTCTGGAAGCGTTCCTGGGGATCCCGGCGAGTCATTTTCTGCAGGAGCTGATCGACGGGGGCTGCCAGTTCCGGGCGGAGTGAGCTGGCGGGCGGGACATCGCGTGAGCAGCGAGCCATCAGTACCTGCAGAGGATTTTCGCCGGGAAACGGGACCTTGCCGGTGAGCAGCCGGAAGAGTGTGCAGCCGAGACTGTAGATATCGGAGCGGATATCGACCGTGGCCGTATTCCAGCCCTGTTCCGGTGACATGTAATCGGGCGTGCCCATGACCTGACCGGCGCGAGTCACGGCGGTGCGTTCTTCGTCGTCTTCACTGAGGCGTACAAGGCCCATATCCATGATCTTGACCACGCCGGAATTGTCGCTGGTCCAGTCGATCATCAGGTTGGCGGGCTTGATATCGCGATGCACCATTTTCTGTTCGTGGGCATGCTGCAGGCCAAGCGCCGCCTGGCGGGCGATTTCGCAGGCGACCGATGCCGGCAGCGTGGAGATCCGCTGCAGGATATTGTCGAGCTGATCGCCGTTGACGAACTCCATCACCATGAAATCGATTTTGCCAACACGACCGGCATCGATTGTGCGAACGATCCACGGGCAGTTCAATCGCGAAGACGCGCGGATCTCGCGACGAAACCGGTTGACCAGATTCTGATTGGATGAGAGTTTGCGGGACATGACCTTGACGGCGACGATCGATGAATCGCGACTGTCAATGGCCTTGAACACATGCCCCATACCGCCTTTGCCGATGGCTTCCAGCAGCTTGTAGTGCTGCAGCACGAAGCCGGTCTGTCCCTTCAGCAGCTGGGAGGCCTGCCACGAAGTCAGCAGCCCCTGCCGGACCAGCTCTGCGGCCAGTGCTTCGGCGGCTTCATGTTCGCGGCACAGTGCCAGCGCAACACCCAGCTGAGCGGTCGACATCAGACCGCTTTTTCGCAGGAGTGCCATGAAGTCGGTCGACAGCATGCTGGCTGGTTTCCGGGTGCAGTAAAGCCTGATTTGACGGGTGACGAGCAGATCGCGACGGAGGAAGAGTCCAGCGGAGGCCGGAGATCCGCAGCGGAATATCAGACGGGAGCTCAGTTTTTTACTAAGAAATCCGGTCGAATTGAAATCCAACCGGGGGAAATTCCCTGCGTACGCGGGTGATTTGCGGCTGAATGTCCGGCCACCCGACGGTCGCTCGCAATCCTCAATCGCCGGCAAAATCGCCCTTTTTCGCCCGCTGAGGGCCGCCGACAGGCAGATCTGTGCTGGGATGACTTACCCGCAGAAGACTTTAGAATTGCGCGGAGTTGATGCCTGGCGGGACCGTATCCGGGAGTGAATCCGTGATGAAGAGCAACGACAAAGGCTCGAATTTCGACGCACGCGACTGGTGGCAGCGATTGCCTGTCTGGTGGCGTCTGCTGCTGCCGGCGGTGCTGTTGACGAGTGTAGTAACGCCGGTGCAGCCACTGCAGGCTCAGCAGCCCCTGACGTGGGAACTGGTGCATGGTCGTGAACGTCTGGATGTCGGAACGCGACGACCGGTGGAACGACAATGGCTGGATGAGCAGCGCTGGCTGCAGAAAACCGGCTCCGGCTGGCTGCTGACGGATGCAGCAACCGGAACAGAACAACCGTGGTATGACGTGCAGCAGGTCGCGGGTGCGCTGCAGGCAGTGGGCATGGCTGCCGAGGATGCAGAGCGAGCTGCGCGGGGTGACTGGCTGACGCTGCTGCCGCAGCGGGATGCCGCAGCAGTGATGTTCGGCGAGCGCCTGCTGAAGGTGCAGTTGCGGTCACTGACTGTCCAGGAAATTCGCATGGTTCCGAAGAACCCCGAGCTGGCGGAATTCAGTCCTGACGGCGAGCATCTGGCGTTTGTCAGCGAGAATGAGCTGTGGGTGGCGACTTTCGCCGACAGCACGTGCCGGCAACTGACCAGCGACGCCTCCGGTGCAGTGCGGAACGGCAAAGCAGACTGGGTGTATTTTGAGGAGGTCTACGATCGCAGCTGGAAGGCGTGGAAGTGGAGTCCTGACAGTACCGCGATTGCCTTCATGCAGTTTGATGATACTGCCGTACCGTTGTTTCAGATCAGCGATCATGCGGCTGTGCAGCAGACGATTGAACGTGAGCATTATCCGAAGTCCGGAGAGACGAATCCGCTGGTGAAGCTGGGGGTGGTGGCGATCACCGGAGGCCCGGTCACGTGGGTTGATACAGCAGCATTTGACCCACAGGATTTCATTCTGACTCACTTCTGCTGGCAGCCACGCAGTGATGGCCTGTGCTGGTATGCGCAGAACCGCAGTCAGACATGGCTGGATGTGATCCTGACGGATCGCCGGGGCGTCAGCAATCGTCGCCTGCTGCGAGACCAGACGGCAGCGTGGGTTGATAATCCGGGTGATCCGATTTTTCTCCGTGACGGCAGTCTGCTGATCTGCAGCGAACGCAGCGGATATCGGCATGTGTACCGGGTGTCGGCTGACGGAACGGATGTACGAGCTGTCACTGCGGGTGCGTGGGAAGTGCGGACAGTGCAGGGGCTGACTGACGATCAGGCATCGCTGCTGATTTCCGCGACGAAGGACTCGCCGATTGCCGAAAGTCTGTATCGCGTATCGCTGCAGGGCGGGGTGTCTGAGCCGGAGCGACTGACGGCCGAACCAGGCCAGCACAGCGTGCTGCCCGCGCCAGGCGGAAAGTGGCTGCTGGACGAACACAGCAGCCTGCAGCGTCCACCACAGACCGTGCTGCGATCAGGGGACGGGGCCGTGGTACGAGTGCTTGCAGAGGGACAATCGCTGCCGCGGGATAAGTACCGCTTCGGCTCCGTGGAGCTGCGGCCACTGCCCATGGCTGACGGTTCTGAAACGTCCGCGATTTTTGTTCTGCCACCGGATTTTCAGCCGGAACGCCGTTATCCGGTGTGGCTGCGAACCTACGCCGGACCTCACAGACCCCAGGTTCGCGACCTCTGGAATCCACGACTTGCCGATCACCTGCTGGCAACTCAGGACATTGTGGTAATCACGTTTGATCCGCGGAGCGCCAGCGGGTACAGCGCTGCCAGTGCGTGGAAGGCGTGGCGGCAGCTGGGAGTTGAAGAGACGAAGGATCTGGTGGCGGTGTGTGACTGGCTGCAGCAGCAGTCGTGGGTGGATGCGTCAAGAATTGGTCTGAGCGGACACAGCTACGGTGGCTACTTCACGGCCTACGCAATGACTCACACGGATCGTATCGCCGCCGGCATCGCAGGCGCTCCGGTAACAGACTGGCGCCACTATGACACCATCTACACGGAACGCTTTATGGGAACACCGCAAAGCAATCCGGACGGATACCGAAAATCATCAGTGACAGAAGCTGCCGCAGCACTGCAGGGCCGACTGCTGCTGGTGCATGGCATGCTGGATGATAATGTGCATCCGGAAAATACCCTCGAACTGGCGCATCGGCTGCAGCAGTCTGAGCGTCAGTTTGAGTTGATGCTGTATCCGACTGCGCGACATCCGATTGTCAACAGCCATTACAGTCGGCTGACTTATGATTTCATCCTGCGGGCGATGGGTCGAGCGAAACAGATCGAGGGCCACTGAGACTCAGTAATCAGTAATCAGTAATCAGTTTTCAGTTTTCAGTTTTCAGTTGTCAGTTTTCAGTAATCGCAAAGTCCCCCCGGTTGGGACGGCGAGACTCCTGCCGAACCGCAGGATTCAACCACCTCGGGAGGGCGAGGCTCCTGCCGAGCCGGACGTCAGTTTTCAGTGCTCAGTGTTCAGTGTTCAGTAATCGCAAAGTCCCCCCGGTTGGCAGGGCGAAGCTTCTGCCGAGCCGGACGGCGTCAGATACGGCGGGGAGACACACTGGAGATGGGTTGTCCGAGATGCATCATGCCGAACCGTCGGAAATGATACGCAGGCTGGTTCGGTCAGGGTGAAACACTGACGTCGCGGTCAGTCTGTGATTGGCCCTGCAGGTTGATCGTCTGAGTCCGAGCACTGCCGGTCAGCAATTCCATCGTGGCGTCGTGACGGTAATTGGGATTGACGTTGTACAACGCACGGTTGAACGGGATCGAACGATAAATCTGCTGGTAACTGGCCGCAGCTTCTTTGGCCCGGAGCACGGTGTCGGTAGCCGCTGCGGTCTTCACCGAAGTTTTCGCAGCGGCAGGGGATGGAAAGCCACCGAGGGGAACCTTGGCCGCCGGAATGATCTGCAGGTCGGATGCCGGAACTTTGGCGGACGGTTTCGTGGTTTTGGCCGGCGTTTTGGCCGGCGTTTTCACTGCTGATTTGCTGCCGGACGGTCGCGGTTTTTCATCAGCAGACGCAGTGCACACGCTGCCGAAGACGACAGCCGCAGACAACAGCAGTGAAGCACGGAAACCTGCAAAAGAAAACCACCCACTGAGGCGATTTGGCACCATGTGAACCATCCTGCTGGAGGGACTTTTGCCACAGACGTTGCGACGGTGCTACGTTTGTGGCTTTTGGTCAACAGGATGGTAATTTGGGTGGTCTGGGTGGCCTGAGTCAAGGGGAATCCGTGGGTTTTTACCGGAAGCCTTGTTTCGTGCCGACGGCGAAACAGAGCAGGCAGGAGCGTGAAAGAGTTTCACGGGCGCCGCCAGTTGCTGCCGAACCGAATGCCTGTGCAGCAGCAGCAGCCCTTCGGCTCGGCAGGAGCCTCATTGTCCAAGGGGGACCACCGAGAACGAGTTTGGTGATAGTACGTTGGAACAGCACCCGTCAGCTTCCGCTTACGGCTCGCCTGTGGGGGGGGGCGACACGGGCTGAAGCCTTGTCATTACCCACGAAACCCGTCGGGCGTGGAGGCCGTTGCGGCGTGTGTTTGGTTTGTGCCGTGCGTCTGTTTGCGATTCAGGCCTGAAGGGCCGGTTTCCGGTA
>CAITYU010000479.1 GCA_903896675.1 uncultured Planctomycetaceae bacterium
GCTTCCGCAGCCTGTTCGGCAGTGAGTGCCTCGTTGTAGAGCCGCGCCTGAGCGATCTCGACATGCAGCCCGCGATTGCCGCCGGCCGGCTGATGCCGCAGTCCCAGCAGCACCGTGGATTCTGTGGCAGGAAACGTGTGGCTGCCTTTGCGATAGGATTGTCCCCATGGAAGTCCGTTGCGATACAGTTGAGTGGTTCCGTCCGCCTGATAGACCATCAACAGATGCAGTTCGTGGCCAGTGATGGTTTCGGGAGCATCAGCCGGGAAGTCCAGCGTGCGGCTGAATGTGTTGCTGCCGGAGATCCAGTGGCGGGGCCTTCGTTCACCCAGAACAATGGTGTCGAAGACGCTGCCCGGTCCTTCGATTCCCATCAGCCCCCCGCCCGGCTGGTCCAGATTGTGCAGCAGGAATCTCACTTCGAGTGATTTGGCGGTCAGTGATTCGGGCAGTGCAGGGCTCTGCAGCCACGCCCCATTCAGCACAACTCGCCCGTTTTCAAATCGCACGTCACCGTGAGCCTGCAGGTCGAGGCCCTGTACAGAGTCCTGCAGGTTGTTTTCGAAGTCCCACGCTGCCATGGGTTCCGCGTCACTGAGCCCTGCGGCCGGCAAAGTGACTCCGGCCACCTGCAGTAACTGTTGGCGAACAGGGCGGATCAGTTGCTGCAACTGCTGCTGCAATGACTGCAGCTCGGCCGTCAGCTGCTGTCGCTGTGCCCCTCTGGCCGCGTTCTCATTTGCAATGGCAGCAGCATCGACCGTCTCAGGCTGCAGGCGATCGCTGTACCACGACTGCAGAAAACGACTGCGGTAAGTGAAGGAGGGATTGATCAGTTCCTGCAGGGGCAGATTTTCGAGAAACGCCGCATCGAACAGCAGCAGCGGCTCAAGCACCATGTGCAGGCTGGCCGGACGCTGCGGATCCAGCCGAAACCACGGGGCTCGTGCGGGATCCGGAGTGGCCGCCAGCACATTCTGCAACTGCAGCCACTGCGAAGGGAACGCGTCCAGAAATCGCTCGATGCGGTTATCAGTCAGCAGTCGGTCAATCTGGGCATTCTGCACGGTTGTGTCGGTGAGCCTGTTCTGGTCGGCCAGATCGAGCAGTTCCTGGTCAGGGATGGAACCCCAGAGGAACAGGGCGAGTTTTGCGGCTGCCGCATGCTGACTGTGTGACGGCTGCGACGGTGATGCGCTGACATGAAACAGAAACGCGGGCGATGACAGAATGGCAGCGGCCGTTTTCTTCATGGCGTCGGTCAGGGAGTCGCCGGCAAGGCATCTGTCGTGTGCCCACGTCACGTAGCGAGCCAGCAATTCGGGCTGCAGCGGTCGCCGAAATGCTCGACGCAGAAACGTGCGAAGCCGACGTTCGATTTCGGGCTGCAGTGCAGTGCCGTTCGGTACGTCGGCAAAGAAATCGTTCCAGATGCCGACTGTATTCTGATTGAAGTCCGGGCTGTCGACGATCGAAAAACTGAGCCTGAGGAAGGCGTCAAGCAGCAGCGGCGACATGGTTAACTGATCGGCCTGATTGTCAAACCCGTGCTCGGCGCGCAGATCCGCAGGAAACGGACTGACTCCGGAAAGCCCCGGTTGTGGATTCAAGGAATCGCAACGGGCTTCCACCTGTGGTGGCATCCGGTTGAGCGGAGTGCCAGCGGGGGACGGCTGCAGCCAGTTGCTTGAGCGGGTGATCAGTTTTTCAGAAAGTGGCAGCACCGGGCGATTGAGTTGGAACAGATCGCGAACGGCGTTGTTGTATTGAAACCGATTCATACGCCAGACAGGAGCGGTTGCAGGCGGTGAGTGGCTGGCGTTCTGCAGCAGTGTCAGCAGTTGGCTGGAGGCCTGCTGGCGGAGTGTCAGCGGCAGCGGCGGTTCTGTCTCCGGCGGCATCGCTCC
>CAITYU010000480.1 GCA_903896675.1 uncultured Planctomycetaceae bacterium
GCAATTCACGCCGCACACTGCCATCCAGCAGGTGTGCCAGCGCTGCAACCTCCGCAGCATCATGCGACGTCTTCACAGACTGCAGCCGTTTACGAACGTCCGCCGGAAGCCGTGGCCGGACGCACCGATTTCCTGTCCGCTTAGCCACCCACAGATTCTCCCCCAAAACCTCACTTCGCTGCCGAAACCGCCGCTCCGTTCACAACAAACTGCAGCACGCGAGCAGCATGGCCGCGACTTTTTTCATGCTGCTCCGCAGACACCCGCACTTCCACAACATGCCGCCCCGGCGGCAGTTCACTGTCAAACATCACAGTTCGTGGATAATGCAGCCCCGCACTGTAGTTGTGGTATAGCTCCACCGTCCGCCACTCCCCACCATCCACCCGCACATCCAGTCGTCCCGCATCCGGGCCGGCCAGCACATAGGCGCCCACCGCCGTACCGGAAAACTCCAGTGTCAGCAGCGAGCCGGGCTGCTCACTGAAATACAGCGACTCACCCAGAAATCGCTCCCGCTTGCTGCCTGGCAGAGCATTCCAGTCGGGAATTCCCAGCCGCCAGCCTGTTCCCGGACGCACCGACTCCGCCGGCAGAAATCCCCCCTCAGCAAAACTGGATGTCAGTAGCGGTTCCGGCACCGGCATTTCCTCCGGCTCAGCATTGGCTCCACCAGCACTCGCCAGTGCCGCCTGCATAACCTCGATCACCAGATCGGCTGTGTGTCGGTTGCCGGCCGGCCCCGGATGTGTCCCGCCCCACGATTCCCACGACATCGTCCCGTCCTTGATGCGATCAGCCAGTTCCGCCGGCAGATCAATCGAACTGACGCCGTAGTGACGAGCGACAGCTTCATGCTGTTTTGCACTGAGCTGCATCTCGCCGGCCTGCGCTGTGGCCAGCATTGCCGGATTCACAAAATGCAGCATCACCGCTCCAGCATCCGGATTGTGTCGCCACAACTGTCGCAGAATACCCTCCATACCGCGGACGCAGCCGTCGGCATCGTGACCAGCATCCTGGTCGTCGTTCACGGCAAATTCGACCAGCAGCAGATCCACAGGACCATGCGCCGCCACATCACGCTGAAATCGGAAAGCGCCGGTATGCGAACATGTCGATGAAATACCCGCTCGAATGAAGGAAAATTTCGTCTGCGGAAATCGCTCGGTCAGCCACTTCTCCACCAGCGGTCGATAACCTTCCATTTCCGTGATGGAACCGCCCAGGAAGGCAACTCGAGCCTCTGACTGGCCAGCCAGCCTGGTCAACGCACGCTGCAGATGACCACGCACATGCACATTGTCATTGTCCACCACCGGCAGCGTCGGCTCACCCGCCAGCCAGCCCAGCGATGTCAGAAACACGTCCAACTGCCGCAGCGTCCGCAGATGCCACTCACGCTGCCGTTCCCCATTACGCCCTCGCCCTTCACGCAGATTGAAGAAGCCATGCGGCGCTTCAGCAAAACGCTTCAGCTCACACCGATTCCCGGCATCCACCATTCGCTTCTCAAATTCGGCCACCGTCGCAATCGAAACCGTCGAGTCCGCATTGCCGTGGAAAATCACCGTTGGAGGCATCCCGGGGCGAACATGGTGAATTGGTGAAATCAGCACGGGATCCACACCTGTTCGAGAAGCCAGTGACTGCAGCTTCTGCGTCTCCGACTCAGACAATTCAGCCCCTGGCAGCGGTGCCAGCATCACTGCGGGATTGAACAACGCCAACGCATTCGGTACGGAACTGATCGCCACGTCTTCACCCGCCGCATCCAGCCCCTCAATCAGTGCCGTACAGCAGGCGATATGACCGCCCGCCGATCCACCCGCAGCACAAATTCGCTGCGGATCAATCCCCAATTCAGCAGCATGGCTGCGCAGCCAGCGCACCGCTGACTTTGCGTCCTCCACACACGACACAGCACGGACCTGCTGACGAGCAGCCACGCGATAGTCAGCCACCACGGCAGTCATCCCGCGCGCTGCCAGATAACGAGCCTGCGGCAGGAACTGTTCCGGAGTCCCCGCAGACCAGCCACCACCGAAGAAAAACACAATCGCCGGCGAGCTGGCAGCTTCACCACGCAGCACCCAGAGATTCAACTGAGTCTCACCGACCTGCTTGTACACATGCCGCTCACCCTCAATCTGCGGTGGCCAACTCTGCTGAGCTGTCGCCTGAATCTGCAGACCCGCAAGACACAACAGTGTCATCAGCATCACACGCATCCCCAAACCCTCTTGAAGTTCGCTCAGCAACCATCACAGACACAGCCTGCAGTGCACATTGTACACAAACGCAAACGCGATGTCCTCCCCGCAACTCACACACCCGTGAGCGACACTCACCCCACAACACCGCGAATTAAGGATCAACGCGAAATCCGGTGCGCAGCTCCAGATTGCATCGCCAGTGATGTTGACAGAGAGAGAAGTCCAGGCAGAACGGAAATGACCCCGAAAACAGGGTTTCCGGCCTCAGTGTTTTCTCCTTCGGGAGGGCGAAGCTCCTGCTGAGCCGAACAGCTCGTCAGGCTGCTGATTCCCGCGGCTCGGCGGAAGCCTCCGCACTCGCTCAGTCGGCAGCATCGAAGTCCCAGCGACGAGTCTTCCCGGAAGTCGTCAGTTCCAGCCAGTCGATTTCCACAGCGGTCTCCTGAGCCGGAATGAACAGACGCAGAATTCCCCCCGCATCGGCAGGCGATTGCACGGCCAGCTTCAGCTCCATCCAGTCACCAGCCTGCACACTGAAACTGACCGCTCCGTACTCCGGCAAAGGCTGGGCCGCCGGAGCAGACAGCCACTGCAGTCGCCCACTGCCACCCGAGCTGCGCAGACGCACGCGCAGCACTGCCTTCCCATCCAGTTTGCCCGGAGCAAACCCCAGAAACGGCTCTCGCCCCGTACCCCGCAGCACCAAAACTCCCTGCTGCACTTCCGCTGTGCAGCCACGCGGCTTCCAACCCTGCAAAACAGCAGCATCCTCCGCTGGTCCCGCAGCTGCCGCCTGCCGGCCCGCTGCAGGCTTCTGCCGCTTCGGCTGTGATTTCCCTTCCAGAGTCGGATCGTACTGCTGTGGATCAAAGGCAGGATTGCGAATCGGCACAACCGCTTTCGTGTGCTGCAGAAACTGCTCGACCAGTCCATCCAGCTCGACCGCCAGCTCAGGTCGCTCGGCTGCCAGATTACGCTGCTCACCCGGATCATTCGCCAGATCAAACAGCAGCAGACGATGCGCCCCGTTGTCACCCCCATGAAAAATGCGAATCAGCTTCCAGTCGCCACGGTGCACTGAGACAGCCGGAGGTAACCAGTCCGGCACCGCGGGATTGTGCGGAAAGTACTGAAACAGCGGAGGACGTTCCGGGACTTCACCGCGGAGCGCCGGCAGAAAACTGCTGCCGTCAAACTGCTGACCATCGGCAGGTCGCAAACCCAGCCCATCCAGCAGCGTCGGATAGTAGTCCTCACTTTGAACAGGTACATCACTGCGACTGCCCGGCACTGTAAGGCCCGGCCAGACCACCACCGTCGGTACCCGAGTCCCGCCTTCAAACAAAGTCGCCTTGCCACCACGCAGTGGGCGATTGCTGGTCGGAGTCGTGCCATCAACATCATTGTACATGTTGCCGCCATTGTCCGATGTCAACACGATGATCGTGCGATCAGACAACTGCAGACGATCCAGAGTCCCCAGCAGGGTTCCCACGGCATCATCGAAGCTCTCCAGCATGGCCGCATAGGTCGGGCAGCGCTGCAGATCGTTCGGATCAATTCGCAGGCGATGCTTTTCCACCAGATCAGCTTTGGCGTTGAACGGAGCATGGACACTGAAGGCCCAGTAATTCAGAAAGAATGGCTCATCCCGATGCTGCTCAATCCACGCTGAAGCCTCGGCAGCCATCCGATCTTCGATGTGTTCCCCCGGATTTCGTTCGGTGAAGCTGCCGAACTTCCACGGGGCTACATAACTGCCGGCGGGCCCCGGTCCCGGATGATGCGGCAGATCCGTGTCGAAACCCTGCTGCAGCGGAGACCACGGAGCTGGTCCCAGATGCCACTTGCCAAAATGGGCCGTCGCATAGCCGGCGTCCTGCAGAGCCTCAGCCAGCGTGCGATATTCAGACTTCAATCGCGTCACCGAAACGGGCATCACAGCCTTGTGCTGCGGAGCCGCTCGCGCAGCCACCTGCGCCTCCAGAATGACTTCAGCCACGTGCCCGCTGGGAGTCGTAATGCCGGTGCGCGCAGGGCTGAGGCCCGTCAGAATGGCCGACCGCGTCGGTGAACACAGCGGACTGGCAGAATAGCCACGAGTAAACAGCATGCCACGATCCGCCAATCGCTGCAGATTGGGCGTCTGGTGAAACTTCGTATTTCCATAAAGCGTCGTGTCAGACCAGCCCAGATCGTCAGCCAGAATAAAAATCACGTTGGGCCGCTGCGGATCAGCCGGCAAAGCCACCGCAGAAAAACCTGAAAACACAAACAACAGCAGAACAGACACTGCCGGACTGCACAGAATATGGTCTCTCACCCGATGCATTCCCCAGCAAAATCAAAGGCCGGATACCGTCAGACAAAGTCCCATCCCGCAGGCGTTCCAGATGCACAGCGAGGATCTTTGGACTGCGGAATTGTACACTGCCAGATTCCACAACGACAGATCCCGCACAACTGACAGACACCCTGCCGCCAGAATCCACCCCTTACGGGGCTCCAATCGAGCCTGATACCACCCCCAACCTGCTCACAAATCCCCCTTGAAATTCTCACCCGATTGCCTGTAATTGCGTCACCCTGTCTGCACGTTTCGAAAATTCACCGCTCAAGCTCGACGGTTTCACCAGTTGCACCCACGAAAGTTGTTCTCTGTATGTCTGCTGCCACTGCCCCAGTTGAAAACCCGAATCCCGGCGATCCATCGGCCATAGCTCACCGTCCACTGCGATTGTGGCCTGCGTGGACCCTGTCACTGCTGATGCTGGTGGCCATGCTGCTGACCGTCACTCCATCGATCCCCAATCGCCCGCGATTTTTCCTGATGATGGGGGCCCCGTTCCTGCTGGGACTGCTGTTTTCCTGCTGGGTCCTGCTGCTCAGTCGACTTCGCTGGCAGGAAAAACTGCTGCTCGCTTTCACTGGAATTGCCAGCCCGGTCATCGCGGCACAGGTCAGCGTGCATGAAGATGCCCTGCGAACAGCCATGTTCATCTACGGGGTACCTCTGGCGATGTTTCTGACCACCACCGGCCTTGCGACATGGCAGTTGCGCACGAACCGCAGTCGCCTGACCGCCGTTGTGCTGCTGCTGGGATGGCTCAGTTTCGGACTGGTCCGCAACAACGGCTTCATCGGCGATTATCGACCGGAATTCGTCTGGCGCTGGTCACCGGTCCACGAGCAGACTCTGCCGGCCCTGCCGACCTCCGCAGCCACCACCTCCACGACCGCTGCAGCGCCGGCGACGGAAGCAGCACCGGCCGAGTGGCCGCAGTACCGAGGCCCGGCAGGCGATGGCAGTGCACCCGGCGGACCCACAAATCTCGACTGGACCACCAGGCCACCGGCGATCGTCTGGCAGATTGATGTCGGCCCGGCATGGTCATCCTTCGCCTTCAGCAACGGCCGACTGATCACTCAGGAGCAGCGAAGCGATTCAGAATACATCAGTTGTTATTCGGCCGATTCCGGAGAGCTGATCTGGAGCCATGCAGATAAGAGCCGCTTCGTGGAAGTGGTTTCCGGAGCCGGGCCACGCAGCACTCCCGCCGTCCACAGGGGGAAAGTCTATGCGATCGGTGGACGAGGCCTGTTCAACTGCCTCAATGAAACTGACGGCAGCCTGCTCTGGCAGCACGACTTTGTCAGCAAGTATCAGGCCTCGGTACCAATGTGGGGCTTCTCCGGCTCGCCCGTTGTTGTCGACGGACTGGTGGTCGTGTTCGCCGGCGGAGCCGGTGACAAAGGACTGGTCGCGCTGAACGCCGAAACCGGCGAACTCGTTTGGTCTCTCGCATCCGGCGGCATGAACTATACGACACCCAGACTGCTGACCCTGGCAGGACAGCGATGCCTGCTGTTTGGTGACGGCAGCGGCATTCGGGGAATCGAACCAGCTTCCGGCAAAGTGCTGTTCCAGTACAAACCGCAGGGCTGGGAGAACGCACCGATGGTCGATCTGCAGCAACTGGCCCCGGACAGCCTGCTGACTGCTCTGGGAGACGGTGCCGGGATGCAGCGAATCGATGTGGCCTTCGCTGATGGGCAGTGGAAATTCACCGAGCGCTGGACATCGAAACGGCTGCGACCATCATTCAACGATTCGCTGATTCACAAAGGTGCCGTCTATGGGTTCAATCAGGCTGTATTCTCCTGCATCGATGCGGAAACTGGTGAACGACGCTGGCAGGGCGGACGTTACGGCTTCGGTCAGGCGATTCTGCTGCCTGAATCTGACTGCATTCTGGTCGCTGCCGAAAACGGGGACGCCGTTCTGCTGAAAGCCACTGACGGAAACCTGCAGGAACTGGGGCGGATCCCGCTGCTGAATGACAAAACGTGGAACCACCCCATCGTCGTCGGCACCCGTGCATGGCTCCGTAATGGCCGAACCGCAGTCTGCCTTGACCTCACAGGACAAGCCGCCCCCTGACCGTGCCACCCTCGACGTTCCTGATGCCTGGGACAAGACCGTACCTCGCGCATCCCTGACGCCGTGGACAAAAACCGTAGCCTGGGCTTCAGCCCGGGCAAGTTACCCCACACCCTTCAAAAACACCGGGGTTCTAAGGAACCGAACCCAAATCGCCCACCCCCGCGCCCACTTCTGTCATCTGCAGCGTTCCAGCCCGATCCGCATATCACGGCTCGCGCAGCCGCAGAATCCGATTGTTCCCCATGTCCACAACATACAGCCATCCATCGTGCACCGTGACACCATGCGGATTCTTCAACCGAATCTTCGAATCTCCGAACCCCCGCCCCAGCACCGTCGAAACCCGCTGCGTTTTCGGATCATAAACGCGAATCGCACCATTCTGATCATCCGCGATGTAAATTCGATCCCCCGCCCCCACACACAGATGCTTGGGAGAACCGAACTGAGCTTCAGCCGGGCCTCCATCAGCAAATCCCTGACGCCCGGTCCCCGCAACCGTGCGAATTATCCCGTCCCCCAGCACCACCCGCAGCGCATGACCACCACGCTCCAGCACATACAATCGCCCCACCGAATCCTCCGCCGCAGCTCGCGGATCAATCAGCGGAGCATCCACAGCAACTGAGCCATCCGCCGGCACCCCCTTCTGCCCGTTGCCCGCCACAGTCCGCACCACCCCCGTCTTCAGATCCAGTGCCCGCACACGACGATTATTCAGATCCGCAATATGCAGAACAGTGGCCGCAGGATTCAACGTGATGCACATCACATAGTCAAAGGTCGCCTGCACAGCCGGTCCACCGTCTCCACTGAATCCCTGCTTCCCCGTACCTGCGATCGTACTGATCACCTGCGTCTCCGCCGATACCCGACGCACACAGTGATTCCAGCTGTCCGCAATCAGCAGATCATCATTGGGCAGCACAGCACAGTTGTGCATGCCATCGAAGGTGGCCTGCGCCAATGGCCCGCCATCCCCCCGATAACTGCGCGATCCATCACCACCAGCATGCTGCAGTCGCCCGCCAGCCACGAGGCGATGCACTCGCCCCCCCTCCAGCTCCACAATCCACATCGTCTTTGCACGATCAAATGCCACCCCGAACGGTGCTGTCAGAGGACTCGTCTCCGGCTTCCAGTCACCACCTTCGGATGACAACAGTCCTCCCACTACCACCTGCACCTCGTCCGCCAGCATCCGCGGACTGCACCACGACAGACAGACAAGCACCACGGGAACCAGCTGAAGACTCAGCAAACGCATAGCGCAGTACTCCTGCCACGGAACACTCCTGCGGCGGAATGCAACAAAAATCCGCCAACGACGCTCCCGATTTCAGCAGAATCCGGCGAGACCGCAAGTCACTCGCTGAACAACT
Source organism: uncultured Planctomycetaceae bacterium (assembly GCA_903896675.1). GTDB lineage: Bacteria > Planctomycetota > Planctomycetia > Planctomycetales > Planctomycetaceae > SXXK01. The sequence goes on from CAITYU010000480.1 coordinate 8,043, forward strand.
CACCCAGCTCGCGGCGAAACGTCACGGCATGCTGCTGCAACAGACCGTTGTGCCCGGAATCGGGCAACAGTCGAAACTGTCTGGGAATTCCATCAACCGATACTGCCCGCGCCCGCTGATGCAACCGCTGCCCCAGCGACAGAGGTACCACCACGTCCTGATCCCCGTGATACTGCACGATCCGACACGTCACATCTGCAATCTGCTGATCCGAATGATAACGATCCAGCAGCAGTCGCCCCACCGGCAGCCACGGGAAATGAAACCCGGCCGCATTCAGCATCGAATCAAAGGTTGCCACCAGCAGCAGTCCATGCGGCTTCTGTCCGCCTCGACAGACGTCCGCTGCCAGCCGCACGGCCACCCCACCACCCAGTGATTCACCCGTAATCACGATCTGCTCAGGACGATATCCCAGTGCCCCTGTCGCATGCTGCCAGGCTGCCTGTGCGTCATTGATCAGGTGCTGCTCGGTCGGA
>CAITYU010000481.1 GCA_903896675.1 uncultured Planctomycetaceae bacterium
TCCCAGACACCGCCGGTCATGTAACTGCACTGCATGGCGACAATGTCACCAATGGCGCCGTTGCGAATCTGTTCAAAGGTGGCACGCTTCCCAGGGTGGTAACGCCAGCACAGTCCGGACACAAGATTCAGATTCTTCTGCCGGGCAATCTCAGAAGACTCCATCACAGATCGCACACCCGGTCCGTCCACAGCGACAGGTTTTTCACAGAATACGTGCTTACCAGCGTCGACAGCGGCACGCAGATGCTGTGGCCGGAAATGCGGAGTGGACGCAAGCAGCACCACGTCGCAGCTGTCAATCACCTTCTTGTAGGCATCAAAGCCAGCCACGCAGTGCGCATCATCAGCCGTAACTCGCGCCGGCTGGCCTTCCTTATTAAACATGCGACTCAGCTGGCGACGGGCACGAGCCACAGCGTCTTCGAAGACATCGGCAATCGCCACCAGTTCTGTACCCGGGTCAGCATTCAGTGCCTGCTCGGCAGCACCAGTACCCCGACCGCCAGCACCCACCAGACCCACTTTCAGACGGTCACTGCCACCCGCCCACGCACCGGCCGAAACAGAGGATGCTGCCGCAGTAACCGCCACCGCTGCCGTTGTGCCAGCCAGAAAGCCACGGCGCGACGCCGGGGAATTTGATCCAGTTGTTGTCATAAAAGTTGCCTGTCGCAGGATGTTCTGAAGGAGGGATCTGAGCAGGTACGGAGATTCTACAGGCCGCACCCGTCTATCGCAGATGCTGCAGAGTGACCTGGGAATGAGGAATGGTCAAGGGAGCAGTCCGAAATGCGGGGAAACGCAGGGAAAATACGGGACAGAAATTCAGTGCCATATGTTGAAGGAGAAGCTCCCTGCAACTGGGGATTCTGGGTGCCCCGGGCGAACTGCGGCGAGTCCGATATGGGCCGCTTCGCCCTGAAAGACGGCAATGATGTCCTGAATTCTGAGAAGACATTGCAGTTTTCGCTCAGGCGTGCGATAGTCTGACCGCAGGCTTCGCGGTGCAGCCTTCATTTCCTGCAGAAATAACCATGCCCATACTTGGCCGTGAACCGGATCTCTATCCGGAAGATCTTTTCAGTTCGCCTCTGATTCTGCCCCAGGACGAGTCGTGGTTCGCCATGTACACAATGGCGCGGCGGGAGAAAGAGCTGATGCGCCATTTGCGATCCCTGAAGATCGCACATTATGGTCCGATCACGGCACAGCGGACGCGTTCACCGCAGGGTCGAATTCGCGTGAGCTATGTACCCCTGTTCACTGGCTATGTCTTTGTACGTGGGGATGAAGTTCAGCGGCACGATTCGATTTCAACGGGGTGTGTCAGCCGTTGTCTGCGAGTTTCGCAGCCTGATGAGCTGGTGCTGGACCTGCAGCGAGTGCGGATGATGCTGCAGCAGGGGCAGGATGTTCGTCCTGAGCCGAAGCCTGTGATTGGTCGCACGGCCGTGATCCGTCGCGGAGCGATGACGGGGATGCGGGGTGTGGTGACGAAGGTCGACAATGCGCATCGGTTGACGGTCATAGTCAATTTCATGCAGCAGGGTGCCTCGATGCTGGTAGATGAGGCGGATGTGGACCTGGAGTGATTTGGGGGGGTGATGGGTTGTTTCCCGGCTGTAATCGGTACAACCGTCAGGGTCGACGGTATGTCGAGTTGTTCCGGTCAGCCAAACCAACTTCCCCCGAGAATGAAAAACTGCAGCAGCCGAGATTTGATCCGGAAATGCCGGATTGCTATCCTAGGCGTTTTTCCGAATTCGGACAGTAGCTTTCTGGAGACCACCGGCTCATGGGCACGAAGAAGACAGGCAAGGGGCGACGCAAGATTGGACGCAAGAAGCGCAGAATGCGTTCGCGAATTCGCCACCGTAAGGGCTGATTCAGTCCGGCTGTCTTTCCAGATAGTTATCTGACTCTGCAGATGCTTGCCTGACGGCCTGCGGTCGTTTTGGTCCAGTGTTTTCGGCCCTGTTGCTGCGCGCTTTGCGTTTATACCGCAGGGCTTTGTGGTTCGAGGGCAGTCATCAAATTCCGTGTTGCAGGCTGCCGCGAGCGTTCGTGGCAGCCTTTTTTGTTGCGCGCACGTTCACCGGTGTGCAGAGCAGCAGGTTCTCTGGTCCCTACCATCGCCTCGATTTGGCGAATGCGAAACTTTGCCGACTGCGTAAAGCTTGACATCCCGGGAAACTGGTTGAATCCTACCGTGTTGCAATTTCTCACCATCTCTGCATGAAGCAACGAGGTCTCGCGATGACTTTGTCCCGCATCCTGCTCGTTCGTCTGGCCGTGCTTTCCGTCGGCCTGATCTGCGTCAGTTTTCCGGCTCCGGTTTCGGGACAGCAGGCATCCGCTCAGACTGCAGCTCCCGTGCAGTCTGCGGTGCAACTGCGTCAGCAGATACAGCAATTGAAAGAGGACCGGCAAATCACGGAGCGTGAGTTGTCGTTGAAGCAGGCTGCTGCCACCGTGTCTGCTCAGCGTGTTGAAGAGCTGAAAAAGCAGTTGCAGGCGGTGGAGGCACGGGCAGCAGCGGAGGCGGCTGAGGCGGCGAAGCTGCGTGAAAAATCTGCCGGTCTGGAGCAGCGTCTGGCGCGGGTCACAGCCGACCTGCCGGCTCACGAAGCGGCCGACACTGCCGTGGCGACTGCGGACCGCGCAAAGGCGCGCCTCGACGCCCTGCAGACGGCTCGTGGCGAATTGCAGACGCAACTGGCCGGCCTGCGGAAATCTGCAGTCGAGTGGCGCAGTCGGGGTGCTGAATCAGAGCAGCAGGCAGCGGCTCTGGTGGCCCAGCGTCCCGAACTGGAGAAGAAGTCGGGCGAAGCAAAGACGGCTGCGGACAAGGCTGAAATGGTGGTGGCTGCCGCAAAAACGGCGACCGACACGGCCACTGCAACCCTGACGGCTGCCGCGGCAGCGGTCGCGGAGACTGAGGCCCGAACGGCCGAAGCGGCATCTGCGTCACAGCGGATGCTGCAGTCCGCTGCATCGCTTGAGAAATCCCTGGCGACGCTGCGTGAAGCCGCGAAGCTGACGGGGGTGGATGCTGCCGGGGCAATTCAGGCTCTGGAAAAAACCATTGCCGACTTCGCCGCACTGAAGACCTCAAATGCGGCTCTGCAGGCAGAGCTGGCAACCGTGCTGGCAGAGCGTCAGAAACAGATGGCTGTCGCAAAGGCCGAGCACGAGAAAAAGCTGGCAGAGCTGGCGGCGGCAGAGCAGTCTGCGGTGCCCTTGCGAGCCGCTTTGACTGCTGCGACTGATGCAGTCACAGCGTCTGTTGCGAAGGAGGCCCAGTTGAAACAACTGCAGACGGACAGTGGTGAATGGCAGCGTACTCTGACTGCCCAGCTGGAATCACTGGAACCGTCCTTGCCCAAGCTGGATGCGGAACTGCAGATTGCCACCGCAGAGACTTTGGTGCTGCTGCGTACGGCTGAGCAGGCATTGGAACCATTGGGGCGTTTCGTATCATTCTCGCGCCACGTTGCTCCGATTTTTGCCCGCCGCTGTGTGGCCTGCCATAATACTCGCAGTCCCGGTGGTCGACTGAATCTGGATTCCTTTGCTGCTCTGCAGAAAGGTGGCGAATCCGGTGAGGTTGTTGCAGCTCACAAAACGGCAGAATCGCTGCTGATTTCGGAAGTGGAGTCTGGTTCGATGCCTAAGGAGGCGGAACCATTGCGTGCCGAAGAGATCGCGGTACTGAAGCACTGGATTGACGTGGGGGCGCCTCTGGATGCCGGTATTCCGGCTACGGCGGACCTGTTTGATGTGGTCCCGGAATTCTCGCAGCCGCAGCCGCCGGCCGAGTACAGGGCGCCGATACCGGTCACTGCGATCGCCTTCAGCCCTGATGGCAGTCAGTTGGCGTCCTCCGGCTACCATGAAGTTCTGGTATGGAACACAACCGACGGGACGCTGATTCGCCGGGTTGCGAATCTGGCGGAGCGGATTCACGATATTGAGTACAGTGCTGATGGCACTCATCTGCTGGTTGCTGCAGGAACTCCGGGCCAGCTTGGCGAGCTGAAACTGTTTTCGGCGGCTGACGGCTCTCTGATTCGGACACTGGTACGATCCCGAGACTCCATCTTTGCTGCGGCATTCAGTCCTGACCAGACCCGAGTGGCCTCGGCTGGTGCGGATCGGGCGATCGTGGTTACGGATTTGAATAGTGGTGAGCAGCTGCTGAAGATTGAAGATCATGCAGACTGGGTGATGGACATCAACTGGTCCCCGAATGGTCAGCGGCTGGTCAGTGCCAGCAAGGACAAGACGTGCAAGGTGTTTGATGCGGCCACTGGCAATCCGGTGGTGACATTCCCGGGACATGGAGAGCCGGCCTATACTGCGGCGTTTTTGGCTGACGGCGGGTCTGTGGCCAGTGGTGGTGGTGACAAGCGAGTCCGCATCTGGCAGGTGGCGGACGCAAAGGAAGTTCGGGGCATTGGCGGTTTTGGGGGCGACGTATTCCGGGTTCGAGTTGTGGCGGGCGATCTTCTGTATTCAGCGTCAGGCGACGGAAATGTGCATCTGCATAAGGCGGCGGATGGAGCGGCAGTGCGAAAGTACGCTGGCCATCGCGACTGGGTATACTCTGTTGCTGAGCATGCGGGACGCAAACTGGTGGCAGCCGGCAGTTACGACGGCGAGGTGCGCACGTGGAATGCCGACGACGCGGCTCCGGCACTGTCCTTCACTGCCATCCCCGGTGTTCCCACCGTGGCCGCAGCCGCACAACAGTCTCCTGCTGTGTCACAGTAATTCAGGGAAGGATCAGCAGGCATGAGCGGCGAACAGGCGACAGAGCGTAAAACGATTGTTCTGATCGAGGATGATCGGGACATTTCAACAACGATTCAGAGTGTGCTGACGGCAGCCGGGTATCGGGTTGTGGCAGCGTCCAACGGTCAGGACGGGCGGCGACTGATTCAGCAGCAGCGTCCTGATCTGGTGCTGACCGACATGATGATGCCGCGCATGGGCGGATTTCCGGTGCTTGAGTTCCTGGCTGAGCTGCCCGACGCACCACCTGTGATCATGATGACGGCGAACGAGGGCAGTCGTCACAAGGCCTATGCGGAAATGCTGGGCGTTGTGGATTATCTGCGTAAGCCGTTTGCGATGGAGGTTATGCTGGATTCCGTTGCCCGGGCACTGGCCGGAACAGCTCGCGAATGACTGTCAGAAGTCCTGAAAACAACGGGACGTGGAGTGTGACTGATGCTGCATGCTGTGATTATGGCGGGAGGAAGCGGAACTCGTTTCTGGCCTCAGAGCCGCAAAAAAACTCCCAAACAGCTGCTCAGTCTTGCCGGTCGTCGAACGATGATCCAGCAGACTCTGGATCGCTGCGCAGCCTGGGTTGCTCCGGAAAATTCCTGGGTCGTCACGAACGCGGTGCAGGCGGAAGCGGTGCGCGAGCAGTTGCCGTCGCTGCCGGTCAGTAATGTGCTGGTTGAGCCGGCCGCAAGGAATACCGCAGCCTGCATCGGACTGGCGGCATTTGAGATCCTTCGCCGGGATCCTGAAGGAGTCATGTTTGTGCTGCCGGCGGATCATGTCATCCGGACGGACGAAGCTTTCGGTCGAGCCGCACAGCGTGCTGTCAGTATTGTGCAGGCCAGCCCGGACAGCCTCGTGCTGTTCGGCGTTGTGCCCACGTTCCCGGCCACCGGTTACGGCTACATCGAGAGAGAGTCGCGGCTGGATGAAGGCAGTCCACCGTTGTTTCGCGTCAGAAATTTTCGCGAAAAACCCCAGCAGTCGGTTGCCGAACAGTACCTCAGAGACGGGCGCTATTTTTGGAACTGCGGGATCTTCTGCTGGAAGGCTGCCACCATTGTGCAGTTGCTGAAACAGTATGAGCCTGAGCTGCATGCCGGACTGCAGGAAATTGACAGTGCCTCGGGATCTGCCGGATATCAGCAGGTACTGGAACAGAAATTTCCGCTCCTGAAGAGCATTTCCATTGATTATGCGGTGCTGGAACGCGCAGAGAATGTGTGTGTACTGGAAGCCCCGTTCCAGTGGGATGATGTGGGCAGTTGGTTGTCGCTGCCGCGACTGAACGGCTGCGATGATCAGGGAAATACCACGGACGGACTGTTTGCCGGCGTGGATACTCAGGGCTGCATCATTCGCACATCCGATGATCACCTCGTCGCCACACTGGGACTGCGGAATCTGATCGTTGTGCACACCCCGGACGCCACGCTGGTAGCTGATGCCTCCCAGTCAGAACGAATCAAGCAACTGCTGGATCTGCTGACAGAGCGGCAACTGCAGCAGTACATGTAAACCAGCCTGCGGACGGAAGACGAACTGATGCCTGTGCCTGCCGCCGATGGGAACGCTGATCAGGTCCTGACAATTGCTGTACTGCCCGGTGACGGGATCGGCATCGAAGTAATGGATGCTGCTCTGGCCGTACTGCGGCAGCTTCAGCAGCAGGTCCCAGGACTGCAACTGCGGCTGCAGCATTGCTCAGCGGGGGCGTCTGAATATCAGCAAAGCGGAACCGCGTTGCCGCAGGAAACGCTGCAGGCCTGTCGCAATGCGGACGCCGTACTGCTGGGCGCGATGGGCCTGCCCCACGTTCGCCAGCCGGACGGTCGCGAAGTCACGCCACAGATTGATCTGCGCGAACACTTTCAGCTGTATCAGGGGATTCGACCCGCATACCTCCATCACGATATGGATACGCCACTGCGATCTGTGCAGGCCGGTGAAATTGATCTGATTGTTGTGCGGGAAAGTACTGAGGGTTTATTTCATTCACGCGGGCAGCAGGTGGCGCCGGACGCCGACACCGTCGATGATCTGCTCCGCGTGACTCGCACCGGCAGCCACCGACTGTTTCACGCGGCCTTCCGACTGGCGCGACAGCGTCGCCGAAAACTGACGCTGGTGGACAAGGCCAACGTGCTGCCCTCCATGGTGCTGTTTCGCAGATACTTTGACGAGATTGCAGAGCAGTACCCGGATGTGCAGACCGAACGCATGTATGTGGATGCCGCCGCTCTGCACATGGTCCGTCGGCCACAATCGTTCGATGTGATCGTCACCGAAAACATGTTCGGTGACATTCTCAGTGACCTCGCCGCTGCACTTGTGGGAGGCATGGGGATGGCTCCTTCAGCAGACATCGGGGAGCATGTGGCTGTCTTCCAGCCCTGTCACGGTACGGCACCGGACATTGCCGGGCTGGGCATTGCCAACCCCATAGCCATGATCCTGTCGCTCGGAATGATGCTGGAATGGCTGGGAACTGAGACCACTTGCTCGGCTGCAGCCCTGCTGCGAACGGCCGTTGTCACAGCCCTGCGTGATCCCGCAGTGCGGACACCGGATCTGGGTGGGAATTGCACAACGGCCGCAATAACTCAGGCTGTGCTGGCCGGCCTGCAGGCAGGCTGACCAGCGACACACCAGCGTAAGATCTCAGCAGGGGATCTGAAACGGATTCGCTGCAGCAGCAGGTGCCGCCACAGCGTTTTCCGGAGCTGCGGCCTCGACTGGAACCGCTGCTTCCGCCGGAGCTGCCTGCGGTGGCACAGCAGGGGTGGCCGGCACAGCCAGCCACGGAGCAATTACCAGAGCAGCTACGGAAACCAGTTTCAGGAGGATGTTCAATGACGGACCCGATGTGTCCTTGAACGGGTCACCCACGGTATCCCCCACAACTGCGGCAGCGTGAGCCGTGCTGCCCTTGCGGTACTCCACACCGTTGACGGTGACTCCGCCCTCAATCATCTTCTTCGCGTTGTCCCACGCACCACCGGCATTCGACTGGAAAATAGCCAGCATCACGCCGCTGACCGTCACCCCGGCCAGCAGTCCTCCCAGCATTTCGCCACCACCAAGGAAACCTGCTCCCACCGGACCCACCACGGCCAGAATACCGGGCAATACCATCTCACGCAGTGATGCCTTTGTGGAAATGGCAATGCACGAGTCACTGTCCACCTTTTCAAGCGCCTGTGACATCACAGACCTGTCCGCGTCGCTCCACGTATCCATGGAGGAATGACCGTTCCGCTGGCACACTTCCAGTGCCTGCCGCAGGATCGGAACTTCCCGAAACTGTCGTCGCACTTCGGCTATCATGCTGGTCGCTGCGCGGCCCACGGCTCGCATCGCCATTGCCGAGAACAGAAATGGCATCATGGCCCCGATAAACAGACCACACATCACCCGGGGATTTGCCACATCGATTGTTTTCAGGCCGGCTGTGGTCATGTACGCACTGAAAAGCGCCAGTGCCGTCAAAGCCGCAGAACCGATGGCAAATCCCTTGCCGATGGCCGCCGTCGTGTTGCCCACAGCATCCAGTTGGTCAGTGCGCCCGCGAACATCTTTGGGCAGTCCGCTCATCTCAGCAATACCACCCGCGTTGTCCGCTATCGGACCATAGGCATCAACAGCCAGTTGAATCCCCGTATTGGAGAGCATTCCCACAGCGGCAATCGCAATCCCGTACAGCCCCGCCAGTTCGTATGCACCCAGAATCGCAAACGCAATCAACAGCATCGGGATGGCAGTTGAGAGCATGCCCACTCCAAGGCCGGCAATCACGTTCGTCGCTGCACCGGTCACTGACTGTTCAACAATCTCCACAACAGGACGGCGCCCCGTGCCCGTGTAATACTCAGTCACAAATCCAATCGCCATACCGGCGCCAAGACCAATGATCGATGACCAGAATACCCCCATCCGAGTGACTTCGAAGCCTTCCGGCGCGACCCATTTCTCAGGTAACACGCCCACAATGATCAGGTAACTGGCAATCAGCATGGCCACGGCAGCCAGCAGCTCACCGCGGTTCAAAGCTCTGGCCGGATCCACATTGTCGTCGCCCGTCACAAAGAAGGTCCCGAACACACTGCACACAACTCCGGCAGCCCCCAGCAGCAGCGGAAGAATGACAGCACTGAGCCCACCCATCGATCCCGTGAACTCGGACTTCAGAGCAAGTGCAGCGCCCAGAACCATGGCACCGACAATCGCGCCCACGAAACTCTCAAACAGGTCGGCACCCATACCAGCGACGTCACCGACATTATCCCCCACGTTGTCCGCAATTGTGGCTGGATTCAGCGGATGGTCTTCCGGAATGCCAGCCTCGACCTTGCCAACGAGGTCCGCTCCCACATCGGCAGCCTTGGTGTAAATCCCTCCACCCAGGCGAGCAAACAGGGCCACCGACGATGCACCAAACGAAAAGCCGGTCAACACGGTCGTCAACTGCTTAATGGAAGTGGCGTCAGTCCCCAGAATTCGACCGAAAATCAGAAACAGACCACCCAGTCCGAGGATGCCAAGGCCCACCACTGTCAGCCCCATCACAGAACCGCCGCCAAAGGCGATCAGCAGAGCCGGTGCCAACCCGCGACGTGCCGCTGCGGCGGTCCGCACGTTGGCCAAAGTGGCCACACGCATGCCAAAAAAACCAGCCAGACCGGAAAACAGTGCCCCGATCACAAATGCGAGGGCAATCAGTGGATGAGAACCTTCCGACAACCCGGACAGGTACATCAGCCCCGCGACCACCAGGATGAAACCCAGCATGACGGAATATTCGGCGCGCAAAAACGCCATAGCACCGGCCCGAATTCGAGCCGCCAGCATCTTCATGACCTCTGTACCCGGGTCCTCGCTGGCTATCGAACGATACCGATACACGCTGAATGCCAGACCAATCAACCCGGCCACTGGGACCGCATAAATCAAATTATTCATAGTCTCTCCGCGATCTGAACACCCACGCCTGCCTGCAGGAGCAATGGAAACGAATGTCCGGACGGAACGAGTTCCTGACAGTTTACAGCTGTACGACTGAATGCTGGTTCCTGAGGTGCGAATTCTTTCGGCGACATTAGCAGCCCCCAAACAACACGAGTGTTCGGTTTCAACTGATGCCACAAAAGATGACCGCAGGGATCCTGCAGAAACCTAGAATTCAACGATCTGAACCCTGCTCCAAACTCACTCAAACGATTCTGCCTGTGGCAGAATCACCCAAGTCATGCGGATTTCGCATAAGCCGGCGAATATGTCGGCAGATCCTGGCGATTTCAGAAAACTCTGCAACTTTCCAGCGGTTTCACCACACGGAAATGCAGGTTTTCCTGATTCGCCATGGAAATTTGGGAAGAATCCGCGGATCTGGCAGGACATCCGGGAGCGTCAGA
>CAITYU010000482.1 GCA_903896675.1 uncultured Planctomycetaceae bacterium
CATCACCATCACCAGCCATCAGCGACCACGTCCTCCCACTACCCACTGCCCCCTGCCCCCTGACCACTGAAAACTGACAACTGACAACTGACAACTGACAACTGAAAACTGAAAACTGAAAAACCATGCCCCCATCTCTCACGATTCTTGCCACCGTCCTGCTCCACGCTCTCCCACACCCCCACGACTCCCAACCAATCCCACCCCACCAAACCCTCAACTCCTTCCAACTGCAACAGAATTTCTCCCTCCAACTGGTCGCCTCTGAACCCCTCGTCACCGACCCCGTCGCCGCTGCCTTCGATGAAGATGGACGCCTGTTCGTCGTCGAAATGAACGACTACCCCTACACCGACAAATCCACCGATCAGCCCAACCGCGAACGCACCACCGACCTGCCCATCGGGAAAATCCGATTGCTCGTCGATGACAATGATGACGGCACCTTTGACCGCAGTACCATCTTCGCCCGTGACCTGTCCTGGCCCACAGGCATCGTCGTCTGGAAAGACGGCATCTTCGTCGCCGCTACCCCCGACCTCTGGTGGCTGCGCGACGCCGACCACGATGGTGTCGCCGAAATTCGCGAACGCCTCCTCACCGGCTTTCGCAAACTCAATGTGCAGGCCGTGGCCAATAACCTGCTCTGGACTCTCGACCACCGGATCTGCGGAGCCGGCGGGACCAACGGCGGACTGCTCTCCGGAAACGCTCTCGCACCCAACACCCCCACACCCCTCACCATGTCCCGCCACGACTTCCGCTTCTCACCACTCGGACCACCGCACAACTTTCAACTGCTGTCCGGCGGAGCACGGTTTGGCAATACCACCGATGACTGGGGCAACCGCTTCATCTGCAATATCCGCAACCCCGTCCAGCATGTCCTGCTCCCGCTCGAACACCTCAGCCGCAACCCCCACTTCAACCCCGGCAGTCCACTCCACGACGTCGCCGCCAGCGGTGATCAGCTTCCGGTCTACCGCACCAGTCCGCCGGAAGCGTGGCGAGTCATCAATGCGGCAAGACTGACAGGGCAGGGCGACCCACGCATGCCCCGCAGCGAAAAAAATGCCGCCGGCTACCTCACATCGGCCTGCGGAGTCACTGTGTATCGCGGCGATGCATGGCCCCCGGAATTCCGCTCACAGGTCCTCCTCTCCGATGTCGCCGCCAATCTCGTACACCGCCAGCAACTCACACCCGCCGGCCCCACCTTCAACTCCCAGCGGATCGACCACAACTGCGAATTTCTCACCTCCACCGACAACTGGTTCCGACCCGTTAACTTCATTCATGCCCCCGATGGCACCCTCTACCTCCTCGACATGTACCGCGAAACCATCGAACACCCCTGGTCCATGCCACCTGACCTCAAAGCCCAACTGGACCTCGAACGAGGCCGCGATCGCGGACGAATCTACCGCATCACTCCGCCCAACTTCACCCGCCGCACCACACCCCGACTCTCCCAGGCCACCACCCCCGAACTCGTCAAACTCCTCGAACACCCCAATGCGTGGCACCGCGACACCGCCGCCAGACTGCTGTTCCAGCAGCAAAATCCCAGCACCCCCGCACTCCTCCTCCAGTTACTGCGACAATCCTCGTCGCCCCACGCACGCCTGCAGGCCCTTGCCACACTCGCAGCCACAACCGCCGCCACAACCGCCTCATCCAGCGCACTCCAAAACCAACTCAATGATGCCGTCCTGCGCCTCCTCAATGACGACTCACCACACGTCAGACGCTGCGCCCTGCAGGTCGCTGCCGAACACTCACTTGCCGCTCTCCCCCTCGCTGTCACTCGGTCCATCCAGCAGGACCACGCCCCCGAAGTGCTCTTCCAAGCCACACTGCACCTCCACCGACTGCCCCCACTCCAGCACGAAAACCTGCTGCACACACTCCTCACACACTCCCCCGCCGATCCGTGGATCCGCACCGCCGCACTCTGCTCAGCACAGAATCAGGAACTCCTCCTCCTGCTGGCCGCCCTCCGACAACCACAGTTCCACACAAACCCCGAAAACCAGACCCTGCTCCTGCTGCTCGCCGGTATCGTCGGTACCCGCAACCGGCCAGCCGAACTCCGGACAATCGCCCAGGAACTCAACCGCCTGCCGGAACGGGACCGCCACTCACAGCACATCGCCGAACTGCTCGCTGCACTCGATGAAGGACTCCGCCGCAGTCGCAGCAGACTCGACACCGCGTGGCACGATCAGCCAAATGCACTCGCCCTCACCGACCACATCGTCCACAACGCCAGCACCACTGCTCTCAACACAACACTCCCCGCAGAACAGCGCACCGCCGCAGTCAGACTGCTGGCACTCAGCTCGCAGCCAGACCTCCTGCTCGCACAACTGCTCGATCTGGCTGCCCCCACGCAACCCGACACCGTCCGCCTCGCCGCCCTGCGACTCCTCACCACACGACTCACTGCCCCCGCCGCCACCCGACTCGCCGCCGATTGCCCACGCTCCACCACCAGCCTGCAGCACGAAATCATCGAATCCCTCTGCAGTTCCGACGTCGGAACAAAAGCACTGCTCGATGCCATCAACGCCGGCACCATCCCGGCCAGCCGCATCACGCCCATCCGCCGCTCACTCCTGCTCAAACACCCCAACACCGAACTCCGCACCCTCGCCGAACAACTGCTCGGCTCCAGCCGCACCACACCCCGCTCCGATATCGTTGCCGCATGGCAGGATACCCTCAGCCTGATACCAGACACACAACAGGGCAGGGCCGTGTTCCAGAGCGAATGCAGCGGCTGCCATCGACTCGGCGCACTCGGTACCGATGTCGGACCCAGCCTGCTCACCGTACGCCACCGCACTCCCGCCGAACTGCTCACACACATCCTCGATCCCAACCGCGAAGTCGGCCCCGACTTCCTGCAGTTCGTCGCCGTCAACAACTCCGGTCAGACCTCTGCCGGTATCCTCGTCGAAGAAACAAACACTGCAATCACTCTCCGCCGCAGCGGCAACCAGCAGGATACCCTCAACCGCAGCGATATCACCGAACTGCAGGCCACCGGAATCAGCCTCATGCCCGAAGGCTTCGAACTGAAACTCTCCCGCCAGGATCTCGCCAGCCTGATCCACTTCATCCGCACCGCCGACACCGCCGACTCCGCCAGACAACCCTGACGCACACACCTGACGCCGGCCTCCTGCAATCGACCGACTCAACCCCCTCAAAATATGTCACTCCCCAGACGGCCCCGCAGATACCACCGCCGCATCCACCGCCGCCGCATACTTCTCGAAGTTCGTCCGAAATCGCTGCGCCAGCTTCCGCGCTGTCGCCTCATACGCACCCCGATCACGCCACGATAACGCCGGCTGCAGCATCTCCCCGGGTACACCCGAACATGTTGTCACCACATCCAGACCCATAATCGCATCCCGCACCACCGACGCCTCACGCAACTCACCCGTGTGAATGCCGTCGATGATCGCCCGAGTAAACCGGAGCGGCATCCGACTGCCCGTCCCGTACGCACCACCCGACCAACCCGTGTTCACCAGCCACACCGCCGATCCATGACGACGAATCTTCTCCGCCAGCAGCCGCGCATACACACCCGGATGCCACACCAGAAATGGTCCGCCAAAACACGGCGAAAAGGTCGCCTCCGGCTCCGTCACACCCATCTCCGTACCCGCCACCTTCGCCGTATATCCACTGATGAAATAATACATCGCCTGCTCAGGCGTCAATCGCGAGACCGGTGGTAACACCCCGAATGCATCACACGTCAGAAAAATTACGTCCGTCGGATGACCAGCCACACACGGAATCTTCGCGTTCCGCATGTGCTCAATCGGGTAGGCCCCGCGAGTATTCTGTGTGATGGAAGTGTCGTTGAAATCCACATGCCGGTGCGCCCTGTCATACACCACATTCTCCAGCACCGCACCAAAACGCAATGCCTCAAAAATGTCCGGCTCGGACTCGCGAGTCAGATACACGGCCTTCGCATAACAGCCACCCTCAATGTTGAAGATCCCGTCGTCCGACCATCCATGCTCGTCATCACCAATCAGATACCGATGCGGATCCGCTGATAACGTCGTCTTACCCGTACCACTCAAACCAAACAACACCGAACTCTGACCCGTCTTCCGATCACTCGTCGCCGAACAGTGCATCGACAGAATTCCACGATCCGGCAGCAGGTAGTTCATGAAGGTGAACACCGCCTTCTTCATCTCGCCCGCATACTCCGTCCCCAGCAACACCACCTCCCGACGCTCAATACTCAAATCCACACTCGTACGACTCGTCATCCCCGTCGTATACCGATTCGCCGGAAATGCACCCGCATTGAAAATCACAAAATCCGGCTCACCAAAAGTCTCCAGCTCATGGTCCGTCGGACGAATCAGCATGTTGTGCATGAACAACGCATGATACGGCCGCGCACAAATCACACGCACCTTCAGACGCTGCGACGGATCCCAGCCCGCATACGCGTCCACACAGTAGATGCGCGATCGAGTATTCAGGTAGTCAATCGCCCGCTCCCGGTTGATGCTGAACGTCGATTCGTCCAGCGGAAAATTCACCGGACCCCACCACACCTTCGACTCAGAATCCGCATGCCGCACCACCCGCTTGTCCTTCGGAGAACGGCCGGTCTTCTCTCCCGAATACGCGATCAGACAACCCGTGTCAGACAGACTGGTCCCCGGCTCATGACGAATCGCCTCCTCATAAAGACCACTCGGAGACATGTTGCGGAAAATCTCCCGCACCGTGATCCCGTGCTGCTGCAGCGAAAACTGACCGTCCATCTGACAAACCCTCCACAAGCCCACTCACAAACCCATCACCGAACACCCGCACACACCAGAACACCCACACACGACACCACCACCGCACCAAATACCATCCCCGGCCGTCAGTCCACATACACAAACTCATTCGCATTCAGCAACCCACGACACAACTCAGCAACCGCATGACGCCGGTCAGATTCACCAACAGATTCCAGAACTTTTCCCAGCAGAATCCGTGCCGCTTCCCGTTCACCGGAAACCGGTTCTCGCAAAAACACCCGCGCAAATGCCGCCGAAATCACGCTGTCCTGCCAGCCGTCCCCGGGCGGCACACCCGATAACAACTCCCCCGCCAACGCCTCCACACAGGCAATCGTCTCAGGACTGTTCAACAGCATAATCGCCTGCGGAGCCACAATGGTTTCATCCCGCCGCGCACACGACGTCGTCGAATCCGGCAGATCAAAGACCTGCAAAAACGGAATCGGCAGACAACGCTTCCGCACCAGATACAGACTCCGCACACGCACCTCACCCGCCGGATCCGCATACCAGCCCTGCATCCGACCGTCGTCCTTTCCCTCCTCCGCCTCCAGAATGGCCGGCTGAGCATGGCGGAGATCCTCCGAGATCACCGGCCACCGCGGAGCCCCGCCGGACGCCGCCTGCAACTGACCCGTCACCTGCAACAGACAGTCCCGCAGAGTCTCTGCATCCATCCGCCGCAGCGTCTGACGACCCCACAACACGTTCTCTGCATCCCCTGCCGCAGCACCCACAACCGCCGGAAGATCCACACTCCGCCGATACGCCGCAGACGTTACCATCAGCCGATGCATCGACTTCACAGACCAGCCAGTACGCACAAACTCCAGCGCCAGCCAGTCCAGCAACTCCTGCTGCTCCGGACGCGCACCCGTATGCCCGAAATCATTCGCCGTCGCGACCAAACCCACCCCGAAATGCTGCTGCCATAACCGATTCACCAGCACCCGCGCCGTCCACGGATTTTCCGGGGAAATGATCCAGCGAGCCAGTGCCAGACGACGGCCACTGCCACCAGCCGCAGACGGCTCAAACTCCGCATCTCCCGGCCAGTACAATGCCGGAAAACCCGGCCGCACCTCCTCCGCCGGGGACCCCGCATCACCCTGACTCAGCACATACGTCGCCGGGATCGACTCACGCCGATCACGCACACCCAACGCAGACTCGTGGCTGTTCTTCTCCCCCCGCTCACGCTCCGACACCGTCGAAACATCCAGCTCGTCAACCCGCTCCAGCGACGCAAAAAATGCACGCATCCGATAATGATCCGCCTGCGTCAGCGGATCATACTTGTGATCATGACACTGACAGCATGACATCGTCAGCCCCAGAAATGCCGCCGCCGTCGTATTCGTCAGATCCGCCTGCAACTCGGCCTGCAACCGAGCCTCCTCCTGAAAGATCGCCGCCGTACTGTCCCACTGCCCCAGCCGCAGATAACCCGTCGCCAGCAGGGCATCCCGATCCGCTTCCGTCTGCGGTACACCCACCACCAGCTCGTCACCAGCCAACTGCTCCAGCACAAATCGGTCAAACGGCTTGTCCGCATTGAAACTGCGAATCACATAATCCCGATACCGCCACATCGTCGGCCGAAACTCGTCCCGCTCGTAACCGTTCGTGTCCGCATAACGCACCACGTCCAGCCACAACCGCGCCTGCCGCTCTCCGTAAGCCGGCGAAGACAATAAACGCTCCACCTGCCGCTCCCACGCTCCCGGCTGATCGTCCCCCACAAAGGCTGCCAGCTCAGCCGCAGTCGGCAACAGCCCGGTCAGATCCACCGTCAAACGCCTCAGCAGTGTGCGACGATCAGCCTCGGCCGCCAACGAAACTCCCGCAGCCGCCAGCTTCACACCCAGAAAGGCGTCAATCGGATGACACACTTCCCCGGTACCAGATGACGGCACCGACAACGAACGCGGCACACGCAGTGACCAAAGATGCAGACGCTCCTCGCCAAAAGCCACCCGCACCGGATTCCGCTCATCAACCCATGCATCACCCGGCAACACCGGCTCATCCGCAGCAGCCGCAGCAGACTGCAGCGTCTGCATGCCACCCGCCAGCAGCAGCCACACCAGACTCACTCGACACAGCGTCAGACTCGGTCGACTCATCGTCGCCTCACACGAAAAAGAAAGTCGACTCGGCCGTCGACCGCAACAGCTTCATGCGATCTGACTCACTCACAAAATCCAGCCGATCACGCACCACCGCCACCGCTGCACCATACGAATTGGGCGCCGTAAGCTGATACGGCGAATCACTCGCCCACATCAGCCGATCCGGACCATAGGCCTCAAACAGACGCCGAATCATCGGACGCAGCTCGTCATGCGGAGGCTGCTTCTTGCCCAGCGCATAATACGCCGAAATCTTCACACGCACCTTCGCATGCTTCGCCAGACCACACAGCGCAGTCACCTCAGATTCACGGATCTCACCCGTCATACCCACCCGCGCAAAATGGTCAATCACCACCGGCGTCTGCGGATACTTCACACACCACCGACCCACAGACTCCAGATCCGACGGATTGATCAGGCAGCACATGTTCTGCCCCGTCTCCGCACCCGTCTTCCACATCAGCTCCATGCCCGCTCCCTGCAGCCAGTCCGGACGGTCCTGACGAGGCCCGATGCGAAAGCCCGTCACACCCGTCTTCAGCATCGATCGCATCAACTGATCAACATGGGGCTGAACATCATCAATCTGACCCACAATCCGAAACAACTGCGGACGTCGACGCCACGCATCCACCAGATAGGAATTGTCAAAACCGTGATAGGGATGATGCTGAATCAATACCACCCGCCCAATCCCATGCGGACGCGCCGTCGCCAGCAACTCGTCATCCGTGAAACTGCGCGGAGCCAGCACGTCAGCCTGCTGCCCGTTCCGCAGCGGATACTTCGCCAGATCCGTTGTCCAGATGTGCGAATGAGCATCGATCCACGGAGTCTTACTGAGATCGGAGTCGTCCGCAGCCGCCATCGAAGTTCCCGCAGCCACCGCCGCAATCACCCCCGCTCCCGCCGCCAGAAGGTCCCGTCTAGACACCCCGGTTGCACCACGCGTCGCCATCATCTCGCCCCCCCCCAACACCAAAATCTCACCAAAATCTCCACCACCACAACCCACATCCGCCCCACTCTACGAAATCCCCACCGCAACCTCCAGCCAACACCCAGCCCGCCCCCTCACCGCAACCAATCCTATTCGAACTCTTACTCGAAAAAGAACCCGCGGACTTGACTGGATTCCCACGCAACGCTGAAGGTACCGATGTCACCCGGGCCACCAACCACCAACCACCAACCACCGACAACCGACAACCGACAACCGACAACCGACAACCAACAACCAACCACTGACCACTGACCACTGACCACTGACCACTGACCACTGACCACTGA
>CAITYU010000483.1 GCA_903896675.1 uncultured Planctomycetaceae bacterium
AGCTGTCGCCACAGCATTCCTGACATCGAACATCGACAAATGCCAGGTTTGCCCGCAAATCATTCACAATTGAGGATTCTTCAGTCCTGTTTTCGCCTCGCCGCCTCGTCCCGCACCACGTCTTCCACCACCAGAACTTCATTCGCACGCTGCAGATTTCGCCGCAGTCGCACCACCAGCCCCGCCTCCTCGTAAATCCAGAATTCACGGAAGACTCGCTGAGCCACCAGTTTTGCCGTTCGATTCGGACGCCCCAGAGTCTGCGAGACCTGTTCGGCAGTCATCCCCTTCACCACTCGACCCTCACGCGCCGCCCGCTGCACGTCATCCGGTGGTCGCTTCAGAAAGTCGGCACTGCTGATCCATCTGTCCTGCAAACGTTCCCAGCCCAGCGTTTTCAGCCGTTGAGCCAGGCCGTCAGCATCTGCCGGTGATTCCTGCGCCGCCCGCTCCCACGCCTGCTTCAGCAGCTCCACGCCACGCTCCCGAGCGACCTGGTCCTGCCACTCCTCACCCACATACAAATACTCGTCCGCCGTGCGAATCTGCCCGGCCAGCGTCTGCAGACCGAATCGCTGCTCCTGCCCCCGCAGCCAGGCTGATCTGAGCTGTCCCGCTTCAGCCACGCGGTCCAGTCGCACCAGCAGTCCACTCACGCCGATCAGTTCCTGACGCTCCAGCTGGGTGGCTCTGGATAACTGCCACTGCACCTCCCGCTGCTCCAGTGCCTCTGCCGCCTGCACCTCGGCCGGCAATTCTTCACGCACCAGCCGGCCCAGCTCCAGGCCGTTGCTGCCATCCGTCTTCAGCTGCTGCCGCAGATCCAGCAGCCGCAGCTGTACATACAGCTGCCGCTGCAGCAGTCGCCGCTCCGCCGGACTGGCCGCGGCCCAGGCCGCTCCCGCATTCTTCGCGAACGCCTGCTGCAGACTGGCCGGGATCGCGCGCTGGCGATCATCCCAGCCCTCCATCCGCCGCGCATCCGCCAGCAGTGACTGCAGCTCGCTGCCCGGCTGCTTCAATCGCAGGGCCAGCAGCTCAAATCGCAACTGCCCTGTCGTCTCTGCCGAAACCCCCAGCTGCTCTGCCGACTGCAACAGGCCCGCCAGCCCGATCGGATCGTTCCGCACCAGCTGCTTCTGCCGCTGAATTGCCTGACCACGCACCGCCTGAATCTCCTGCCGCAGTACGTCGTCCTCATAAAACTCCGCCCGCGGTACATATTCCGCCGCCAGCAACAGCAGCTTCTCCGGCTGCTCATTTCCAGGTTCCGCCATCCGCCGCCGCAGCTGCTCTTCGTCCGTTTCACCCACCTGCAGCCGCTGCACCGTGAAAAACAGGCGTGAACCATCACGAGTAAACCCGCCGGTCACCTCCACCCGCTGCGCACGACGGATCCGATCCGGCAGACGCACCGTGGGCGGATGCCGAAAAATCAGCTCCAGCTGCTCCAGCCGAAACGATTCGGCCGTGCGACTTTGAAATCGCCCCTCCAGCTGAATACGCGCTCCCGCGTCCGCCAGCTCACCCCAGCGATCCTGCTGCTTCAGCAACTGCGGTACAGACAGCGTCTGAGCCGTCACGGGGGCGGCAGCACAGCACAGCAGCAGCCACACCCACAATCCCGATCGCAGCAGCAGGCCCTCGCCAGCGTTCATGGCTTCGCTCCCACAGGTTCCGCCACAGTCTCACCAGACCCCGCCTGAGCCGCAGGAGCCAATCCCAGGGACAGCTGCTGCTGCCGCAATAACTCCGCCACACCCGCGTCCGCAGCGGAATACCCGGCAGCACCCGCCGTCACAGCTTCCGTCAGCACCACCACCGAACTGTCATCCAGCCGCAGCTGCAGTGATCCGTCCGCCGGGTTCGTCTGACCTGCCTGCATCGTTCCGGCAAACAGCACCGGCCGCTGCGGTGCCGCAGACTGCAGCTGCCGCAGCGACTGAGCAGCCGTCAGTACCCGCACCCGCTGTGCACCGGCCATCAGCGGCAGATCCAGTTCCAGTATCCCGGCGTTTTCCGCCTGCGGTTTCAGCACCGCCTCAAACACAAACACCAGACCTCGCACCTCGGCCGTGACACGCTCGTCCGTCACCCGATTGCTCGCCGACAGCTGCTCCAGCGAACTGACCAGATCAAGCTGTGACAACTGACTCACCGCCTGACACTGTCGCAGCAGTGATTCCGCCCGCTGCGATTCGGCATCCTGTCGCCTCAGGATCCCGGCGGCCTCCACGACCCGTTCCAGTGCTGCCGTCAGCAGCGGCAGATCCCCCGCCTGCAGCGCCCGTTCAGCCGCATCCTGCTGCTGTCGCCAGACCCGCCGCGCAACATCCTGTCGACGCTGCTGCACCATCCACCAGACGGTCAGAGCCAGCAGCACGAGGCTGGCTGTGACCAGCAGACGAACCGGTGAAAACACGCGCCGCAGCCGCACCGCCAGCGGGACTTTCGGTATCAGCGGTATCGGTGGTGTCGGCTGAATCACCGGGGCTGCTGTGACGGCAGGAGCAGCACCGCCGGGGACTGCGGCGGCTGCCTGCGCAGTGCGGGGGCCGGGCGAGCGTCTTCCGGGTGGAGCGGCGAGCCCGCGTTCGGGTGGCTGTGCGGGTTCGGGTGTGACGGTGGCGGTTTCGCTGGCCTGTGCCGTCCGTGGTTTGGTGCGTGAGTCCTGAGCGGTGGTGTTGCCCGTGGTGTTGCCCGTGGGCCGATGATGTTCCGGTGCGGAGGACGGTTCACCGGCCAGCTCGCGCAGCGCCGCACCGGCCCGACCCGCCAGGCCGCCGGCCACGACTTCGCTGTGAATCCGGCGAGTCGCGGGGTACGGGTTGACCGGCAGGACATACAGTGAACGCCCGCAATCCGAACACTCAGCAACCTGATACGAGGCCCGGCGAATACCGGCCGCGCGACCGCCGCAGTCGCAGCTGACCTGGAACGGCACGGGGATGTCTTTTGCCGCTGTGCCGAACAGCCTGGCCCTGGCCCGTAAAAATCTGCCGCTCAGCCCCGACATCGGTATGCACTTATTCCGATCGAATTCAGATGCGTTGTGTACCCCCCCCATCCGTTTGTGGAATTCTCGCCTGTCGTGTGCAGCGAGGCAACCAGATCCGGCCTGCAGTTTTTGTTTTTGGCCGACCGAGTCCTCACGCCCCCCCCTTCCCGACGAATCACCACCTCCGGCGAGCCGGGCACGGGAGTGCCCG
>CAITYU010000484.1 GCA_903896675.1 uncultured Planctomycetaceae bacterium
GGTGCTGGGGCAGGCGGCTGAAGTGACAGGAGTGGATCTGGATGAGGAGCCACTGGAGGTGGCCCGAGAGAATGCGAATCTGAATCAGGCGCGGGTGCGTTTTGTGCAGGCCGATATTTTCAGTTACATGCGGGAGATGCTGCGGAACGGGCGGCAGTTTGATGTGGTGATTCTGGATCCGCCGAAGCTGATTCGCAGTCGGATGGAGATAGAAGACGGGACTCGGAAGCACTTTGCGATGAATCGTCTGGCGATGCGGCTGGTGAAGCCGGGTGGGCTGCTGTTGAGCTGCACGTGTGCGGGTCTGCTGCCGGAGTCTGAGTTTCTGCAGTTGCTGTCAGCAGCGGCGAGGTCACCGGGTGACGAGGGCGAGGCGGATGGTCAGGCGACGGCGCCGCGTTCTTTCCAGTTGATTGCTCGCACCGGTGCGGCACCTGATCATCCGGTGCTGTCGACGTGTCCGGAGACGGAGTACCTGAAAGCGGCATGGATGATCATGCAGTGATTCAGGCTGGTGGCTGTTCACCGGGGCGATACGCCAGTTTACCGAAGATCATGCGACCGGCGCTGTTCTGCAGGACGCTGGTGACTGTGACGGCGATGTCGCGACCGGCGAGTGCTGAGGCATTTTCGCAGACGACCATGGTGCCGTCATCGAGGTATCCGACGCCCTGCCCGGGGCCATCACCATCCCTGATGACGCGAATATTGAGGCGTTCGCCGGGGATGTAGCGTGGTTTCAGAGCGTTTGCGACATCGTTGAGATTGATAACGGCGATGCCCTGTACGCTGGCAACTTTGTTCAGGTTGAAATCGTTGGTGATAACACCACCGCGCATCTGTTTGGCGAGTGCCACAACTTTCTGATCAACGGTCATCATGCGAAATTCATTGCGTGATGTTTCCACGACTTTGACATCGACGTGAGTGCTTTGCTGGATTTTTGCCAGCACTTCCAGTCCGCGACGTCCGCGGACGCGACGGTTCTTGTCGGACGAGTCGGCGATTTCCTGGACTTCAGCGAGTACGAAATCCGGGACGATCAGTTGAGATTCGATGATCTGTGTTTCCACGACATCGGCGATGCGTCCGTCGATCAGAGAGCTGCTGTCGACGACCAGTGGGCGACCGCTTTTCAGGTCACGCTGAAATTCCACGTAGGGGATGACAAAGCGGAAGTCGTCCTTGGTTTGCAGCAGCAGTGAGACGCAGAGGTAGGGCAGGATCAGCAGTGTCAGCAGCACAACCAGTGTGTGGTAGCCGCTGTCCGGAGGGACCACGGGTGTGAGGGCCTGGATCATGAGGTAGGCGAGCAGGACACCGATCAGGATGCCGAAGTACACGCTGGAAATGACTTCGATGCGTTTGCGGCGGATCAGCAGGTCGCCGATGGTGACGAACTGGGAGATGAACAGGAGGACGAAGAAAGCGAGGGCTTTATTGTTTTCGATGACGGGTGGCATCAGCGCCGTTTTTCCGGCGACGGTTTCGGTGGAGATGTACGCAAGGATAGCGCCGGCGCAGATCAGCAGGTAGGCCACTCGCAGGAAAATCAGCAGCATGGGTCAGCTCGGAACACGGAAACGGGACTGCCGGCGGGCGTAAGGCCCCCGGGTCGGAAGTCTGCCACCCTGCATCATGCCAGAAAAAGCTATGACGGCAAACGGAATCGTGAAAGGATTCGAGCGATTCGAGCAGTTTCCGTTAAGCGTACGTGAAACGTGGAGCAATTGTGTGAAATTGCGGGATTGAAAACGACTTTTCCGGTGCGAGAATTCTGCTGTCGCGGTCTGAATCTGACGATCGCTCGGTTTCTGTCATTTATTTCGACGTCGGAGTGGCATGCACAGGTCAGCGATGTTCTAGTAGTGGGGGGCGATGTCTGCAGGTTTTTCGGCTGGCGGACTTCGAATTTTGGGGGGGGCGTGACGACTGTTCTTTCGGACAGTTGTCGCAGCTCTTGACAGCATGACGTTGTTGAGTGATGGAGTGATGGGCATGGCGGGTTTATCTGGTGGATGGCCGGCAGGGCGTTCGCCTGGTCAGGCGGGGATGTTCAGGTGTGTGGCGATTGTTGGTGCGCTGGCATTGCTGGTGTTACTGGCTGCAGATGCTGGTGCTGCGAAGAAGAAGGAGCGTGCGGACGCGATCACAGAGGCCGTTGGCATTCTGCAGTCGGCCAGGACTGCTGGTCAGGGCAGTCGAGAGAACCAGCGGGCCCTGGTGGCGTTGACGGGTTCCGGTGAGCGGGCGATGCTGCCGATTCTGACGGGCTTTCAGAAGGCGACTCCTGAGGGTCTGAACTGGCTGCGGAATGCCTTTGAGCAGATTGCCGAGTCACTGCGGGCTTCGCGGAAGCCACTGCCGGTTGATGCTCTGCGTGCATTTGTGCTGGAGACGGGCAATTCCGCGGATGCTCGACGGCTGGCCTTTGACACAATGGTGTCTGAGGATGGTCGTGTGGCGGAGCAGTTGATTCCTGGGATGCTGAATGATCCCAGTCCTGAGTTTCGTCGTGACGCGGTGGAGCTGCTGTTGCAGCAGGCTGGTAAGGCTGAGGGTGCTGCGGCGACGGAGTTGTACCGGCGGGCTCTTGCAGGTGCGGTGCATGAGGATCAGGTGAAGACCATTTCTGAGGCATTGCGGAAGGCGGGCGAGACGGTCGACATCAGTCGCCATTTTGGCTTTGTGACTTCGTGGAAGATCGTGGGGCCTTTTGATAACCGTGAGGAGAAGGGTTTTGGCGTGGCTTATGCACCTGAGACTGAGATCGTCCAGGAGCGTCCGAATCTGGAAGCGGAATATGACGGCATGAACGGCAAGGTTCGCTGGCAGACGGTCGAGACGACGGATGATTTCGGCGTGGTGGACATTGCGAAGCAGATCGAGAACTTCAAGGGTTCGGCGATGTATGCAGTGGCCGAGTGGAGCAGTCCTGCTCAGCAGACGCTGCAGGTTCGCCTTGGGACTCCGAATGCGTGGAAGCTGTGGGTGAACGGTGCTCTGGTATTTGAGCGTGAAGAGTATCACCGCAGTACTCAGTTGGATCAGTATTCCGTGCCGGTTCAGCTGAAGCCGGGAGTGAACGTGCTGGCATTCAAGATCTGTCAGAACGAGCAAACTCAGGACTGGGCACAGAAGTATCAGTTTCAGCTGCGGGTTTGTGACAGCACGGGTGTGGGCGTGCTTCCGGGGCCTGTGGTGGTTCGTAATGGTGTATCGCGGAAGACGGCACTGAACAAAGGGGGTGCCGAATGATTCGGCCAGTAGCGAGTGATGTTATTTCGGCTGTTGTCTGCAGTGTCCTGTTTTCCGTGTCGGTGCAGGCCGGGGACTGGAAGCAGTTTCGGGGCAACGAGGCGAATTCGGTAGCGTCGGGTGAATCACTGCCGACTGAGCTGAGTGGTTCAACGATTGCGTGGAAGGCTGCGTTGCCAGGTCGGGGTGTGTCCGGGCCGGTGATTGTGGATGGTCGAGTGTTTGTGTCGGCCAGTTCCGGATATACGCAGAATCGGCTGCACGTGATCAGCATTGATGCGGGGAACGGCATGCAGCTCTGGGAGCGGCAGTTTTACGCAGCCGGGCGGACACAGACGCACGAAAAGATGGCCAATGCGACTCCGACGATGGCCAGTGATGGTCAGCGGGTGTTTGCATTTTTCTCCAGCAACGATCTGTTCTGTCTGGATCTGAAGGGGCGATTGTTGTGGTATCGGGGTCTGGGTCGTGAGTTTCCGAATGCCAGCAACAGTCTGGGCATGTCCTCATCTCCGATTGTGGTGGGAAGTGTTCTGGTGGTGCAGGTGGAGAGTGATGCCGAGGCGTTTGCCTGCGGTGTTGACGTGATCACGGGTGAGACTCGCTGGCAGATTCAGCGACCGCGAGCGGCCAACTGGACATCTCCTGCGCTGATTCCGGGGCGTGCTGGCCGGGGGGCTCAGGTGCTGTTGCAGTCATCGAAGGGATTGACGGCGGTGGATCCGGAGACGGGTAAGATTCTGTGGGACTTTGACAAGGGGGCGTCCACGATTCCGTCTGCGAC
>CAITYU010000485.1 GCA_903896675.1 uncultured Planctomycetaceae bacterium
CAACCCCCAGATCTCGGAACTCGCCCCCGGGATCTATAAAGCCCTTGTAACCACTCTGCAGGGACTCGCTGTGGCGATCCCCGCCACAGGTGCTTTGGCCTACTTCCGGCGCCGCATCGACGACCTCGCCATGGAAAGCACACTCCTTGCGGCACATGTGTTTGCGGAACATCGCAGAGCTGTGCAGCGAGGTGCTCGCAGCCGCCAGTAACCGTCGCCAGCCCCGAATGAAAACCTAACTCAGCACTCCGTCAACCACTGTTCCATGGATGTCGGTCAGGCGGAAATCACGCCCCTGGTATTTCCATGTGAGCCTCGTGTGGTCCACGCCGAGCAGGTGCAGGACTGTGGCATTGAGGTCGTGAACATGCACGGGATCGCGGACGATATTGTAACAATAGTCATCGGTTTCACCGTACGTGGTCCCATGGCGAATGCCCGCCCCCGCCAGCAACATTGTGAAGCAGCGTGGATGGTGGTCTCGGCCGTAATTATCCGAGGTCAGCCCCCCCTGAGAATAAACAGTGCGGCCAAATTCTCCGCCCCAGACGATCAGAGTGTCTCTGAGCAGATCGCGCATTTTGAGATCCTTCAGCAGCGCCGCAGTGGCCTGGTCGGTGTCGCGACACTGTCCACGAATCGCATTCGGCAGGCCACCATGATGATCCCATCCCATATGAAACAACTGAATGAACCGCACATCACGTTCAGCCAAACGCCGCGCCAGCAGGCAGTTGGCTGCATACGAGCCGGGGCGCGATACGTCCGGGCCGTACATTTCCAGCACGTGCCGGGGTTCGTCGGCCGTATCCACAAGGTCTGGCACACTTGTTTGCATGCGGAAAGCCATTTCGTACTGAGCAATCCGTGCCTGGATCTCCGGATCTCCCAGTTCGTCAGACTGCTGCTGATTGAGCTGCCTGAGCCGGTCAAGGGTGCGGCGACGATCCTGTGAGGTCACGCCTGGAGGATTGGAAAGGTACAGCACCGGGTCGCCTGAATTGCGAAAACGTACGCCCTGGTGCTTAGCCGGAAGAAAACCAGCCCCCCAAAGGCGATCGTAGAGCGGTTGGTCGTCAGGACGCCCCGAACCAAAGGAAGTCAGCACCACATAGGCAGGCAAAGCGGCATTTTCGCTGCCGAGGCCATAGCTGGCCCACGCACCGATGCTGGGGCGACCAGCCAGCTGCGAACCGGTCTGGCAGAACGTAATTGCCGGATCGTGATTGATGGCCTCCGTGTGCATTGTGCGAATCATGCACCATTCGTCAGCCATGGATGACATGTGCGGCATCAGCTCGCTGAACCACGCGCCGCTCTCGCCATACTGCGAGAACTTAAAGATGCTGGGGGCTACAGGGAAGTTGGCCTGCCCGGACGTCATTGTGGTCAAACGCTGCCCCTGGCGGATCGAGTCCGGCAGGTTTTCACCGCGTCGATCAGTCAGCCCGGGCTTGGGATCAAACAGATCCATTTGGGATGGTGCACCGGACTGGAATAAGTAAATGATGCGCTTGGCGACCGGTGGGTGGTGGGGAATACCGGCAGGCAAATCAGATCGGGCAAAGAGCGACTGTTGAGGAAGCAGGGATGCGAGCGCAGCGGTTCCGAGGCCGCCGGCAGTTTTCAGCCACGTGCGGCGAAGCTGGATCTGACTTTTGGGCAGGATGGTCATACCGTATGTCCAATGGGGGTGTTGCTAAAAAAGCGGATTGTCCCGCAGTCCCGGTTCATGCTGACGGTAAGGAGGGTGTGGGCTGCAGGGATTGTGACTACCCTCCGGCCTCGCGGTAAAGTCACAATGCCCGTTAGGCTGTGAAGATTCCGCAGGATCGTCACAGAGCCCACCAGCGGTGGCGATAGAGACGTTCCAATTCTGCAACAGGCGCCCCACTGCCGCATTTGCCTTCCAGCCGCAGACCTGATCGACGTTTCGTTTTTGGAACAGTTTCTCACCGCACAGACATTCTGCTTCGACCACAAAAGATCGCAATCGCAGAAAACATGGGCATTTGGGCAATCGTGGAGTAATCGTTACAGACTTCGCAATCCCTCGCCGCGATTGGCACGCCCTGTGCAACTCATCGACACAACTGTCCCAGACGGAACACACGGAAAAATGGGACCAATTGCGGCGTTCAGCATCTTGACGGAAGGGGTGCGTTAGCCATGTGAATCAATCGCAATCTTGTCAGGACTACGCTCATGGACGTGTTTTCAAACACAACAAAACAGTTTCTCAGCAGCGAAGACGGCTTCATTCTCTCCTCAGAATCGCTGCTGCTCGCAAGTATCACGGTACTGGGTTTAATTGTCGGCATCGCAAGTGTCCGTGACGCTCTTCTTCTGGAACTGGAAGACCTGTCCGGCACTATTGGGTTTCTCAACCAAAGCTACGAATACGCCGGTGTGGGCGATGGTGACGCCACAACAGAGGGCGGTACGTTTTCCGATACGCTGGACGATAGCGATCCGGATCCAGGTTTAGGCCAGATGATCAGCCTTAACGATCCCACTCTCGGC
>CAITYU010000486.1 GCA_903896675.1 uncultured Planctomycetaceae bacterium
GCGCGAGCGATGGCGGACAGCAGCACGGCCGGAGCACCGACGACCACGGCACAGGGTGAACCAGCCACCAGCAGAACCATGGCATGGTAGAAGGCGTGTCGCCACGATTCGGCCTGCAGAAGCCATGAGCCGAGGAAGACGAGCAGGGAGCAGGTGAGCACACCGATCACGTAGGGCTGCTGCCACGATTCGACGAATCGCTGCGACGGAGTCTTTCTGGACTGTGCTTCCTGTACCATGTGAACGATACGTTCGAGCGTAGTGTCCTGGACGGCGCGAGTCATTCTGACGACGACACTGCCCTGACCATTCAGCGTACCGGCGAACACCGTATCACCAACGGTTTTTGAGATCTGTTCGCTTTCTCCGGTGAGAGTGGATTCATCAGCCCACGATGTTCCTTCGCTGACGTCACCGTCAACGGGGAAGCGTTCTCCCGGACGAACTCGCAGCAGACAGCCTGGCAGCAGCGAATCCACGGGCACGATGACTTCGGCACCATCGCGGAGCAGGGCGGCTTCAGCGGGTCGCAGAGCAATCAGAGATTCGATTGAGCGAGCGGTGCGCCAGGTGGCGAAGGCTTCGAGTGTACCACTGAGCGAGAACAGGAACAGCAGGATGGATCCTTCGAGCCATTCTCCGATCAGTGCCGCGCCGGCTGCCGCCAGCAGCATCAGCAGATCGACATTGAGAGCACCACTGCGGAGTGAAGTGAAGGAGTTTTTGAGGGGGATGATGCCCCCGGCAAGACAGGCAGCGGCCGAAGCGGCCGCTGCGGCAGTCGGCAAACCGCTGAAATGGAAGACACCGGCCGCCGCTGTGGCGGCAGCGCACAGGCCCGTGGCGATGGCAGCAGCAACGGGTGGCTGTGCCTGTGAGCGAGCTGCGTTCGGCTGAGCGGACTGCACGAAGCGGTCTTTCCGGTAGAGTTGCTGAAAAACAGGCCGAGTTCTGCCGGCATTCTACCGTTCCGGACCGTGTCAGTCAGGCACTTTTGCGGAAAGAATCGCGGCCGTCGATGATTGAGTTGGCGTCGAAACGCTTGCCGAAGTATCGAGCAATGGCTCCGGGATCCGCCAGCACCTTTTCAGCACTTCCGGAAACCAGCACCTGCCCATCACAGATGATGTATGAACGATCCGTGATCGTCAGAGTTTCGCGTTCCCGGTGGTCCGTCAGCAGGATGGAAATCCCACTGTCCCGCAGGCGTCGAATCACGTCCTGAATCTCATGAATGGTGACAGGGTCAATCCCGGTGAACGGTTCGTCCAGCAGGATGATGGCCGGGTCACTGGCCAGCGCTCGGGCGATTTCCAGGCGTCGCCGTTCGCCACCGGAAAGCGATCCGGAACGCTGCTCGCGTTTGGGCCACAGCCCGAATTCCTCCAGCAGCTCCTGACAACGGGCTGCAGCAGCGTCCCGCGTCGTGTCCCGGAATTCCAGAATCGCGAGGATGTTCTGCTCAACTGAGAGATGTGAGAAGATTGAAGTGTCCTGAGGCAGGTAGCCGAGGCCGTGGCGAGCCCGCTGGTACATCGGCCAGCCCGTGACATCGACGCCGCGCAACAGGACTCGCCCCTGAGTCGGTGCTATCAGACCACAGGCCATCCGGAAACTGGTGCTTTTACCGGCTCCGTTGGGACCCAGCAGGCCCACAACTTCGCCCTCGTTCACGTGAAAACTGACGCCATCCACGGCACGCTTGCCGGGATAGTCCCTGACCAGACCTTCACACTGCAGAATTGCCATGCGAGCATCCCTTCTCGACGGGCTTCAGCGAATCAGCTTCATCCGGGAAAAGTTCGGATAAAACGGAAAACTGTACAACGGATATTCAGCGGCCTTCAGGCTGCGATCACCACTCTTGTGCGACAGTACGGAATATCCGCGACCATCGTTCATGAACGGAACCCCATGCGGCCAGAAAATAAACATGGCTTCGCCAATCAGATCGTGACGACGCACCGCAAATCGACTGCTGGTGACAGAACGCAGCGGCCTGCTGTAGTAATCAAACAGCCGACTGTCCTTGCTGGCTGGCGAATTATCACCAAGCATCAGGTATTCATCGTCGCCCAGCGTGAAATCCAGCCGATTGCCGTAACGTGTCTGCAGCTCCTGGCGAGCAGCGGCGTAACGGGAACCATAGACCGCCGGGACTCGCAGCAGGCCGCGCCAGTCATACCCCGGATTGCCCACTTCGCCCACCGTAATCGCAGCAAAATCGCCGAGAGCTGATCGATCCATGGGATCCGGAGTCATCCCGTTGTCCGGTTCCGTGACCACCGTGTCACCGCGGTAGTAAAGGTCTCGGCTGAGTCTGAGTTGAGAAACGGCGCCCGTGAAACCACTGGCAGCAATACCAGCCGGAGCCAGATCGCGAATGGTCGGCAGATTCAGGCCCTCAGTCACCAGTTCGGCCCGCTGCTCCAGCTCTACAGCAGTGCCGTCGACTGCCAGCGTCAGGCGGTCGTCGACACTGGCAAATGCCAGATGCCACTCACCCGTACCGGAGACCGGGCAGGTACCTGTCGCGACAATCGTTTCGACGGGGTCACCGGAGGCCTGATGAGTGAGTGCAATCAGTTGCACACTGCCATTTTCAGGCTGCAGGCGACACTGCACTGTCCGCACACCCTCTTCCAGTTCCAGTTGCAGCAATGCCCCAGACTGCACCTGATCAAGCTGCAGAGAACATTCCAGAGTCAGATCGCTGGTCCAGAACATTTCCTGATCAGGATAGTTGGGTGATTCCGGATTGAAACCACAGAAATCCGTCACCAGTTGCGGCAGCAGAGGCGATTCCAGTTTCGCGTTTTCGTCCACCGCCTTCCAGTGCTCCCACGAAGGAATCAGATGGCGGTAACGCAGCCACTGCAAGGCACCGGCCGGAGCAGACACTTTGTAAGACCGACCGGCATCAGCAGCCCGCCATGCATTCTCCGCAGCCGGCCAGCCGGCAATGTCCACAGCCGCAGCGTTCGGGATCGACGGCACCCAGCGCTCCTCCGCTCCCGCCTGCAGCAGCAGAGCCGGCGGCAGACTGTCGTCATAGACGATTTGCTGCACTTCCTGCTGCTTTTTCAGGTTCGGCTTCCGCTGAATCACCCACGGCTGATCAGGAGCACTGCGAGTATAGATATCGCCCTGGCGGATCTGCACGGTTTCCTTAGGCATCCCCACCAGCCGCTTGATGTAGTTGACGTGCGGCTCTTCCGGGTTCTTGAACACCACCACATCAAATCGCTGATATTCCGACACCTGCTTGTTGACCACGATGCGGTCACCGTTGAATACCGGGGCCGTCAGCACATCGTTGCGATAACGACAGTTGGGACAGTGCGACGTGGCAATCCGCTGCAGCAACTGACCGCTTTCCTGATCCACTTCCTGACTGGCACCAATCGTGTAGTCCAGCCCGCAGCATTCACAGTGAACTTCCTTGTGGCGACCGTACAAGGTCGGTGCCATGGAACCAGTCGGAATCACAAAGGCCTCAGCCTCAAAGGTCTTGAAGATGAAGGCCAGAATGAACGCAATCGCCACAGCCTCGATCGTATCGCGAATGCTTTCTTCGCGAGTCATCTTCGGGGCGGCCTTACTGGCTGCGTCGCTGCTGGTGCTGGTGGGACTGGCAGTCATCGGAAATGTGTGTCCATTCGTGGTTCTGCGTTTGTGACACGTACGGTCAGTGAATGTATCGGATTCGTTCCCAGTCAGGTATCCGGATTCGCCATTCCCGTCCGGCGAACTGCAGAATCGCGGGTTTTGACGGTAAATGCACCAGAAACGGTTTGCCAACCAAAAACGCGTGCGGAACGACCGGTTTTTCCCAGTTGCGACTGTCCGAAGAGACCGGACTGTTGTCGCCCTGTACAAAATAACAGTTCTCCGGGATGGTGTAATCGTTTTTGATGGCGTTGCGACGACGTCCGGGTGTGTAGAAGACGTCGCGATACATATTCAGCCGGTTGACGATGGCGGAGCCACCGGAGATTCCGAGAGCCCAGCGTTTCTGGCGTTCGATCAGCAGACTGATACTGGCGGCACGAGCGGGGTCCGGGCGGTGTTCACCGATGGGCGCGGCGGCCGCTTCCACGGGTTCGTCAGGTGGCTGAGCAGCGGCGACGGGAAGGTCCGGGAACGGTGCGGTGCCATTGATGCTGATGGCAATCTGCTGATCGAAGCTGGAGGCAATGATGTGCACGGACTGTCCGTCGCCCGTGGCGAAGGTACCCTGCTGCAGCACTGTCTGCTGATCGATTGACAGGAGGGTGGCGGAGTGATTGCTGGTATCGAGTGTCAGTCCGAAGGTTTCGTTGCCGACGGGAATGCGGACGTGGATGCGTGCGGGCGGCTGTTGCCATTGGATGCTGGTATCAAGCATGAGATCACTGACGACGTATTCGGGTGAGGCGACCAGAGAGTTGTAGCCGTAGCGATCGGTAACGGGTGCGAGGTGCGAGAGTGCGGCCAGACGGAAGACGGCGTTTCGGAATTCGCTGCTGGTGGCATTTCGCACGAGGTCTCGCTGCAGCTCGGCCGGCATGACACCTTCACACTGCAGAACTTCACGTTCGGAGTCGTAGTGCAGTTGAGCGGACCACGCGATGGGGACATCGCGAAAGCGGCTTAGAAAATCGCTCCAGTCGGGCTCTGCAGCCGAGCGAGCCAGCGGTGTTTCGGCAGGATGTCGGCCTCCGGATGGTTTCCAGTAGTGGAAGCGGATCCAGGCGGGTTCTGTGGTCTGAGCGGCGGCGGGTGATTGTGTTTCCGCTGGGGGTGTGGAGAGCAGCAGGGTATTCTGCTGCACTTTCCAGTGCTGATCGAGGTCCCACGGCAGCTGCCATTCCGGGTGATCAGAGTCTGGCATTCGGAGGCTGCAGACGGGGATGCGGAGGTCGAGTTGTGCGCTGAGTGGTTTGCGGGCGATCTGCCCATTGATATGAACATCACCGGCTTTGATGCGAATGGTTTCACCGGGCAGTCCGACCACGCGTTTGACGAATGCTTCACCGGGGCTGGCGGGGTTGCGGAAGACGACTGTTTCCCAGCGTCGTGGAGGCCGGATATCGAAGATGTGTTTATGCACCAGCAGTTGATCGCCGTGGTTGTTGGGCAGGTTTGAGACATCGATCCCGGACTGTCCGCAGTTCGGGCAGGTGGCCAGTCGGCGGGGCCCGGTGGGTTCCTGGATTGTGCCGGGGCTGCCGGGTGTGGATTCGTCAAAAGCGACTCCGAAGGCGAACACGAACTGGCAGGACGGACAGTGGACCTGGCGGTGAAACCCGCACAGTCCGGGGGCCATGGAGCCGGTGGAGATGAGGTAACCTTCGAGCACGAAGGTGCGCAGGAGAATGACGGCAACCACGAACGCCACGGCGAGATCGACCGCGGTTCTGCAGGATCGGATGGCGGAATCGGGCGGGGTATTCATGAGTCTGGCAGAATAACCAAAATCGGATTTCGTGGAAATTGCCAGTTTTTTCGTGAAAAAACCTTTGAAAACCGAGGTTTTGGCGGGGATTGGTGGGGCTTGCGGGCGGTCAAAGTGGGTGTCACCGCTGAAATTTGCGGGATTCGGTGTCGAAACCGGGTGTATTTCTGTTGTAAAGTAATGTGTTTTCTGTTGATCTGGGGTGTTACCGATCAGGTTGCAGCCGATATCCGGACAGGTGTCTGGTGCAGTCGGATGTGTGTTCCGGTGTTTGCGCAGTGGCCATTGTGCCTGCGGAGAATCAGCAATGGCGGGTAGTTCCCGGGGACTTGTAGTCGCGTCGATGGGTCTGGCTGCACTGATGGCGCTGCTGGCGGTCGCGGATTTTGCGACCGGGGTGCCATTTGGCAGTCAAACGGTGTTTGACGTCATGTTTATACTGGCGGCAGCCCTGGTAATTTACATGGGCGTCAGTTGCCTGAAGGATGCTCGATAGACACCGCAGCAGTGTCCGGACAGGGAGGTCTGGGGCTTTGGCGACGTCGCTTCATCAGCAACTGAAGCAGCAGTATGTTCCTGACGCAGCGCGTCACGAACAGACTCTGGACGGCTATCGCATTGATGCGATTGATGGGCGTGGCCGTCTGATTGAGGTGCAGTGTGCGTCACTGTCAGCCATTCGCGACAAGATCCGGGTGCTGGTGGCTGATCATCAGGTGATTGTCGTGAAACCGCTGGTGGCTCGTCGCCACGTGGTGACTCTGAACCCCACCGATCTGACTCCGCTGCGTTCCCGTTACAGCCCGCTGCGTCAGACACTGGCGCATGTCTTTCAGGAGCTGGTGCATTTTTCGGTATTTCCGCATCCGCGACTGCGGCTGGATGTGGTGCTGACGGAGCAGCAGGAGCTGCGACTGCCACCAACCGCGCGGACCAGCTGGAAACGCAAATACAGTGTCCACGACCGGGTACTGGTGTCGGTGCAGCGCAAAATCCGTCTGAAGACGGCGGCCGATCTGTGGCAGGCTCTGGAAGCGGATCTGCCTGAGTCCTTTACCACGGCCGAGCTGTCGGCATCGTGCGGAATGCCCCGCTGGCTGGCTCAGAAGGCCGCGTGGTGTTTTCGCCGCATGGGTCAACTGGAGGTGTGCGGCAAACGCGGGAATTCGATTGAGTATCGACTGGCAGCAGGTCCGCAGCGTCGCCGCCGAGCCAGCTGAAAACGGCCGGGCCTCGTCGGTGCCGCCCGGACGCGGGGACGAACACCGGCGAAAGCTGCCGCACCACGATGCACCGGGGTCTTCCTGCGGCATAACCGGCAGCAGTTCGGTCCGCGAGGCCTGTCAAAACCGGCCTCGCAGCGACCGGTGGTCAAATCCCGCCTTGAGGCAGTATCGGATCAGGACGTACAGTTTTCGGTCCTGCCGTTGATCTGACTCTGCGGGTTTGGTTTTTTGGACGAGGCTCAGGATGTCGTCTGCATCGAAAGTGCTTGTGCTGAGGTCGATGGTTGCTGCCACTCTGGCGCTGGGCAGTCTGCTGACAGCGCTGATGTTTTTGGTGACCGGTTGTCAGACGGTGCCGGTCACGGAGCGTCGCAGGCTGCTGGTGACATCGGAATCCAGTGAGAATGAGATGGGGCTGACGGCTTATCAGGACGTACTGAAGTCCGAGCCGGTCACGAAGAACGAGAAGTATCAGGAGCTGGTGAAGCGGGTTGGGCAGCGGATTGCCGCAGTGGCCGATCGCCCGGATTTCAACTGGGAATTCAATGTGATCGAATCGAAGACTCAGAACGCCTTCTGTCTGCCGGGTGGCAAGGTGGCGGTATACACGGGTTTGCTGCCGGTGTGTCAGGATGAGGCCGGTCTGGCCGTGGTGATGTCTCACGAAGTGGCGCACGCGATTGCCCGGCATGGCGGCGAACGCATGACGTATCAGACGGCGCAGAATCTGGGCAAGACCGCTGTGGGCATGGTGCTGCAGAAGCAGGAAGAGCAGAAGAAGCAGATTGTACTGACAGCCTATGGTGCAGCGTCGCAGTATGGGGTGATTCTGCCTTATAGTCGCAAGCACGAGCTGGAGGCGGATCATATTGGTTTGCTGTTGATGGCAAAGGCCGGTTATGACCCCTCGGTGGCTCCGGGATTCTGGGAGCGTTTCTCATCGCTCAAGCAGGGAGACGCACCGATGGAATTCCTGTCGACGCACCCATCCGATGCACGTCGTGCGACGGCGTTGCGTGAGCTGCTGCCGACGGCGATGCAGAATTACGAGGCGGCAGCCGAGAAACATGGCATGGGTGAAGCTATTCCTCAGTAGTTTCTCTGAGCGTCGATTTGTAACGGCTGTGCGAATTTCCTCCGGGTTTCTGTGATTTTCTGCCCGGTTTGCGGTGTGCAGGGATGTTCCCCGGGGCGCTGTGGCTAGAATGCGTCAGAGTCGTGCGGTCGACGACTGCGATTGCGACCTGATGGTTTCTGCAGCGGAGCGGGCGGTGGGTCAACAGCTGGTGCAGCGAATTCTGGCGAACGTTGAATCTGCGGTACTGGGCAAAACCGAGGTCGTGCGGCTGTGTACCGCCGCACTGCTGGGTGGTGGCCATGTGCTGCTTGAGGATGCTCCGGGGCTGGGTAAAACATCGCTCGCCAGGGCCCTCGCAAGGACCCTGGGCTGTCAGTTCGTCCGCATGCAGTTTACTCCGGATCTGCTGCCCAGCGACCTGCTGGGAGCGGCGGTGTATCGTCCGGCGACCGGTGACTTTGAGTTTCGTCCGGGGCCGATTTTCACCAATGTTCTGCTGGCTGACGAGATCAACCGCACCACGCCTCGAAATCAAAGTGCGCTGCTTGAGGCGATGAGTGAGCGGCAGGTGTCTGTGGAAGGCGTGACACATTCGCTGCCCCAGCCGTTTCTGGTGATTGCCACCCAGAATCCGCGTGAGTTTGAAGGCAC
>CAITYU010000487.1 GCA_903896675.1 uncultured Planctomycetaceae bacterium
GGGCTGCCCCCGACGGTGCCAAAGTGCACAATCTCATTTTCACGAGTTGGCTGGATCGCAGAGACGCTGCATTCGTGTCGAGCCGCCATTTCCAGCAGTTGCCGCGCACACGGCTGATCAGTTCGGCTGAGATACAGATGATCTGAGACCAGGTGCAGAAAAGGCTGCTGCTGCACAAAATCGGCCGTCCGCAGAATGGCGTCACCGTATCCCCGCGGATTGTGCTGCTCGAAGAAAATCAGCCGCGAAGCATGCGGTCCGGCGGCCGTCAGATACGAATCCTGCTGCCCGGGCCGAATCACGATCGCGATGTCCTCAACACCCGACTGGACGATTTCGTCGAGAGTCAGTCGCAGCGCAGTGCGGACTTCCCCGCTGCGATCCACCACGCTCTGCAGAGGCAGACTGGCGTGCCGATCACCAGCCGCCGTAATTACCGCTTTTCGTACCCGCATGGCTCTGCACTCCCACGATGACCCGTGCCAATCCGTCCTCGATCCAGTGTACTCTCAAAACACGGGAAAAATCTGTGAATTATGGTCCTTTGCCGCTTGCCCGGCGGGGGAATCCAGCGGATCCCACTTTGGGATCGTTACATCCCACACAATCCCTGCCGGCGTATTCTGAGGAAGGCTGCCAGTGGTGCGAATATGTCGGCAACTGCAGCAGAATCATCAGGTGAACAGAAAGTCAGGTTCTGCGGCAGAGCCAATCGGCGAAAGATGCCGCGTTGAGGGGTATGAAAAGGTCCGTGGTTTTGCCCTGCGGGTGCGTAGTTGGCCGCTGGCAGCCCGGCCATGGTCATGTCTGACGGCTGAGACCGGCAGAATCGGCATCGGGCCGCGTGGGCGTGGAGGATTCTGCACGTGCATTTTCGTGAAAACCGCCATGATCCGGCTAACCACAACAACCGAACCGACTGTGAAATTCGGAATGATCCGCACATCTGTCACATTTTAACTCAACATCCCCTCACGCACTGTCCGATCGAAAAGAGTAACCGTCATTGCCGGTATGCCCGGCACAATCCGTAAATACGGCTCGATCGGAAGAATCGATGAAACCGAACAGAATGTTAGCATCGGCCTCACTGTTGTTCAGCAGCGTCGCGCTGATCACGGCCGCAAACATCTCCACTGGGGATGAGGGAGTGGTCCGGATGTCGTCGCTCCGGCCTCAGGATGGCACGACACCCACTCCGACGCCCGAGGCTGAGGGCACAGTTCGGGTCCCGCCCGCGGCGGGAGCAGCGGCAGCGGTCCCCGCTCCCATGCCCTATCCTCAGCCCCAGTCGTACGCTCCCTATTTTGAGCGTTCTCTGGGAGTGACCGAAATGCTGCCGGGTGCCGCGTACGGTCCCGAGGCTCCGTTCGGACCGATTCTGATGTTCGAATCGAACTTCGGCAGTGGCCTTGGGTACAAGGAAGGCTTCCAGCGAGCCAATGCCCGGATCCCGAAGCACATTGACGTCAACAAGACGGTGCTGATGGGCGACGTGTCCGCATCGGTGACCTGGGATGGGCTGCCGATCTTCAGTGCCGGCGGTATTTTCCGTACCTACGATTCCGATCGTAACCGGATCTACGGGTTCAACGGCTTCTTTGACTATGACAAGGGCTACGGCAACGGTGAGTGGACCCGGGCGACGGTCGGGACCGAATCGCTGGGCAGGTATCTTGACGCTCGCATGAACGTCTACATGATTGCCGGTGACAACTCGCAGCTGCTCAGCAGTGACCTGCTGCCCGGCATTCAGCTGATGGCGAATTCGATCTACCAGACTCGAGTTGACGTTCGCGACAACGCCTA
>CAITYU010000488.1 GCA_903896675.1 uncultured Planctomycetaceae bacterium
ACCGACGACAGTGAAGCACATGTCGGAGGAGGTTTTTCCGCCGTATTCGACTGCGATGCACGGTCTGCACGGTTTGTTTCTGGACCATGTGCCGGACTGGGAGGAGCCTCGGCAGACGGCACTGCTGAGCTGGCTGCAGCGGGGTGGTGAGCTGCATCTGCTGCTGGACAGCAATGGCCAGCGGCTGCGTTTTTCCGGAATGCTGGCGGTGTTGAACGAACCCTTTGAGACTTTTGCCGTGGGTGCGGGTCAGGTTGTGCGGCATGAGTTGCAGCGTGCGGGGCTGACGGAGTCTTTGGCGAATGAGGTGATGATGGCGGAGCGTGTGGCGGAGACCGAGTTGGTGGGGCGCGGTGCGTTAGCGTCTGGTGATCCGCGGTTGCGGGATGACGAGGGGATTCTGGAGCGGTTACGGAAGACCTCTGAGCCTGAGCATTCGAGTGTGTTGATTGGTCTGCTGGCGCTGCTGTATGTGCTGGTGCTGTATCCGGGGGCGTGGTGGCTTTCGAATCAGCCGGAGGTGAAGTTTCCGTGGCCCCTGGCGGCGATTGCCGGTGCGGTGTTGCTGTTCAGTCTGTTGTTTTTGTGGGTGGGTCGTCGGGGTTATCAGGAAGTGCGCTCGTGTCGAGCGGATATGGTGGCTGTGGCGGAGGACGGTCGGCACTGGGATGTGCTGGCATTTCGGCAGTTATTTGTGACGGAGGGGGCGGACTACAGTCTGCGTCAGCGGGGTTGTCAGACGCTGCTGGCCTCGGGAGTGCAGGACG
This sequence comes from uncultured Planctomycetaceae bacterium, assembly GCA_903896675.1. Taxonomy (GTDB): domain Bacteria; phylum Planctomycetota; class Planctomycetia; order Planctomycetales; family Planctomycetaceae; genus SXXK01. The sequence goes on from CAITYU010000488.1 coordinate 768, forward strand.
AGCAGGTGTCAGCGACTGCGGTGGTGGGTGCGGAGGCGTCGTATCAGTGCCGGATACCTCCGTACAGTCGTGAACTGGTGGTGTCTCGTTCGCGAGTGGAGCTGGGGGACTGGGGATTGCGTTTGAGTGAGTTTTCTGTGACGGGTGGGAATCTGACGGGTGTGGTGATTTCGGCTGGAGCTGGATTATCCGTGCGGGAGGGCGACGAGGCGTGGGTGGTTTACAAGTCGGAGGTTTGGCCATTGACGTGGTCGGGTGTGGAGCGGCAGTTTCGACTGCGGCCGACGGCGCGATCGTCGCTGGGGAATTTTCTGAGGACGCAGTATGACGGGTTTGCCATGCCGTGGGGTGGGGCAGCGGGTGGGGCAGCGGGTGGTCTGCCTGGGGTGGTGGACGAGGAGCTGACAGAAGAGCAGTTGCAGCGTCGCGCGAGGACTCAGGGGTTATTCCGTCGAGCGTTATGGCGACCGGGGCGCGGGCGGGTTGGGGATGTGCAGATTCCGGCGGATCGGGTGTTGTTTCTGCTGGAGACTGAGCTGAGCGGGGAGTTGCGGGTGGTGTTGGATCCGGAACTGGAGCAGGTGGGGCGGGTGATGTTTGCGAGGGAGTTGCGTGAGGGGGATGGTGCGGTTGCTGCTGAGGGATCGGCAATCGGGAATCCCTGATGAAATTTCCATCACAACGTGCTGCCGGTGTTGGCCCGTTCCACGATTTCGACTATTCTTCGGGGCTCAGCCCTCGGACGGCTCCGGCTGTTCCGGGAGGTCACCGTTATCCAGATCCCGCCTACCGGAGAGAGTGTGTATGCTTCGAACGCCATATCTGGCAGTCCTTGCCACTGCGTTCCTGAGTGTTGTTTCGGCAGTTGCAGTTGCGGCCGAGCCCCCTGAAGGGTTTCATGCCATTTTCAATGGCAAGGACCTTGAGGGCTGGCATGGGATGCCCCATTTTGATCCTCGTGATCTGGCCCGCATGCCTGAAGACATGCGGAAGAAGCAGATCGAAGAGTGGACTGCAGACGCGAAGCAGCACTGGTCGGTGGAGAATGGCGAACTGGTGAATGACGGCCATGGTGCTTATCTGGTGACCGACAGGGACTATACGGACTACGAGCTGCTGATTGATTACCGCACGGTTCCGAAGGCGGATTCGGGAATCTACCTGAAGGCCAATCCTCAGGTTCAGATCTGGGACTTTACTGAAGAGGCGAAGTTCAAGCTGGGAGCTGACAAGGGGAGTGGTGGTTTGTGGAACAACAGTGCCGGGGCTCCGGGCAAGGACCCTGCAGTGCTGGCGGACAAGGCATTTGGCGAGTGGAACAGTTTCCGGATTCGTCAGATCGGTGCTCGGACATCGGTCTGGCTGAACGGGAAGATGGTGGTGGACAATGCGATCATGGAGAACTTCTGGGACCGTCAGAAGCCGTTGTTTCCCAGTGGTCCGATTTGTCTGCAGACGCATGGTGGCGAGATTCGCTGGAAGAACATTTATCTGCGTGAGATCAGTGCCGAGGAGTCGGCGAAGATTCTGGGTGAGCGAGCGGCAGACGGGTTTGTGTCGGTGTTCAACGGTGCTGATCTGAAGGGTTGGGCGGGTGCTGTTGACAACTATGAGGTTGTGGACGGTGCGATTCGTTGTCGCGAGGGCAAGGGGGGAATTCTGCACACGGCGGAGGAGTATGCGAATTTCGTGGTGCGTCTCGAATTCAATACTCCGCCATCGGGCAACAACGGGCTTGCGATCCGCACGGACGGCAAGGGTGATCCGGCATATGATGCGATGTGCGAGTTGCAGGTGCTGGATTCCGAGCATGCCAACTATGCCAAACTGGATGCTCGTCAGTATCATGGCTCGGCCTACGGTATGGTGGCGGCTGAGCGTGGATTTCTGCGGCCGGCTGGGCAGTGGAATTTTCAGGAAGTGACAGTGAACGGCAGTTCAATCCGCGTGGAACTGAACGGCAATGTGATTCTGAATGCTGATTTGGCGAAGGTCACGGAGTACATGGGTGGTCGTCCGCATCCTGGCAAGGACCGCAAGACGGGGTGCTTTGGATTTGCCGGGCATGGTGATGCGGTCAGTTTCCGGAATGTCAGCATTCGTCGTCTGCCGGACTGAGGCCGGCGTTGAGAGCGATGTTTTGGAGAGTTCAAGGGGAGCCCGGCGACACAGCCGGGCTCTTTTTGTTGGTTTGCGGAGAGGTGTTGGGGGCGGGAGGGCTGAGGCATGTCGGTAGTGCGTTATGGATTGCTTGTCAGTGCGTGTGTGCTGGGTTTGTGTGGCTGTTGGTCGCCGGTTTTGGGTCAGGAGATTCCTGGCAGTTTTGAGCAGGTCGATCAGTTGCCGTTGCTGACGGGGCGTCCTGGGGAGTGGGATGCGAAGATTCGGGAGCGTGGCTGGATTCTGCGTGAAGGCGGGGAGTGGAAGCTTTGGTATACGGGCTATGACCCGGATCGGCAGCCGGTGCAGATGAAGCTGGGTTATGCGACATCGCGGGACGGGGTGCGGTGGGAGCGGTTTGGTGGTGGGCCGCTGGTGTCGGATTACTGGGTGGAGGACATGATGGTGGTGCGGCATGAGGGGCGGTACTACATGTTTTCTGAGGGGCTGAACGATCAAGCGCAGTTGATGACATCAGCGGACGGTGTGGTGTGGCAGCGTGAGGGGACTCTGGACATCCGTTTGCGGGATGGCAGTCCGATTCCGCCCGGCCCATTTGGGACTCCAAATGGCCTGTATCGGGATGGACGCTGGTATCTGCTGTACGAGCGTCGGGATCTGGGCGTGTGGGTGGCTGTCTCTGAAGATTTGCAGACGTGGACGAATGTCCGCGACGAGCCGGTGATTTTACCGGGGCCAGAGCCGTGGTGTTCCCGGATGATTGCGATGAATCAGTTGCAGCAGGTGGGCGGTCGTTATCTGGCGGTGCTGCACGGTACGGGGGACAGTGAGAAGCCGAGGCGCTGGGTGCCATTCCTGGCAGAGTCTGAGGATCTGCTGACGTGGAAGCGCGCCGGACAGCCCTTACGGCCAATCTCGGAAAACCGTTCCAGCGGAATGCTGATTCACGATGGCGTGGAGTGGCGGCTGTATACGACTCATGATCGAGTGGACCTGTATCGTCCGCGGCGTTGAGGCGTCATGCGGGCCACAGGTGTAGGCAGCCTGAGCCCGCTGTGTCGAGACAGCGGGCTGATGGGGTGTATTGGTTCGGGCGTCCCGGGTTCAGCGGTGGTAGCCGAGTGACATCATGACTTCGTAGAGTTCTTCGAAGGTGATGAAGCGGCGACGGTGGCTGATTTTGTAGTCATCGATGGCATCGGCCAACTCGGCAACTTCCGGGCGGAGCGATCGATCGCCGTCGCGGAACTGGCGACGTTCGACACCTTCCGGAGAGTTGTCGCCGGAGCGTGAGCGACGATCGATGAAGCCGGGGACGGAGGATTTCAAGAGGTTTGTGTCGGACATGTTGCGACCTGAGAGCATGGGGAACGGGAATTTACCCATTTACACTTTGTCAATCATGCCTTGACACCGCCGGGGCGGCAAACCTTCTGTAGCTGGAGTTCACATTTGCGATGAAGTCGCAGGATGTTGTTGAGCAATGCTACGATTGCAACGGAACTGTCAGATGTGTCGGCGGGGGCGGGAAACCCGGTTGTGGTGTCTGCCACGGGGAACTGAAGGGTGGCTATCGGGGATCTACTGGTCTGTGTTTATGAACAGTGAGTTTCAGTGATGGTCAAGTATTTGTTACCTCGATTTTTATGAACATTCGCAGATCAGGGCTTTTACGGTGGTTTTTGGGGACTTTGTAGGGGATCAGTGAGAAAATAGTTTCCGGCATGCTGGCTGCTGAATTGCCTGAGGGTTGTTTTATTTGAGCGGTTGAGAGTTTCTGAAAGTTCGGGAACTGTTGCTGCTGCGGGGGGCCTTCAGCGGAAAGCGGGTGTTGGTGTGGCGCGAAATTC
>CAITYU010000489.1 GCA_903896675.1 uncultured Planctomycetaceae bacterium
CACGAAAGGGGCATGGGTGTTGTGGGAGACGGAGGCGAACAGGCGGTGGGGGACGGAGGGGGCGTTGCGAGATCTCCTTACTCCTTTCTCTGTTCTCCTTTCTTTGGCATGGATGCCAAAGTCAGCTCATGGGGATCACGCGTTTCAGCAGGACAGCGGGTGCGATCAGCAGAATGATCGTCAGGGCGCGATCTGCGCTGCCAGTGAGTGCAAAGACGAGGACGGCGTCGAGGAAGATGAGGCACAGCAGCATGAGTCCGACGGTTTGCTGCAGCAGTCGTGGGACGTTGCGCGTGATCGCAGCAGCAGCTCGCATGGTGAGATTCAGCCCGAGCAGCAGCAGAGCCATACTGCCGCCGCGGATTGACATGATGGTGGCACCTTTGTGGCTGATCAGCCATGCGTCGATCGCGATACCGGACAGCAGTACCAGCAGTCCGCCAATGAGTCCGAAGCGGCTGGCTGTTCCTGCTTCATTTCTGGCGAACCAGGTAACGCCGATGATGTAGACGGCCAGTGCGGTTGCTGCGGTGAGGATGGTGGAATCAGGCAGGTTGCCAAGTGGCAGACCGACACTGGCTCCGAGTGTGAAGTTCAGGAATCGGCAGGCTGCCATACCGAATGGTCCTGCGGGTGTGGATTTCAGATACCCGTTGTAAGCGAGCACCGCTGCCGCAGTCAGCACGGCGAACAACACAACGGAGGCGGACAGGCAGGCTGCCGCAGCGATGCCCAGCAGCAGCAGCAGTGTGCCGAAAATCGCCGCCGCTCGTCGACTGATCTGACCCGACGGAATCGGTCGCTCAGGACGTTCCACTGCATCCAGTGCCGCATCAAACACATCATTCAGCACCATTCCTCCGAGATACAATCCGGCGGTGGTCAGCGCGAGCAGCCACAGCTGCAGTGCGGGCGGCATCTGCTGTGGGCTGGCAATGAAACAGCCACACAGGACATTCGAAATCGCCGTAAAGACGGCGGGTAACCGCATCAGTCTGAGCCATGCCAGCATGTCAGAATCCTCGGGTCGTCAGAGCAGGTAAGTGAAAGCGACGAGCAGTCAGAATCGAGTGCAGTTGCGGGTCCAGCAGACTGTTGATTCGCAGACTGGCCATGCTGAAGTCGCCTGCCGCTGTGTGCCGATTCGGTACCGACACCACAACTGCTCCGGCCGCCGCTGCCGCTCGAGTTCCCGTTTCGCTGTCTTCCAGTACCAGCATCTGAGCAGGCTCAATCCCGAGCCGACTGGCGGCTGTGAGATAGATTTCCGGATGCGGTTTTCCATGCGTCACATCCTCCGCCGCCAGCGTGAAGACAAACCGTTCAGCCAGTCCCGTGCGCTGCAGCAGCCACTGCATGTAATTCTGCGGTGAGGACGTGGCCACAGCACGTGGCAACTGCACCTGATCCGTCAACTGCAGAACTTCGTGCAGCCCTGGCATCGCCGCAACGGAATGTTCAGCGAGTGCGCGAAACAGTTGTTTTGTTTCGTGCATGAGTTCTTCGATGGGTTCGGGCAGATGCACGAGCGATTTGAGTGCGGTGAAGGCTTCGACCGGTCGTCGGCCCAGCATGGCGCGGCGGATTTCGTCCGTCATTACCAGCCCACGACGACTCATAAGTTGCTGCCCGGCCACTTCGAAGATGTCTTCGGTGTTGAGCATGGTGCCGTCGAGGTCGAAGACGACAGCGAGGATTTCGGAGGCAGCGGACACAAGGCGTGATCCTGTGCAGACGTTGGGAATTCAGAAGCGACGGTATTCTGATCAATTCGCTTTACGTTAGCAGTCTGAACGGCAAATTCCCGCTGGGAAATTCCTTTTCGCAGGAGGCGTGAACCACTTTTCTGCAATATTGGTGATGTTGTGGACAAGAGTTGGTTTGTGGTGTGGAGCGGAGGTTCAGCGGTTGGAAACCCGTGTGTTTTTTGGCTCAACGTGAAATGAAGTGTTCGGTGCGAGGCAGCCAACGAGTGTTGTCCTGTCGTTGGGGGCACCGAACCAGTGCTCGGTAGTTCCCCTTGGGAGGGCGAGGCTTCTGCCGAGCCGGACGTCAGTTTTCAGTTTTCAGTTTTCAGTTTTCAGTAATCGCAAAGCCCCCCCGTTGGGAGCTTCGCCCTTCCACGATCACAGTCAACACCTCTGGCAATGCAGTCTGCAGTTGCGCACAGGATTTCGCGTTGATCCTTTTTTAGCC
>CAITYU010000490.1 GCA_903896675.1 uncultured Planctomycetaceae bacterium
AATGCCGCACACGAACAAGACAGCACCCACCAGCAGATATGCACTCAGACTCATAACCCGAAAGCCCCTTCAGGTTCCCACTGCCCGACGTTTTGCTCGAGCCAGATATGCCGCACCAATCAACACCACCAGCAAATGAATCGAAATGATTTCAAATGGCAACAGATAACCCGGCGATAACTGATCGCCGTCCGCGAGGTCCTGGTCGGGTCGAGTCCCAAGGAAGGCCAGACCCAGCGGTCGCAGAGTATTTCCGGACGCCGTCTGCAGAGCACCGGCATCCGCCGCAACGGGTTCCGGCCACGTCACACCACTGACACTGGCCACCACCACGCACAGAAACAGTAATGCCACCACCGCACCCAGAATCGTCTCGCCCGGTGACGTTGCAATCTTCAAATACGGACCACTGGCCGTCAGCATCACCCCAAACACCAGCAACACCAGCGTTCCACCCACGTAGATCAGCAACTGGGCTGCACCCACAAAGTCAGCATCCGCCAGAAAGAACAAAGCCGCTGTACTGCCCAGTGACAGCACCAGCCAGAACGCCATTCGCACCACCGTCTGCGAAGCCACAACCGCTACCGCACACAGACAGGCTGCCAAAGCAAATATTGCGAACAACACACTGCCACCAGGCGCTGCGGCCGCAGACAGCATCAAAGCACCAGTCATCGCACAGCCCCCTCAGTCGCTGATTCCTGTCGAGCCTCTACGGCGGTAACGGCGCCCGAAGCAGTCGCCGGAACAACCGCAGCTGGCACCGACTCGCGAAGCTCTGCCGCAGCCCGCACACCCAAAGCTTCCGGTGTCCACGTCGAACGCTGCAACGCAGTCGCCAGCAGCAACGGCCACACCGTGGCACCCAGGAACAGAAAACAGCTGATCGGCACCAGATACTTCAGACAGGTGGTCATCACCTGGTCAATTCGCAACCGCGGCAGGGTCCAGCGGAGCCAGATCTGCACGAAGACACCCAACGCAGCCTTGGACACAAACACCAGCATACCCAACACGTTCGCCAGATAACCCACAATCGCGGAACCCTGCCCACTGCCGCCTGCATTGCGAGCCGCGTACAGGGCGTCGTCCAGCGGAGGAATCCCGGTGTTCCAGCCTCCAAGGAACAGAATTGACGCGATGCCGCACACCGCAAACATGCTGGCGTACTCACCCATAAAGAAGAACGACCAGCGAATCCCGCTGTACTCCGTGTGAAAACCACCCACCAACTCGCTCTCGGCCTCGGCGAGGTCAAAAGGAGCCCGCTTGCAGCTGGCTGTGGCCACCACGAAATACACGAAAAAGGCAATGAATGCGAACGGATCGTGGAAAATGAACCAGTTGTGCACTCCGCCCCGCTGCATTCCACCAATCTCGCCAAGGTTCAGCGAACCCGCAGCAATCACCGGCACCAATGCACAAATCGCCAGCGGAATTTCGTAGCTGACCATCTGAGCAGCCTCACGCATGCCGCCAAACAAAGACCACTTCGAGCCGCTGGAATACCCAGCCATGATGATGCCAAAAACTTCCAGCGACAGAATTGCCAGAATAATGAACAGTCCACAGTCGGCTGCAACTGCCACCCAACCCGCACTGAATGGCAGCACCATGAACGCGGCAAAAGACGCCACACAGACAAAGTACGGAGCAGATCGGAACAGCAGTGAGTCTGCCGCCGGAGGACACAGGTCCTCTTTCTGAACCAGCTTGATCCCGTCTGCCAAAGACTGCAACCAGCCAAACAGACCACCCACACGCGTCGGACCAAGACGGTCCTGAATCCGGCCGGCAACCTTCCGCTCCAGCCAGATGAAAATCGCCGGAGACAACGCGAAGGCATGCACCAGGAGAACCGCGTGAATCACCGCGGCCAGCACATACTGCAACCCCTTACCCGGAGCAATCACCTCGGTGATCCCCGCAAGGAAATCAGCGATGGACTGAGCAGCTAAAATCATGACTGACTTACCCATGCGAAACCAAGGAGCCAGACCCCACAGCACGATCCCGGCAGGTCGTACCCGCAAGCATCAGACAAACCATCTCAACAACCATCTCAACAACCACTTCACCAGTTCCACACTGTACCGCGACTGCGCCATAAGGCCAGAAAACACGACACCGAAAACCCTGCCAACCACGATTCCGTGAGGATCACGGTGCAGCGTTGGTGCAACTGGTCGTCTGGAATATGACAGAACAGTCGGAGGTCTGCAACCAACGGCCCACCCGTTTCCAATGGGGGCCACGTCTTCCGCTCGGTGAGACGTCAGACCACAGGAATTCCCGCCGGTGGGAACTCGGGAACACCGTTCGCACACTTGGCGAACGCTCGCCCGCCGTTACACTCCCTGCCAGTCTGCGCCATTCGCTGCAAACAGCCGCGTTCGCCTCACCCGCAAAAATCGGCAATGCCCACGCAAATCGGGTCCCGGAGTCCGTTGATGCCACTCGTCCTCGCCATGCACAACGTCACCCGCTCGTTCCCCGCCGCCATCCCCGGCCAGCCCGATCTGACGATCCTCTCCGGAGTCACCCTGAAAATCGTCTCCGGCACCGCACTGGCCATCCGAGGCCCCTCCGGCTGCGGCAAAAGTACACTCCTGTACCTCGCCGGAACCCTCGATCGCCCCTCCTCAGGAACACTCGAAATCCTCGGCCAAAACCCGTGGCGACTGTCTGCCAGAGACCTCGCCGCCTTCCGCAACCAGCACATCGGCTTCATCTTCCAGGATCACCAGTTGCTGCCCCAGTGCAGCGTCCTCGAAAATGTCCTCCTCCCCTCCCTCGCCGGCTTCGCCCCCAATGGCAACCTGCGGGAACGAGCCCTGCAGCTGATCGAACGAGTCGGTCTCGCTCACCGCACACACCAGCGCCCCGGACAACTGTCCGGCGGCGAACGACAGCGAGTCGCCGTGTGCCGGGCACTGCTGCAACAACCCTCGCTCCTGCTGGCCGACGAACCAACCGGGAACCTCGACCCCAACACCGCCACCGAAATCGGCTCACTCCTCCTCGAAATGGCCGCCGAAAACCAAACTGCACTCCTCTGCGTTACCCACAGCGATGAACTCGCCGCGCGCTTCCCACACGCCCTCACTCTCGCCAATGGCACCGCCGAATTCCAGTTGAACTGACCCGCCCACGCACCTGAAGACTCCCGCCACAAGCCCCCCACCTTACGTCGCAAAACCCCACCAATCGGCTCAACCCCTGCCAACGGTGCTCTCCCACACCCCCACACAAAGACCAACCTCCTCCGCAACGGTTTGCCAGCAGAAACCGCCGACCCACAACCGATACCCACTGCAATCCTCTGAATTTGTTTGACAGGATCGCAGTCATGAACGTCCGAGTGTCGGCTATCATCCTCGTTGCTGCCATCTTCATGGCCGTCTGGGATGCCGATCAGAAAGGCATCGCCAAAGATCGACTGCGCATCGCCCGCGCCCGAGCCGCGGCAAGCACTGTTGCCGCAGCAGATGCCGCACAAACGGCCACCAGCAAAGCCACCACCGTCGCCACTCCCACGGCAGGCACTGCGGCACCAGTCAGCACCACCCCAGTGCCGACCGTCAGCAGCACCCCCGACCAGTGCATCCCACTGCCCAGTCGCCTCGCCGCAGGAACATGGCAGGTCGTCGACGAAACCGGACGACAAACCCGCGTCACAATCCACTCCGCACCTCAGACAAACCCGGAAAACAATTTCTGCATCGTCACCGGTGACAGCGGACGCCGCTGGTGCTTCGTTCGCATTCCCGAACAGCAGACCGCTGAATTGCCGAAAACCAGCATTCAGCAGTGAATTCCGCAGATATTCCGCAGCCCCCTTAAAGCACAGGAGCGGTCAGTCTTTCGGGACTGATCGCTCCTGTCGGCTTTTCAGACTGACCGCTGGTGCCAGCACCACGCCTATTTCAGCTCGGCAATCCGAATGTTGCGGAACTCTGCCCACATCGGCTTGCCCGCGTGCAGCTGCAATGCCAGCACACCGTCACGCAGCGCTAATTCAGGGTGATTGTCCTGCAGATCCAGGATCAGCCGACCGTTCATGTAGTGCTGAATTCGATTTCCCTCAGCGCGAATCACCACGTCGTTCCAGTCGTCCAGACGAAACAACTTCTTCCAGCCGTCCTGGTCAATCAACTCTGCCTTCGCCTGCTTGCCGGCAGACTCCCACGTGCCCCGCTCACCCACCAGGATGATCCGACCTCGCTTGCCACCCTCGTCATAGATGAACCCCGAAACATTCGGGAAGTCCAGCTCATTTCTCAGCTCATGCTGATAACCACGCACCACCCATTTATTCCGTGGATTGCCTTCAGTGATGTGCTTCGAACGATACTGAATCCCCGAGTTATTCGTGGCATTGCAGCGGAACGACAGTCGCAGATCAAAATTCCCCGTACGTCCACCCTGCCAGATCAGAAACGTATTGCCGTCCGCTTTGTTTTCCTCCGTCGTCTCGCCGTGAATCACCCCGTCACGCACCGACCACAACCGCAGATCCCCATCCCAACCCGCCAGATCCTTCCCGTTGAAGATCTCTTTGGCGTTTTCCGGCTGAGCAGGCAATTCCTGCGCCCGCACGCAGCACGCAACCACCAGCAACATCACAAATGACAGCAAACGCAGCATCACACGACCCCTCAAGAACCTCTGAGAATGACGTCAGGAACACACCGAGGCCTCGTCGGCAGCGCGACGAGACCCGTATTATGCCGAGTTCCCGAGGCAATCGCCAGTACAGCCCCGCGTCAGTCTTCCAGCCCGGCAAACAAACCGCCCAGCCTCGGCTGCTCCACCGCAGCCTCCTCACCCGATACCGCCCGCTTTCGCTGCCGCTTCCGCGTCTGGCCCGCCACCGGAACCACCGGGAAGGTCGCCATAACCTCCGTCGAAATCGCCACCTCCGTGGGAACAGTGACCTCCTCCAACGCGGATGCGCCTGCACCGTCCCCCGCTTGCCGACTGCGGATCAGTTCCCGCAGCGTCTCCAGCGAGTCGATATCAGCCACTGTCTTGTCGCGACGCCAGCGGGCAATCCGAGGAAATCTGACGGCGATCCCCGACTTATGCCGGGATGACAACTGCAACCCCTCAAACGCCAGCTCAAACACCAACTCCGCTCGCACACTGGACACCGGACCGAATCGCTCCAGAGTATTGTCGCGAATGAAACGATCCACCTCCTCAATTTCAGCATTCGTCAGCCCCGAATACGCCTTCGCAAACGGCACCAGACCGTCCTCAGAACGCACCCCGAATGTGAAATCCGTATACTTGCCCGCCCGCCGACCATGCCCGCGCTGCGCATACAACAGCACCGCATCACAGTGAAACGGCTCGATCTTCCACTTCCACCACGCACCCACCACCCGGCCCGTCTCGTACACCGCATCCACATGCTTCAGCATCAGCCCTTCCACTCGCTGTTCGCGACAGAGCTGCCGGAACCGCACACAGGCCTCCCAGTCCGCTGCCTCCAGTCGCGGCGCCAACTGCAACTGCGGCCACACACCCGCACACTCCCGCAGTAAGGCCTCCAGTCGACTGCGACGCGATAACCCGGACTCCCCACGCACATCCACCCCAGACTGCTCCAGCAGATCAAATGCAATAAAACGCACGGGAACTGCCGCCAACAACCGCGGCGTCACACTGCGGCGATGAATCCGCTTCTGCAATTCGGCAAAGGACAACAGCCGATCACCCTGCCACGCCGTGATTTCACCGTCCAGCACCGTCCCGTCCGGTAATGCACTGCAGACCCGCTCCAGCTCCGGAAATCGGTCCGTCAGCAGCTCTTCACCACGAGACCAGATAAACGTACGACCGCTGCGACGAATCACCTGCGCTCGAATCCCGTCCCACTTCCATTCCAGAATCCAGTCCGCCGCCGACCCCAGTCGCGTGGACCCGCCCGGCGACCCCGACAATCCCGATAACTCCGCCGCGTCATCCTCCGACAAAGCATGCGCCAGACAGAACGGATACGGTCGACTCACGTCCGCATCACCCGTGTCGGCAGACGTCAGAGCCCTGAAGAAATCAGCCGACGGCTGCCAGTGCCCCATCAGACGGTGCGCGATCACGTCAGCCGGCAAACCACAGAATTCCGCCACGCCACGAATCACCAGACGCCGCGAAACACCGACACGAAATCCACCCGTCAAAAGCTTGTTGAACAGAAATCGCTCGGTGCCCGCCAGACTGTTCCACGCCTCCAGCACCGCCTCGCGACGCTCATCCGGCGACTTCGCTCCCAACGGCAGCAGACGATCCACCACCCAGTAATGCAGTCCCTGATCCGTCCGCACGGACGGTGCCGGCAACAGCAATGCGATGGTCTCCGCCAGATCCCCCACAAACTCCCGACTGACCTCAAACAACCACTCCGGAATACCTGCCAAACCCGCACACCACTCCTGCAACTGCCCCACACTGACTGCTCGCCGCGGACGCTGACCACACAAAAACCACACACACCACGCCGCATCCTCCGCCGGAGCTTCGCGGAAATAACGCACCAGCGACGCCAGACGCTCAGTCGTCTTCGTCGTACTGTCCAAATGCTGGTAAAGTGCGGCAAACTGCTGCATGTCAGTCTTCGCAGAAGTGCAGAATCAGCGATCACCAGCCACCACGTACCGACTCATGTGAAACGACTTCACCACGATGGTATAGACCAGCCCCCTTCGCTGACAAGCAGCCCACAGCCACCGCCAACCCAAGGCCCCCCATCCCCCATCCCAACTGAAAACTGAAAACTGAAAACTGAAAACTGAAAACTGAAAACTGAAACCTGAGAACTGAGACCTGAGAACTGAGAACCGAAAACCGACTTACGGGAACAAGATTGCCGAGACGGCAGCAGCAACGCATAATGTCCCCCGGCGGGCCTGCAGGACTGTTCCGCCACAGCCAGATTCGCCGGCATTTCTGAAAAGCGCGCCCCGTGACCAGTCCCCTGAACCAGCTTGCCGATTCCTCCTGCGGTGGCGGACCAGGGTCTGTTCCAGTCTACAATTGCATCGTGCTCCTGACGCGTGACGCACAGACCGGAAAAATTCATGGAAAAGTCGCCAATCTCGCAGGCATCTCGGGAGACGCCACCAGTGAACGCGACCTGCTGTTACTGCTCACACGCCGATTTCGCGAACTGCTGCAAACGTGCAGCCGCGAAAATCGCCCCATCCCATGGGTGGATCCCGCAGACACTCCGGCACCCGGCGAACAGCAACGATTTATCCCGATACATCTTTAGCGGTACCAGCTCCGGGCCGCGAACAACTGAGAGGCTGGCATGGCGGCAGAAGGCTCCGATCGCAGACTGATGAAA
>CAITYU010000491.1 GCA_903896675.1 uncultured Planctomycetaceae bacterium
ACCGTTGTGATAGTCGCCGTCCCTTTTCCGGTTCCGCTGAGTGTAAATTCCTGCGCGTCGTCCAGAATTGTGGACGCATCGACAGTGGAGCCAGCGATCGGCGTAAATTTCACATCAAAATACCTGCGTGCATTCAGCGCCTGCAGTGATGCCGTAGCCCCATGTGCGGGAGCCAGTGGGGTTGCCGTGATACCGTCAACTCGCAGCAGAAGTGTTGTCGGGACGTTGGCATTTCCATTTGAGTCAGTGAAGGCATCCGGGTCAAAGACCAGCTCCACAACGCCGGTGGTGAAGGTTCCTGTGAAGGCATATCGCCATGCGCCGCTGTCCTGCTTTACGGGCACGGAGTCGAATACGACGGATGATGCGCCTGATCCGGATACGATGAATTCCGGATCCGAGTCTGTCAGGGACGATTCGTCGATGGTGCCACCAAGGGTTGGGGTGAACTGCAGTTCGATGTACCCGCGTTCATTCAGTTCATTGAACAGTTGAGATGGGCCAACGATCTGAGCGGTGCTTCCCGTAACGGTAAATGTGCCCTGCTCGGCAATATTGATGTTGTTCTTCTTGTCTTTGTAGCTGCCGGCAATGAAGTCGACCGTGACCTCACCTGTTGAAAAATTGCCGGTAAGTTCATAGCGGTATTCAAAATCGGACCCTGCCACTTTGGTGGGCTGCCCAATTGTGACTCCGCTTGCTGCTGAGCCTGAAAGAGTGAACTCCGGTTCGGCATCAAGAATCGATGCCTCATCCAATGAGGTTGATCCAACGGTGCGGAAGAACACGGTCAGAGTGCGATTGGTGTTGAGTGCAGCTCGGTCGATGGAGCCCCCGTCCATTGGTGCGGCCAGAGCTGGGGTTGGTGCCTTGACGGTGATCTTTTCGGTAACGGCAGTGTTGGTCGTATTTTCCGTGTCGCTCCATGTCCCCGACAGGAATTTGACCTGGTATGTTCCGACTTTCGGTTCGAAACCTGAAGGAAGAGCGAAGCGAAATTTGTTCTCGATCTCAAATCCCTCGGGCTGTGTGGGTGTTGACGCAATAGTGATGGACGTTCCATCCGGATCGATCAGTTGGAACTCCGCCCCTGCATCCGTGATGCTGGTCAGGCTGAGTTTTTTCTCAGCTCCGGGTGCGAATGCAATGTCGATATATGGGGCGTCCTTCCACTCTGCAATCCCGATTTCGCCACCCGCCGGTGGAGTAATCGTGGCGGCCACAGGCTTGCCCGTATCTGAGACAGGCAGATCAGTATTCATGTCCTGAGGCGTCCCGTCTGCCTTCAGGAAGCGTGTCTGCAGCTTTCCTTTCAGTACTTTGATCGGGGCCTGATCCGGGATGTCATCCAGGAGGAGAATTTTTGAGTTTCCGGAAGCGACATCGGAAAGATCAAGATAGAGGCGGGTGGAGGTTGTCAGCAGGCCATTGAACTTTTTGAGTTTGCCGGCGATCATCATACGTCCTTCGGTATCTACCTTGAGGACAATGTTGCCGTTCATCAGTTTGTCGTTGTACTTGCAGTAGAGTCTTCCGCTGCCGGTGATCACCATTGGTGAAGTGAACGCGGCGGCAAACCCGGATCGGTTGGGATTCGCCTTGAGATCCTTGTACTGCCGTACGGCCTGATCCTGGGTTGAGGAGAGCCAGTTTTCGGCTGTGCCAACCTGAGAGACTTCGAATCCGGCACCGCGAAGCTGTTCGGGCTCGCTGATGGCGGGAAGTGTTTTGAAGAATTCGACGCCGGCCGTGAAGTCATTGACCGTGAGGCCAGTGGCCTTGTTGATTTCGATTCCGTCTTTCGTTGTTACGGTGATTTGGACTCCGAGTGGTCCAAGCTCTGTAAAGGCAAGCTTAATACGGAAACCGGAGAGCCCTTGAATGGTGTATCCAGCGTCCAGACCGACGAAGAATACTCTGTCGGCAACCGTCGTCGTGGCACCAGCCGGTATGCGGTTCCCGGCGCTGTCGACTTTCAGAATGCCTGCAAGCAGACCACCGGTGACCTGGCCACCAAAGATTTCGCCTGTGACGGAGACTGCAAATGAGTCAATGCCGGTGATGGGGAACTTGCCGTCAGCCAATAATTGCGGCTCGATGACAATTCCTTTGACAGCCCCGGTGACCTGCAGTGGCAGGTTGAATATGTTCTTGACCGAAGCGTCCATGATAAGCTTGAAGTTCGTGGGATCAGTATTGATGTTTTCCCACGTGATTCCGAACCCGGTCACCTGAATTGGCATCCATGACGGCCACTTCAGTGCGTTGGGGTCTGCGGCATCAACTGAAACGAAGACGCCGAATCCCGGCTTACTGAGGAACGATCCATCTCCCTTTATGGCAAAATGTCTCATCTCGCCGTTGACTGAGAAGCTGCCGACCTTCAGGCTGGCGGAGAGCATATCGAACGAAACAACTTCTTCGTTGTCTTTGGCGTCTGTGTTGATCACGGCGTTTGTTGCCGAGACGCTCAGGAATTTGCCGATCTTCAGTGTGAATTTGTCAGTGTCGACACCAAATGTCCTGAATTCACCGTTGTCAAATTCAGCCGTTGCACGGAGCGCTTCACTGCCGGCGTCAGCACTGTCTTCGAAGATGGCTGTATAAGTGCGTCCGGGGAAAAGTTTTGCCGAGGTGGTCGCAAAGTAGACTTCGCCATCGAAGTCCACGTTGCCACCAAACGTCACGCTGAAGTCTGTCACACCCGCTGTGATGCTGCCGAGTTCCAGAACACTGCCCAGCATGAAGGGGCCGGCTTTGGTCAGACTGGCGTCTCCGAGGGTGAAGCCGTTGTTGCGCAACTGGAGGCCCGGAATGGTGGTGCCGTCCGCCCTTGTGTACGGCTGCAGCGTCCCGGACGCGGAGATCTTCGGGATGGTGACTGAAACGTCGTTGACTCGCAGTATTTCCCGAGCGTCGAAGGCTGCCTGTTCGCCAGTTGATACCTGCCCATCGCCGTCCGTGTCAATCTGGGGGTTCATCTGGATTGAGATACCCGTGGCATTGACGTTCACGACATTCGGGACTGTCAGATCCAGCGTGGCGACGTCGAGTGAGAACTTTCCGGTGAAGCCACCTGTGCGAATCTTCGGCTCACTGTTCATGCCAAGAATCGCCGGGATATTCAGGCTGACTGCAATGTCAAATGTGGCCATGATTCCGGTCAGGTTCAGAGCGACGCCGGATTTCGAACGCTGGGCGTCCGAGCCGAATTTGAGTGAGCCACTGTCAGCGCCAAGGCCGACGGTGACGACCACGTCGGCCGTGTCCGGCAGGCCACCGCCCGCGGCGGGCTTGAGGTTGAATTTGATGTCTTCGATGCTGATTTTTGGCCCGCTGATGTTCAGTGGTCCGCGCTTGACGCTGGACGACGAACTGGCTTTGCCGGCACCGTCGCGGATCGTCGCCGACAGTTGGGCTGCTGGGGCGGTCGCGCCGCTGTCGGTGCTCCAACTGCCCGCTGCAAACTGAACCTGCACCGTGCCGGCGGTGAACAGCGGGGTCGTGTTGGACTTGTCAGAGTCCTTATAGTGGTAGCGGTAGCGGGTTGACGACAGTTTTTCCACTCTGTCGATTACTGCGTCAGCGACCGCCGAGCCGGAGAGGGTAAATTCCGGGGCGGAGTCAAGAATGGACGCTTCTGAGACCGTTTCGCCGTCCGGAGCATAGTAGTTGATGTCGATGTATCCGTTGCGACTGAGCACTGATGCTTCAGCGGTGCCGCCGAAGATATTCGCAAATGCAACCCCGGCCTTCGCTCCAGACAAACCACCGGACCACGTTCCGCCAAAGCTGCCTGATCCATTGCCTTCAACTGGCCTGGAAAAGTCCGGTAACTCGCCAGCGGCAATCGGTATGGAAACATTGTAGGCGCTGATGCTCTGCATCCCGAGATCAACGACGCGGAAGCCGTCTTCTGGTGAGATCAGGAAGCGACCACTGCCAGCCACGCTGAATACTTCCTCCCGACCCTGATTGATGCTGAGTGACAGCTCCGGCACATTAAGCACAACATTTCCGGAGCGAGTGCGAGTGGCCGAAAGGTTGCCTGAAATTTCGAAGATATCTGCCGCCGAGATTGTGACTTCTCCCGAGAACTCCGAAATATCGCTGCCGTCTGCGAACTCAATGGGGATTGAGGTTCCGTTGATATCCACCGTCTCGCTGACGCTTTGGCCTGTGGTGTTTCTGCGAACCTGCATACCGGTGGTGCTCAGTGTCAGGCCCGGAAGTCCAACAAGGGCTGCATTGCCTGAGGCGGAAAGGGCGTATTTGCCCTTCGCTGCTGTGCTTGTGTAGAGCAGAATTCCAAGATTGGCGTCACTGACCGAAAGTCCGAGGTCGTCTGACGTGGTCGTTGTGGAGGCACCTCGTCCAAGGAACACATCAATATCCGATGCTCCGATCAGCAGTCCCGTGCCGTCGCTGGTGTCTGAAATTGAGAAGCTGCCGGAGAAATCCACGAAATCCGCTGCGGTGATGGAGAGCGTTCCACTGCGGCGAGTCAGTCCGGGTGATTGCTGAATTGTTCGCGTCACGGACCCGATGGTGACGGTCTGATTGACTGTCTGGCCGGTCGTGTTCTTTTCAAATCGCAGGCTGCCTGAGATGTCAAGGCCCGTCAGCCCCATGACGGTTACTGACCCAGAGGCGTCGACTGCATAGTTCTTCGCAGAATCGACGACAACGATGACGGAGGTGTCTGAAATCCTCAGCCCCACATCGTCCGCGGTGCCCGGATCGCCAGTGCTGCCGATAAAGGCTTCCATTCCCGCGGCGCCGAAGATCAGGGTTCGATTCGGTGTGGTGCCTCGCGATTCGATCAGGAAATCGCCAGTGAAGTCGGCGATGCCTGTACCGATGGTCAGGCTGCCTGATACTGAGGAAAGATTGGCAGCAACACTCAAGGTGCGTTGAACGCCGGCGACTGTGATTGTCCTCGTGACATTTGCCCCGGTGGTATTCTGTTTCGCTGCAAGTGTGCCACTGAGTGTGAGATCGTTGATACCCACGAGTGCGGCAGTGCCCGCCGCTGAGAATGCGTAGGTGCTGTCCGGGGCGATAAACCCAATCAGTGATCCCCCAGAGAATCGAACTCCGATATCGTCACTTGTGGTGGTGGTGCCCTTCGTGTCGCCGACGAAAGTAGAGACATTATCTGCGGAAAAAACAACTTCCTGGTTGGGCGAACTTCCGGAAGTTTCCACTGCGAAGTCAGCAGACAGGTTGGCGATTGGGGTGGTGAGCGTGACGCTGCCACCGACGCGTGAGAGTCCTGCTGCGACGTCGAGAGTTCGCTGCACGCCGGCCACGGTGATGGATCTGTTGACGTTACTGCCAGTCGTGTTTTTCTGCGCGGAAAGTGTCCCGCTGAGTGTCAGGTCGGTGACGCCGACGAGTGCTGCGGTGCCACTTGCTGAGAATGCGTAGGTGCTGTCCGGTGCAATGTATCCGATCAGTGATCCGCCAGAGAATCTGACACCGATGTCGTCTGCTGTTGTTGATGTGCCTTTCGTA
>CAITYU010000492.1 GCA_903896675.1 uncultured Planctomycetaceae bacterium
CCGGATATTCGGGGCCCGCAAAGCAGGGACTGCAGATCGCCGGGGAAGTCACTTCGCTGGCGCTGATTTCGTCGGCGTCAGCTCACCTCGTGCCAGTGGCAACGCTCCCGCAAACAATCCCTGAATGATCCGCGTCATGTGCGGCAGATTCAGCCGAGTATACTCGTCCGTCAGTTGATGATAGTCCTGATGCAGCGATCCGGCCGAAAAGCTGTGAGCGATCACGCCCTTCTGCACAAAGGAATAGTTGTCACTGCGAGCATACAGCATCTCACTCACATCCTCACGGTGAAACACCTCCACTCCCGCACGCCTCGCCCCCGCCGCCAGCTGCGGACCCAGACTGCTGCGAGTCCACCCGGTGCCCCACATCTTCTCGGCAGCTCCCTCCTCAGGACGCCCGATCATCTCAATATTGATGTTCGCAACAGTCTTCTCCAGAGGCCACAACGGCTGCTCACACCAGGCCTTCGAACCCAGCAGTCCCTTCTCTTCGCCCCAGAACGTCATGAACACCACCGATCGGGCCGGACGCGGCTGCAGACGACCAAAGGCCTCTGCCAGAGTCACCACAGCCGTGACTCCCGTCGCATTGTCATCCGCACCGTTGAAGATCACATCACCCTGACGATCACCCGCAGCACGACCGATGTGGTCCAGATGAGCCGTAATGATGATGGCCTCCGCTGACAGACCCGGATCCGCACCACGCAGCACGCCCACCACATTGCGTACCTGCTCGGACTCGCGCCGCCGCGGCGGAACCGACAACCGGACCTCACCAGCCAGATCCGCGTCCGCCGGTATCAGTACCACCGGCAATGAAAGCTGCTGCGGCAGTGCCACAGACTCGGCCCGCAGACGCTGCACCGCCTCTGACAGAACTCCATCCGCCGCGGTACGAATCAGCACAGCCGCTGCACCACGAGCCACCAGTGGGGCCGCTCTTCGAGCCACACTCAGAGCAGCCACCGCAGGATTTTCGGCTGCCGCAGGCGGCAGCGGTGGCTCGTCCACCACCACAATCGCCCCCCGCAGCTCACGACCCGCCGCATCCGCTGATACAACTCCACGCAGATCCACTGCAGCGTCGCCGCCACCCAGCGCCACACAGCCAGCCACACCCTGCGGACTGGCAGCCGTGACCAGCGATACCGGGCCGTTCGGAGCAAAATAGCGGGGCATTTCCTGCACCTGGTAGAAACTGCCGTTCCCTGCCAGACCCTCCAGACCAGCCCCGCGAAATCGCGCTGCCACATAGGCACTGGCAATCTCCAGCTCTTTCGATGGAGTATCCCTGCCCGCCAGTTCATCTGCAGCCAGAAAAGACACAGTCGCCAGCACATCCCCGGCTTCAATCGTCTGCAGCACCCGCTGCTCGTCAGCAGTCAGATCCGGTACCGTGAATTCATCGGCTGCCTGCAACGCACTTGCCACGCCCCTCACAGGATTCAGACCGCAGCAGCAGACCAGCGCCACGACAAAAAACACAACACGACAACGTCCGGTGCCCTGCCACAACATGTCCCGCCCCCGCCCTGCTCGGCCATCACCACCACACACACAGACACACAGACCACACGTCAGTCTTCCAGCGGTGGATCAGGCACGTAGTCCTCCGCGTCCAGCGCGTACTGCAGCAGCACTTCCATCGGTATATGCTCAATCGCGGAAATATGAGTCGCCTTCAGGATCAGTCGCGGGGCCTTGCCGGCATGCCACGCCTGCACCCAGCGCTGCAGGCACAGGCACCAGCGGTCGCCCGGCTGCAAACCCGGAAATCGCCAGTGAGCCATGGGCGTTGACAGGTCGTTGCCGGCATTCTTCGAAAATGCCAGAAACTCCGCCGTCATCTCCGCACACACCGTGTGCATCCCAATGTCTTCACCACAGGTCTCGCAACGACCCGTGCGAAAAAATCCCGTCATCGGATCTGCTGAACACACCTGCAGATCCTCACCAAACACATTCTTGGCCATCGCTTGTCACCCGTTGCCAGAACCTCAGTCAATGAAACGGAAATCCAGACTGGAAAACAATGCCTGAAATACGGCTGCCCAGTTCTCTGCAGAACCCGGATCAGACTGTACGGCCTGCAGCAGCAGTTGCTGTTCCCCAGGCAGAGGTTCTCGCCCCAGACACCTGCGAACCACCACTTCAATCATCGCGGAAACGTCCGGCGATTGCGAGCCAGCCGAGGACAGAAAGTTTCTGGCAGCCTGCTCGGACTGCTGTGTCAGCAACTGACTGTTCAGCATATACAGAGCCTGGGCCGGGCGAGTGCTGCGGTTACGCTGGCCAGTTACCGTATTGGGGTTGGCCGCATCAAAAATCTCAAACACATCCAGCATCGAATTTCTGAATGCCGGGACATACACACTGCGACAGTACAACGGATAATCCGCATGACGGTACTCGTTGTCATAAGTTGATACCTTCGCGATCGTCGGACCTCCGGTCATGGACAGATCCAGTGTCCCCGCAGCCTGCAGAATCGCATCCCGCAGACTCTCTGCATCAAGCCGCCGACGGATGGCACGAGTCCACAGACGATTGTCCGGATCCCGCTCGGCTGACAGCATTCCGTCATCCGATGTCATGCGAAAGGCACGACTGAGCACCAGTCGGCGAACCATCGCCTTCGTCGACCAGCCACACTCATGCACCAACTGCCACGCCAGATGATCAAGCAATTCCGGGTGAGTCGGCGGTTCACCCGCAGACCCGAAGTTGTCAGGTGTCCTGACAAGGCCGGCGCCGAACACATTCAGCCAGATGCGATTGGCCCACACGCGGGACGTCAGGGGGTTCTGCACGCCCGCCAGCCATTCCGCCAGTTGTACGCGACCACTGGCCGTCACTTCCGACGACAGCGTCAACGCCTGGTCTGCAGGTGTGGCCACCTGCAGAAATCCACGCCGCACCACCGGACCCAGATTGCGAATCTCACCACGCACATGCAGATGCCAGTCTCCCGTCTGCGGCTCGTCAGAAACACACATGGCGATCGGCATCGGCGGTTTCTTCGCCGCATGCTGTTTTCGCTGCTCTTCAAGCTGCTTCAGCCGATTCGCTTTCCCCCCGCTGCCCCCTGCGGTTGCAGCAGCCGGCTGTGCAGTTGCCAGCTTCGCAATCTGATCAGCCGGGACAAAATGAAACGCATCAAGAATCACATGACCAGGCGCTGCCGCCGCAGCGCGGACCACCACCCGGGCCTCAGTCGCAGCCTCAAATCGATACCGACCAAGTTCCAGAAAACCACCGGGCTGCGGGCCAGGCTGACGCTGGCTGACACCCACCTCGGTCTCTCCATCCGCATGAAAAATCACCACCGGTACATGCTCCGTCCGGCTGCTGCCGTGATTGATCACCATCCGCAGCAGATACTCGCCGTCCACCGGCAGCTTCACCCGATACACCGCCCCGGTCCCGGTTCTTGGCATCCCACTGTGCCGATAACCACGTCCCAGAAACGGTTGCTGCACCTTTGATTCCGTCCACGTACCCTCCAGCTCTGCCTCGTCATCGTCCACCACGATGCCCGGCAGGGCCATGGCAGGCTCCTTACCCGCCTGTTTCTTCAACTGAGCGATCTGGTCCGCCAGCTCCTGATCACGCTGATTCCATGCCTGCACTGCTGCCGGATCAACGCCGGTCTGCAATGGCTTTGTCACCCAGCCACAGACATTACCCGGGGTCAGTGAACGAGTACTGCGGAAGATGCCTGCCAGAGCATAATAGTCGTGGGTGGGAATCGGATCGAACTTGTGGTCGTGACAGCGAGCACAACTGAGTGTCATACCCAGAAACGTGCGACCAACCGTGTCGATCTGCTCGTCCACCACATCCATCCGCAACTGCTCTTTGTCCTGCTCTTCATAGTTGATTGCCCCCAGCATCAGATAACCGGCACCGGTGACCTGTTCGTCATGCTGCGCTGCATCCGCAGCCGGCAGCAGATCACCCGCCAGATGCTCACGAATCAGTTGCGGAAATGGCTTGTCCTGCTGAAACGAACGAATCACATAATCCCGAAATCGCCACGCATCCGGCAGCATCATACTGCGACCACCACCCGTGGAATCCGCATAACGCACAACATCCAGCCAGTGCCGACCCCAGCGCTCGCCGAATTGCGGCGACTGCAGCAGTCGGTCCACCGTTTCCTGCAGCACCCCTTCGGCATCCTGCTGATATCGCTGCTGAAATTCCCGCTGCTCGTCCACGGAGGGCTGTAACCCGGTCAGGACAAAATGCAGACGCCGCAGCAGCGTTTCAGGAGCCGCATCGCGGGGCGCACCTGCAAGACCACCGGCAAGCCAGCCGGCAGCCAGAAAACGATCGACTGGATCCCGCGCCCAGTCATCACCTGCGTCAGGCACCACAGAATTCTGCACCGGACGGAACGACCAGAACTGACGGCCCTGTTCCAGATCAATCTGCGGCCGCGACTGACGCACCACGCCCTCACGAGGATCCACCGCACCGTCCTGAATCCACGTCTGAAAATCCTGAATCACCGCATCCGGCAGACGACGGTCCGGAGGCATCTGGACCGATTCATGCCGCAGTGCCGACAGCAGCTGCCCACCCGTGATGTCGCCCGGCACCACCGCCGGACCAGAATCACCACCCTGCAGCAGGCCCGCTCGCGAATCCAGCAACAGCCCGCCACGAACCTGAGCAGACTGAGTTGAATGACACTTGTAACAGTGCTGGACCAGGACAGGCCGAATCTTCTGTTCGAAAAACTGCAGCCGCTGCGGATCGTCATCCGCACGGATCGCACCACCAACAATCAGCACTGACGTGGATACCATCGTCAGCAGCAGGTGTTGCACAACGGAGTTTCTCATGCGGACTTCCACTAATGCCACAGTTGCCACAACCACCACTGCACTGCAAATCCCGATGGAATACCCATCGGATGCTACCGATTCACGGGAGAAATGTCATTAAAAACCGGGCGAATGAACGCCGATTTTCGGAGTCACAGCGGTGCGGAGCGGCCCGGACGGCCGTCAGTCCAGCGTCGCCTGCTCGCCCGTTCGCAGAATCTCCAGCACTTCGCCCGGCGTGACCGCTGTCCGCAGTCGCTCCGGAATAAACTCGCTCTCGTCCAGCAACGTCGCAATCACCGCCTGCAATCGCTGGTGCACACGCGGCTGTCCAGCCGGTGTCAGCAGCACAAACAGTAAATGCGCACGCTCCGTAGTGCCGCGATACGGAATTCCCCGCTCTGAACGAATTACCAGCACGATCGCCTTCTGCAGACCGTACAGTCGCGCATGGGGCATCCCCAGATGGCGACCCAGATACGTCTCAATCAGTCGCTCACGCTCTTCCACACCCCGCACAATTTCATCACGCGGAACCGGCAGTGAATCCGGAGTCAGTCGCAGCAGAGCACGCCGCACCGCTTCAATCGTGCTGTCCGCCTCGATGTTCAACTGGATCCGATCCTCCGTCAGAGCGTCTGCGAGGCTGACCGGTTCTTCGTCCTCAAACTCATCACGGATCGTACCGACAATCTCTTCAATGACGTCTTCCAGTGTCAGAAAGCCGGACCACGCGCCGCGGGCGTCCCGCACCAGCGCCACATGACAACGCTTCTTCTGCATGTCAGCCAGTACCGCCTCCAGTGGGGCTGTTTCCTCGGCCATGATCGCCGGACGCAGCAGTGCGCGCAGGTTCTCCTGCTGGCCTCCGGACAGTGTCAGATCCTTCAGATGCACAAATCCCAGAGGCATCTCGGCACCGTCCAGCAGCGGATAGCGACTGAAACGATAACGGCGGGCCGTCTGCAGGTTCTCTTCCAGAGTCTCTGCGGTGTTCATGCAGCGGACCTGTGAACGCGGACGCATGGCATCCCGTACCTGCAACTCACCAAGGTCAAACACGTTTTCGAGAAACAGCAAACGGCGAAAACTCATCATCCCCGTTGACTGCGATTGATTCAGCAGAATTCGCAGCTCGTCCTCACTGTGAGTATCGTGGCCGGTCACACTGGCAATGCCCATCAGCCGCAGCAGAAACGCAGCCGATCCATTCAGAACCCGCAGTGGCAGATCAAACAGTGTCCTGAAAATCCGCAACAGTGGTGCCGTTGCCAGCGAAGCCTGATCCGTCCGCCGGATCGCCATCGATTTCGGCACCAGCTCACCAATCAGAATATGAGCATAACTGACCACCGTGTAACTGATGAAAATGGCCACCGCCGACGACGACACCAGAACAACCGCGCTGTCCTGCGCAAACCACCCCGTCCACTCCAGCAGCGGACCCACCAGTCTTGCCACCGCCGGTTCACCGACAAATCCAAGACCAATCGATGTGAATGTAATCCCCACCTGACAGACCGACAGATAATCGTCCAGATGCTCGGATACATGCTGCGCCGCCGAGGCTCCCCGCACACCGTCATCCAGCAACTCGCGGATCCGCGAAGGGCGCATCTTCACCGCCGCGAATTCCGCGAGGACGAAAAAACCATTCAGCAGCACCAGCAGTACCGCAATCAGAAGATAAACCAGAGCCGACATTCGCACTTTTCCGTTACCCAGGGCAGACAATCGTTGTATGATACGCCGTTACGGCTGAGTTGCCAGCAACTCAGAATGGCCGGAAAACCGGTCAATGCTGACGCCAGGGACAAAATCCGTAGCCCGGGCTTCAGCCCGGGCTGCTTACGCACCCCACGACCCCCAAAGCACTGTGTTTTCAACCGGAGGAAGTCGGCAGGATCCTGCAGCCATGAATCACACCGCGGACCGCGGACAAACACCCGCGCCGGGTCGTTCCTGCACCGGGCCCACCCTGTCACCCTGAAAATA
>CAITYU010000493.1 GCA_903896675.1 uncultured Planctomycetaceae bacterium
CGCTGTCAGAACTGCATCTCCGGCTCTGCCTGCTGCGGGCGCTTGAAGCCTGGCAGGCCGGCGAAAACAGCATAGCTGCAGCGACGATCAGTGAAACTCTGAAGTTGTACTCCGGCACCATTCTGCAGTCCCGTGCGGAGACGCTGCTGCAGCCACTGCAACGTAGGCTGCAGGCGGCGTCGGTTGCAACCGCTCCCAGCGACGCTGCTCAGTCAATCCCTGCCCCGGCGCTCCCGTTTTCTAATCAACAGGTCACCAGCACGGTTGCGCTCCAGCAGTCATTTGCTGCTGCCCCGTGGCCTCGTCCCGTCTGGACCTGGCGCGAATCAGTACAGTCGCGAGGTGCAGAGCGTCAGCAGGCTGAATCCAATCTGCTGCTGTCGCAGGACCCGCAGGCTGCTGCCACACTGGGCAATCTGCAGCTTTGGCGTCCGCTTTGCTGGGGACCATGGGTGATTTGCAGAACGCCTGCGCGGATCGTTGCGTTGGATCGCCGGACAGGCCGGGAATGCTGGCTGGTGGAAACCGACCCTGCGCTGAGAGAGCCTGGTGAAGAACATCACTTTGGAGAGTCTGAAGTACTGACGTTCGGCAGCCGTGATTCCCGCCCCATCGATCTCAAACAGGACACTCGCTGGGGCATCGTGCTTGCCGATCAGGAGTATCTCTGGTTTGTCGATCGTTTTCCGATCTACGGGGGAAACAGTCAGCAGATCGACGGTGATCCGTGGCCGATGGCGTTTCCCCGCTTCAATGCGATGCTTCCGGATGAATTACAGCCTGGCAGTGGCGGCGCGGGCAGCCGAATCGTCTGCCTGCGTCTGAAAGCCGACCACGCTGACAACCCGGAGATACTGCCTGAAATAGCCTGGACTGCCGGTGACCACGATTTCCCTTACGCCGTATACTCTGCCAATCGGCCGGTCCGGGCTCATCAGCGCGTTCAGCAGCAGTCTGAAGAACAGCCAGTTGATCAGTTCACCGATCGTCTCTTCTGCAGTGGTCTCGCGGTCAGCCACAACCGGCTGGTGATTCTCAGTGAATCGCCCGATCATGAACTTATTGAAGTCGACTGCCTGAACCGCGCCACAGGAAAGCTCATCTGGCGTCAGCCGATTGTGCTTGCCAACCCCTTTCGCGAAATCCAGATGGCAGCAGGCGGAAGATGTCAGTCGGTGTGCATGATCAGTGGTGATCTTGTGATTTGCAGCATTGAGGGCGTTGTGCTGGCGGCCTTTAGTACTGGTGATGGCAGTTGTCGCTGGATGCAGGCACTGACGCCGCTTGCGACTGACAATTACTTTCCCGATGAGACGCTGTTTACTCGCTGCCCATTTCTGCCGGCAGCATCGCCAAACGTGATTGTGTGTGCGGCGCCGTGGTCTGCGAGTGTGCAGGCTGTGGATACTTCTTCCGGCAGACTTCGATGGTCAGTCTCGCGGCGTTCCGATGGTGCCGACGGGCCGGGTGGGAGCCCGGATATTCTGGTAGCCGGGTTGTTCGAGGATCAGGTGATTCTTATTGGTGAACGGCATTGCCGCAGCCTTGACCTCGCTGATGGCTCACAGCGCTGGATTGTTGAAATCAGCCCATGCAGCGGAGTGCCGTTTTGCACGGCAGAACGCTGCGTCATCCCGCAGCTGAGTGGCGGTCCGATCGTAGTTGATACTCGCGCTGGCAGGCGAGTTGAACAATCGGATCTGTTTTTACCGCCACAGGCCAGGCCTGTTGGCGGCGCGCTTGCCGGCGATAACGAACTGATCTTTTCAGGTACCTCGGGCGCAATTACGGCATGGCCGAAGACTGGTGGCAACACACCGATTGAGCAAATCCAAACTTTGCTGCTCAATGGAGAAGTTGTGGCCGCAGCAGAAATCCGCAGGTCACTTGCCGGTAATTCGTCATCTGTGCAGCAGCAACAAGCCGCCACTGAACTACTCGGCGAAGCATGGCTGCTGCAGTCTGCAGCTGATCTGACGCAATCGAGGCTGCTGGGCGATGTCCCGGCCGATGTGCAGCTGAATTCCATTCAGTGGCTGCGACTCTCTGTCCTTCAGAACTCGCCACCCGCGATAATTCCTGAGGGTATTACAGAGCACACACTGTTGAAGCTTGATGGCAGCTGGAATGTGAGTCCTGCAGCTCTTCGTCCGGCTCCCCAGCCAGCACTGATTACCGCGAAAATGCTGGCTGAATTGCCATTGCAGCAGCTTCGGGAATTCGTTGCCTCTGTTTGCCTGCATCCCTCAGCCGCCGGCGATGGTGCCACGATCGAAGCTACGCTGGCTGAGCTTGCTAAGCGGGGATTGACGGAAACAGCCGAGATTCTGGCTGCCGCATGGTGGCTGGCAGTGGTCGCCGAAGAGAGCTCGCTCGGTAACAGAGCAGTCGCTGAAAAGTATCTGCGACAGTTGCGTTCGCACAATCCAGACAGTGCGGGATTAGTTGACGGGGCAGGTAACAGCGACAGTGGTCCAGCGCTTAGAAGTACCGGCGGGTTGCTTGCGTCCAGTGTCGGTAAGTTGCAGGCGGTGACGGCGCTACAGCTGCGTGGTGTCGGCCCGGCGGGCAACGATCCCGAGGGTGTTGATTTGTCTGAGGTAGCTC
>CAITYU010000494.1 GCA_903896675.1 uncultured Planctomycetaceae bacterium
CCCATCGCATTATCCCGCACCAGTCACCAGTCCCCACCCCTGACTGAAAATTGAAAATTGAAAATTGAAAATTGAAAACTCATGCCCCCCCTCGCTCCCGCAGGCAGAGAGGGGTCGGGGTGAGGGGGCAAGATCAGCACCCTCAGCCACATTGTCACCCACGCCCAGCCCCCAAAACAATACACCCACTTTCGTCCCCTCCGCTGTTCCCCCGGCCCGGACGTGCAAAACGCCCCCTCCTCAGCTAATCTCCACATCGCAGACTCTTCCACCGAACCTGCACCAACCACAAACACCCAACTCTCGTCCAGGTAACACGAGCTTCCGCAATGCAACCAGAACACACCCTGTCACCTCTCCGCCGGCTCAACACATGCCTGCTTCTTTCAGCGCTGCTGGCCAGTGCCGGAACCGTGGTCGCCGATGAACCGGCTGCCGGCACCGAAAAAGCCGGACCCATCTTCAAAGACGGCGAAGCACAGATCGTCCCCGCCTTCAAAGACTCCAAAAAATGGATTCGCCAGAACCTCTGGGTGGAAACCGAGTTTGACTCGGACGGTGACGGACGCAAAGACCGTATGCACGTCGATGTCACCCGTCCCGAACAGACGGACACGGAAAATCTGAAGGTCCCGGTGATCTACGAAACCAGTCCGTACTATGCCGGCACAGGCTCGAATTCGCCCGAAGTCTTCTGGAATCCACGCCACGAACTCAATGTGGCCCCGGCCCGTCACCAGGCCCCCAAGCCGATTCCCCATCAGGAAGGTATGCAGCAGATCTCAGATACGCATGTCAATGACTGGGTGCCACGAGGCTTCGCGGTGGTGCATTCGTGCTCACCAGGCACCGGGCGTTCGCAGGGCTGCCCCACGGTCGGTGGCCCCAACGAATCACTGGCTCCCAAAGCGGTAATTGACTGGCTGAACGGTCGCGCCCACGGCTACACCACTCCCGACGGCAGCGAAAAAGTCACAGCCACGTGGTGTACAGGCAAAGTGGGAATGACCGGCACCTCATACAACGGTACGCTGCCCCTGGCGGCCGCGACCACCGGAGTCGACGGGTTGGAAGCCATTATCCCGGTCGCTCCCAACACCTCGTACTACCACTACTATCGCTCGCACGGGCTGGTGCGACATCCCGGTGGGTACATGGGTGAAGACATTGACGTACTGTACGACTTCATTGCCAGTGGGCCGACGGCCACGCGCGCATACTGTGATCGTGAATACCGCGAACTGCAGATGATCCGTTTTCAGGATCGCGTGACCGGGGACTACAACGATTTCTGGGCCAGCCGTGATTATCTGAATCAGCTGGGGTCCATGAAAGCGGCCATGCTGATGGCCCATGCCTTCAATGACTGGAACGTGATGCCGGAACACAGCGTGCGGATTTATGAAGCCGTCAAAGCCAAAGGACTGCCGCATCAGGTCTATTTTCACCAGGGAGGCCACGGAGGCCCACCGCCTCTGAAGCAGATGAACCGCTGGTTCACCCGGTACGTGTACGGCGTTCAGAACGATGTTGAAAAGGATCCGAAGTCATGGATTGTCCGCGAAGGAGCAACTCGGGGCAATCCGGTCTCCTATGCCGATTATCCGCACCCGGAGGCCGGTATGGTGACGCTGCGTCCGCAGCCGGGCGGAGTCACAGCGGGGCCACTGACCATGGTGGCAGCCGACGCAAAAACCGCTGATCAGCAGCTGGAGTCGTTGATTGATAACTTTTCCTTCAGCGGAGCGATTCTGGCAAAGGCTGACTGGACCAATCATCGCCTGTTGTACGCAACGCCCGCACTGCAGGAACCGCTGCATCTGTCCGGGACCGCGAAACTGAAAATCCGACTGGCCAGCAGTCGCCCGGCGGCCAACCTGTCGGTCTGGCTGGTCTCACTGCCATGGACAGACAGTCGCCAGATCACCGACGACGTGATTACTCGCGGCTGGGCGGATCCGCAGAATCACGCATCACTCACACAAAGCGATTCTCTGACGCCCGGCCAGTTCTACGACCTGTCGTTTACACTGCAGCCTGACGACCAGGTGATTTCTGCGGGTGAAAAAATTGGTCTGATGATTTTTTCATCGGACCGCGATTTCACGCTGTGGCCCGATCCCGGCACAATTCTGACCGTGGACCTGAACCAAACTTCCCTCGAAATACCTGTCGTCGGCGGCACAGCAGCCTTCCAGCAGGCCGTCGCTGCACCCGCTGCAGCAGAACCCGCCAAATAAAGGAAACTGGTCCAGCGAACGAAGGGCGGCACCCCAGCCACGGTGCCGCCCTTTGATCACACGCTGTTCACCGCACCCAACCCACCCCCGCCACACCTGCAGCCCCACCCCATCCCCTCGCAAAGAAACCTCCTGCCCCTGATCCCCACACCCCGCCGCTGCGATTCCTCCGTGCTCTCCGTGCCCTCTGTGGTAAAAAAAACTCTCAAAACACCCCACCCTGAGTCCCACCCGAGCCTTCGAGCAACCGCCGCTCCATCCTTGCCAACACCGAGCCCCACCGAACACCGAACACCGTAAACCGAACACCGAAAACCGAAAACCGAAAACCGAAAACCGAAAACTGAAAACCGAAAACTGAAAACCGAAAACTGAAAACTGAACACTGAAAACTGAAAACTGAACACTGAAAACTGAACCCCTGCCATGCTCCGCTTCCTTGCCTGTTTGCTGCTGTTCCCACCCATCTCCTTGGCTCAACAGCCCGCACTCGAAATCACCGAAAATATCCAGCTTGATCCCGCCCGCACTTATGGTGCTCTGATCATTCGCCGAAGCGGCATCACCATAGACGGGCAGGGGGCGTGGCTGGTCGGAGCACCGCGGGATTCCGGTACTGCGCCCAAAAATTATCAGGGCATCGCCATTCTTGCCGAAGGCGTCTCCGATGTGACGCTCCGCAATGTGAATGCACGAGGCTGGGATACCGGGCTGGTCGTTCGACAGGGATCCGGCTGGCTTATTGAAAACTGCAATTTCTCAGACAACTTCCACGATCCCGACTTTGGGTGGGGTGAGAATGGAAGGCGGGGCGGCATCCTGCTGGATCATGTGACTCGCTCCACACTGCTCAGAAACCGCGCCAATCGCGTCTGGGACGGGTGTGTGCTGCTGGATTCGAACGACAACCTGCTGGTCGACAATGACTTCTCACACTGTTCCAACACCTGCCTGAAGCTCTGGACTGCCAGCCGCAATTCGATCCGGCACAACGTACTCAGTCATGGCATTCGAATTGCCCCGAATGAAGTACATGCTCGCGATTCCACCAGCGTCCTGATCGAGAGTGGCTCCTGCTTCAACACGTTTCTGCACAATGACTGCACGCATGGCGGGGACGGGATCTTTGTGCGAGTCCTGAATGGTTGGTGCAGCACGGACAACTATTTTGAAGGCAATGACTGTTCGTACGCCAACAACAATGGCATTGAATGCTGGGCTCCGCGCAATACGTTTGTGGCGAATCGAGCCAATCACAGCAGTTATGGATTCTGGCTGGGCGGTTCTGATCAGACGCGGTTGATCGGCAACGAGGCTTCGTTCAACGGGCTTGCGGCAGGGCATCACAATTCGCCGCATCTGCCGGATGCAGGCCATGCCGGCATCGTGTTTATGTTCGGTTCGTCCAGTCATACTCTCGCGCGAGGCAATCGTTGTGTGGGCAACAATGGAGCCGGAATTGCACTGATTGGTGACCAGGGATCGCAGGGTCAGAAGTGGAAAGCGTGGCACTGGGTGCTGCAGAACAATCAGCTCGCAGAAAATCGCTGGGGAATTTACGGACAGTATGCCGACTGGATCGTACTGGCCGGCAACAGCTTCCATCACAACTCAGCGGCGGACGTACAGTGGGCTGAAGGCGTTACGAGTGTGATCGAACTGCCTGAAGCGGACTCGGTGACAGCAACCGACAGCCGGGCCTCAGTGAAGATTGCGGGACCGGAGGTGTTGTCGGTTGGGCAGAGTGGCACGTGGTCAGTCCCTGGTGGTGGCGATCAGTCAGTGACATGGCAGATTGATGCTCAGCCGCTGCAGCAGGGACTGAAGGTGACTCAGCAGTTTGACCACCCCGGTTTCCATCGAATCGGGGCCAATGTCGTCGCGAGCGGACAGATTGAACCGGCGTGGTGCAACGTGTATGTGGTGGAGGACGTACGGGAGCTGGGCACGGAACATTCCGGGGCAGGGTGGGAGATTACGGATTTTCATGATCGAGTGCGCAGCGATCAGCAGGTGTCGCAGGCCACTTTTACGGCAGCGAATCAGTCGTCGCTGGTGGGGCAGCAGGCACTGCAGGTTGCAATCACCCCGTATGCGGGATTTCGAGTCGCATTGACGTGGCCGCAGGACCGTTCGCTGCAAATCCCCGGGCGGCCGGGGCAGCAACTGAGTGTCTGGCTGCGAGCAATCAACTCGGATGTGACCGGCTGGCAGGGAGGTCCATTTGTGGTGCTGCACGGAACTGATGGCAGTCGCTGTCATCTGGAACCGGCCCAGGGACGCGATCTGATGCGGGAATTGTCGTACAGTGAGGAGCGTGAAGGGTGGCGGAGACTGACAGTGCCACTTTCCGGTGGCGGCGACTGGGTGCGTGACGGCGAAGTGCCATCCGAGATCTGTGCGGTCAGCCTGTGTTTTGACTCGTGGGGAGCACCCCCATTGCAACTCTGGCTGGACGGGCTGGCCATCACCCCCGCCAAAGCAGCGGTTCCCTGACGCACACACCTCAGAGTCCATTCACCCCTCGCTCTCGAACTGCTCCCTGTTCCCCGTGTCCCCCGGGTAAAACCGAGCACAAAACCATAGCCCGGGCATTCTTCACGCCTTGAACAAAAACCGTAGCCTGGGCTTTAGCCCGGGCAAGTCCCCCACCCAGGTCTCTGCCCCGTCTCCCCCAACCTGCCCCACGGATCAGGAAAACGATCCGCGACCGAAAGGGTCAGGCACCCGGCAAACCTGCAGTCAACGGGCCACAACCCCACGCCGGCGGCATCATCGGAATGTTCTCAGGACGCCGCCACAGCCATTCATTTCCGTGACATTCCGTGTCCTTCCGTGTCCTTCCGAAGCAAAAAAACTCGCCACCGCCAACTGAAAACTGCCCAAACCCGCCAACTCCCGCCTCAGCAGGCCGGTGCGGTTGTTCTATTTCGTCTGCTTCGTCGTTCAAAAGCCCCCCTGACCCAATTCCGTTCATTCGTGCCATTCGTGGTTACACCATTCCCCACCTTCTGCCCCATGCGATTTTCGGTGTTCTTCCGTGGCCAAAAAAACTCGCCACTGACCACTGACCACTGTTCGCGTCTTGCGAACTTCAAATCCCCCAAAACACCATCACCTTCATTCGTGTAATTCGTGTCATTCGTGGTTAAAAACTCCCGACGCCAGCACTTCCGCGTTTTTCAGCGTTCTTCCGCGGCAAAAAAACACTCCCCCAACACACCCACCTTGCATCCACCCCACACTACAAGAAAACCGCTCTCCGCCCGTGCACACTGACCACTGACCACTGACAACTGACCACTGACCACTGACAACTGAAAGCTAATCCCGCTTCGCGCTGCGAATGCTGTAAATCCGAGCCGCGGTGCGAATCAACAAGCGGTCACCGATAATCGCCGGAGTCGCCATGCCCATGTCGTCCTCGGCCAGTGAATTCGTCCGGATCAGCTCGTACTGGTCGCTGTCCCGCAGCACAAACGTCACCCCATCCTCATTCAAACAGAAAATCTTCCCGTCTGCTGCCCACGGTGATGCAGTAAACGCACGCCCGTTCGGCAATCGCTGCTGCCCAAACAACTCACGCCCCGTCAGTGCATCAAACCCCGCAAAAAAACCCCGGTCATACAGCACAAACAGTCGCGAACCACTCACCAGCGTCGATGGATTATA
Source organism: uncultured Planctomycetaceae bacterium (assembly GCA_903896675.1). Lineage (GTDB taxonomy): Bacteria > Planctomycetota > Planctomycetia > Planctomycetales > Planctomycetaceae > SXXK01. Next base: position 5,913 of record CAITYU010000494.1, read on the forward strand.
CGGCCCGGCCTTCGCCTGAGACCACACAATGAACTGATTGCTGCTTTCACCCTTCGCCAGACTGATGTCACCCGCCGCACCCGGACGAATCGCATAAATCGGACGCTGCTGATCCAGCACATACCCCGAACTGACGTACAGCAGGCCATCGGCTGCATACGGAGTCGCAATGGTGATGCTGGACATGCCGCCGCGAGTCGACCAGAGCAACTGCCCGTCAGGATCATACGACTGGATGCCACCAGTTCCCGCTACCACAATCTCAGTCCGCTGCTGGTGCTGCCAGACGAACGGAGTCGACCAGTTGCTTTTGTCCTCACGCTCCGTCCGCCACAACTGCTTCCCCGTCGCTGCATCCAGTGCCAGCAGATAAGACTGCTGTTCATTGTCACCACAATAATACAGCCGGCCATCATGCAACGCCGGCGATGCCGCTGTCCCCCAGCCAAATCGCATCGGCAACGCCGGCAACTCATGCCGCCACACCTCGCTACCCGCAAAATCAAAACAAAAAATCCCCACGTTGCCAAAACAGAAATACACTCGCTCACCGTCCGTCACCGCCGTCTCAGAAGCAAAACTGCTTTTGATGTGTATCGATGACTGCGGCTGCCCCTCATGCACCTGCCGCTCCCACCGTACCGCACCCGTCGCCAGATCCAGACACAGCACCTTCCACTGATGCACGGACTGCGGCGGAGCAGTTCTGTCGCCACCAAAATACAATCCCTTCTTCGGCTCCTCCGACTTGCCGGTATTCACCACCGTCGTCAGGAACACACTCTCTCCCCACACCACCGGCGATGACCAGCCCCGGCCGGCAACGTCCCGCTTCCACTCCACGTTCTCAGTCGCTGACCACACCTCAGGCACACCCGTTGCCACCGCTACCCCCCGCGCACCCGGTCCGCGAAACTGCGGCCAGACCGACACGTCGTCTGCCATCAATGGCAAAACACAGCACAGTACGGCAACACTGACTCCCGACACCCAACTGCCAAACCTCATCGCCACACTCCCGAGGTCCTCGACACCTGCCCAACTGACAACGCCAGACGAGTCTATCAAAGCCACGTTGGCCATGCGAGCACCGGCGGGATCGTTCAGTGCCACCAACGCAGCACGAAGTATCCACCCGGTCTGTGAACTTTCCTCCAACACACCGAACGCATGACCACGACACCATCCGCATTGCGGCAAGGCCCCAACCTCACCCCACCACGTCCCAGATCGGCACGCCGCCATGGGCAATCGCCAATGGACGGCCGGTGCGATCCGGCAGCATCGTTCCCGCATCGATGCCCAGTTGATTGTAAATCGTCGCCACAATGTCCGCAGGAGTCACCGGGTCTGACGCCGGCCACGCCCCAATCGCGTCCGAACTGCCATGCACCACTCCCGGCCGTATGCCACCCCCAGCCAGCAGACAAAAACCGCACTGCGGCCAGTGCTCACGACCTGCCTTCGCGTTGATTTTCGGCGATCGACCCATTTCACCCATCACCCACACCAGTGTCGTCTCCAGCAGTCCACGCTCCTCAAGATCCTCAATCAGTGCCGGCAACAACGCATCCAGCACCGGCAGATTGTGATCCTGCAGCATCGCAAAATTGTTCTCATGCATGTCGTACGTAAATGAACCGTGTGGCAGGAAGTTTTCTGCATGCACACTGATGAACGGTACCTCCGCTTCCACCAGCCGCCGCGCCACCAGCATGCAGTTGCCAAACAACGATCGCCCATACCTCCCCCGCAACTCCTCAGATTCACCCGACAAATCAAAGGCCTCACGCACGCGACTGGTAGTCAGTAAACCAAACGCCTTCTGCTGGATTCGATCCATTCGCTCCAGTGCCCCGGACGACTGCAGCTTCGCAAACTGCTGATCCAGCTGCTGCAGCATACTGCGACGACGATCGAGACGATCCAGAGTCATCTCCGGCAACGCATCCGCCGCAGGCATACGCGGTTCGCCCATCGCAATCGCTGTGCCATAGTACGGACGATCAGGCTTGCGATCAAAAGTCGGCTCACACAGACTGAACAGTGGATCATACTGAGCCCCCAGCCAGCCACCATAGGGTCCCGGACGACGAATCCCCGGATACATGCTGCTTTCACCCCAGCCAGGATAACACGGCAAACACACCGCGCCCGGCATATCCACACGACCCAGTCCCAGATACTGACACACAGCACCGATATCCGGAGGATCCGTGGGGGCAGGAGTCAGAGCTGCGGGATTGCCCAGACTGAATCCCGTCATGATGTTGAGCGGATTGTGAGCATTGTAGTTGTGAGTCACCGAACGGATCAAAGCCAGCTTGTGCATGATCCTGGCCGTATTTGGCAGATGCTCGCAGATCTGCACCCCCGATATTGCCGTCTGTATCGGTGAAAACTGACCGCGAATCTCCAGCGGAGCCCCCGGCTTCATATCAAACATGTCCAACTGACTGGGACCACCCAGCAGATTGAACAGGATCACAGATTTCGCCACTCCCGGACGACGCCCCGCAGCCGCAGCCGACCGCTGATCCACACCACCAACCTGATTTTCCGAGGCACGCAGCAGCCGCGGCAACGTCAGACCGCTGACCACAGACAGACTGCCCGCCTGCAACAGATCACGCCGTGATCGAACTCCACCAGCGACCGCCCCGGCCCGACTGATTCGCAGCATCTGAACACTCCGGAAACGGCTCACCACGCCGATCGACCACTCCACCAGATCCTACCGCCACCGGCGTTTCGAAGCAAGAATGATGCCACCCAACCGCGTCATCCCTGCGTGACCATCCGCCGCACTGATTGCGGACCGCCACACGCTGACGAATACCCCTGAGCTTTCATGCGGCTCACTTCCTCATACCTCGCTGCATGGCTTCATCACACGAAAGTAAAATGCAGGGACCACCAGCAGATTGAGTACGGTGGAACTGATCAGTCCGCCCAGAATCACAAATGCCATCGGATACTCGATCTCCTGCCCCGGAATGTTTCCCCCGAGCAGGATGGGAATCAGGGCAAGGCCGGTCGTCAGCGCCGTCATCAGCACAGGCGCCAACCGCTCAGAAGCACCCTGCAGGATCAGCGGCAGGCCGAACGGTACACCCTCCATCTGCTGCAGATGACGGTAGTGATCGATCAGCATGATACCATTGCGAACGGCTACTCCCAGTACAGTCACAAAACCCACCAGCGACCCCAGCGAAACAACTCCTCCGCCCAGGAACACTCCGGCAATTCCCCCCGCCAGAGCAAACGGCAGAGTCAGAAAGATCAGAGCAGCAGGGCGAAAAGCCTGGAAATCCGAATACAGCAGCAGGAATATCGCAAGGGCCGACAGCGCGGACAGCAGGATCAGTCGTCGTCGTGCCGCACTGGCTTCCGCGTATTCACCAAGGAACTCGGGATGACAGCCGGCCCGGAACGCAACCTTCGTTCGAACTGCGGACTCCAACTCGCGCGCGACGCTGCTGAGATCCCGACCCGCCACATTGCAGTACACGTCAATCTTCCGAGATGCACTTTCGCGGTTGATAACATTCGGTGCCGGCTCGATACTGATGTCCGCCACATCACTCAGCGCGACCTGAGCTCCGGACGGCGAATCCAGCAGCAACCCGCGAATCGCCTCGACATCCTCCCGCAGGCGATCGGTACCCTGCACCACAATCCGAAAAATTTTCTGATCCTCGAAGACCTCTCCCACCTGAGTTCCATTGATCAGGGTGGAGGTGGCTGTGGAAATTTCACCAGGAGTCAGTCCGAAATTCACGGCATCTTCGCTGCGCACTCGCACAACGATCTGCGGTACCAGCACCTGCTGCTCAACTTTCAAACCCGAAACCCCCGGAATCTCTTCCATCACCCGTCGCACATCTTCCGCTTGCGCCCTCAGGTCGGACAGATCCGGCCCGAAAATTCGTACCACGATCGATCCACTGGCCCCGCTCAGAACCTCCTTGATCCGCTCTGTCAGGTATGTCAGCAGATCCCGGTACAGCCCCGGGTAGCCGTCCACGATCTGCTGCACCTGAGCCACCGTACTGTCATAGTCCACGTTCTCGTCAATACTGATCCACAATTCAGTGAAATTCGGACCCACCACTTCGTCCGCAACTTCCGCCCGACCTATGTGTGCTCCAAAGTTCCTCACCCCGGGGACGGCCAGCATTTCGCGACTGGCACGAATTGATATCCGATTCATCGGCTCAATTCCAATGCCGGGCTTTTCCACCCAGTGCATGAGAAAATCGGTTTCCCGAAACTTCGGCAGCAGCTCCTCTCCAAGATACGGCACCGACAGTCCGGCCGCGGTGAAAACAACCAGCACAATCGCGGCTGACACCGCAGCGTGCCGCACAAAAAACGGCAGCACACCACCATAGACTCGCTTCAGAATTCGTACCAGTGGCGCATCGCGATGCGCGGCAGATGACACCGGCAGCAACAGCATGGCCATCGCCGGCGTCACGGTCAAAGCCACTGCCAGTGACGCCAGTATCGCCAGCACATAAGACGCCGCCAGCGGTCGAAAGAAGGAACCCGCCAGCCCGTCAAGGAAAAATACCGGAATCAATGTCAGAACCACAATCACGCTGGCATACACCACCGCACTGCGAACCTCCAGCGAAGCATCCAGGACCACCTGAAACATGCTTTTCGGCTCAGCCAGCAACCTGTTCAGACGCAGTCGTCGCTGAATGTTCTCCACGTCGATGATCGCGTCATCCACCACCTCTCCCAGCGCAATCAACAAACCCGCCAGCACCATGGTATTAATCGTACCGCCGCGAAAATACAACAGCAGCACCGCAGCCATCAGCGACAGCGGAATGGCCATGGAACTGATCAGAGCCGCTCGCCAGTCAAACAGAAACAGACACAGCACCACAATGACCAGAATGCAGCCTTCCAGCAGTGAACGAGTCAGATTTGTCAACGCTCGCTCAATGAATGTTGCCGGCCTGAAAATCGTGGTATCCACCTGCACGTCAGGCAGTGCCGGAGCCAGATCGCGCATCGCACGCTCCACACCCGTCGTCACGTCCAGCGTATTCGCCCACGGCTGTTTCTCCACGATCAGCATGATCCCCTTGCGACTGTTGATCACCGCATCACCAATTGGCGGCGGCGCACCGATTCGCACGTCGGCCACATCACCAAGTCGCAGCGGGGCTCCGTTCCGCCACGCGACGACCGTGTTCGCCAGATCCTCCGGGTCGCTGACTGCAGAAGCCTGCCGCAGTGACAGTCGCTGCACCGACACATCCACGAATCCGCCCGAGCCCACTATGGTGGACTGCCGCACTGCCGACGTGATCTGATTCAGAGTCAACCCGTGCGATCGCAGATGGTCAGGATCCACAACCACCTGAAACTGGCGATCATATTCACCCCAGATCGCCACGTTGGCCACGCCCGATACCGCCATCAGACGCGGACGAATCGTCCATCTGCACAGCACCGTCAGATCCATCTGATTCAGAACATCGCTTGTCAGTCCGATTTTCATGGCTCGACTGAGCGACGAAAGCGGTGGCAGAATCACGGGCTGCCGCGCCACTGACGGCAATCTTGAAGCAGCCAGTGCCAGACGCTCCTGCACTAGCTGCCGGGCTGTAATCAGATCTGTGCCCGGCTGAAAAATCAGACGCACAGATGACAGCCCGAGAACCGATTTGGAACGGATTGTGGCAACAAACGGAATCCCAGTGAGACTGCTTTCCAGCGGGACCGAAATCAGCGACTCCACCTCCTCCGTTGAAACTCCAGGCGCCTCTGTCTGAATTTCCACCAGTGGCGGAGCAAACTCGGGGAATACGTCCAGCGGAATGTCTTCAGCCGAGCGAATCCCATACACCAGCATCCCGGCAGCCAGCGCTACCATCAACACGCGAAACTGCAGCGCAGTGGAAATCAGCCATTGCATGGTTATTTCCCTGTTCCGAATTCTGTGCCAAAGACTTCTGCTGCACCGTCGACAATGACTTCTGCACCCGTTTCCAGTCCCGCGGACAGCAGCGCATACCCATTATCAATGGATGCCACAGCCACTCTGGCCCTCCGAAATGTCAGCGGACCAAGCCGCCGATACACCCACGTACCACCGTGAATGTCATACAACACGGAATTCGCTGGTACCGCCAATTGCTCCACCTCACCCTTCAACGGCACAGCGACAAAGACCCGCTGCCCGGGACGCAAACCGCCTCCGCTGTTGTCCAGCCGATAAAACAGATCGGCAGTGAATGCCGCCGGATCGGCCGCCGGCGGAGCCTGCACTGGCTCGGCCGACACACTCTGCAGCTGCCCCACAGCAGCTCGCACCTGAGCCGCAGCGTCGCTGCGAATTCTTTCAAGCAGACCCACGTAAACAGGAACGCGTACCCACAATTCGCCAGTGCTGACAATCTCAAACAATGCACCACCAGCCGCCACCTGCTGCCCCGGTGCAGCCAGCACATTACGCAGGATACCGTCCATCGGAGCTGCAAAGGAGATCGGCTCCGGTACCAGGCCGTCCGAATTCGCTGAAAGACGCTCCAGCACCGCCTTGCGATCCTCAGCCGCGGACAATCCGGCTTCCGCAATTTTCACCCGCCCAATCGCATCATCAACCGCCGTTTCACTCCCCACTCGGTCCTGACGCAGCTGCTTCGCACGATCCAGAGTAACCCGTGCCGCAGCCACCTGCTCCCGCAATTGACGCACATCCCCATCCGCCGTGATCTGCAGTGACACCAGTGCGGCCTGAGCACCCGCTATCTGAGCACGCTCAGCCGGAGTCGGAATGAATCGCTCCGGGCTCAGCAGTGGCTGCAACCGATAAATCTCTTCGCCAGCCCGCACCTGAACCCCAGGTTGCAGAGGACTACCCGCAGAACGTGCCAGAACGGTTCCAGCCACCGGACTCACCACCACGGCCTGATCGCCCGGCGGCAGCACAATCTCAGCTCCCAGTTGCCGGATTCTCAACGCGGAACGAACCTCAGCGCGAGCCGTCATGATTCCCAGCCGATCAAACGCCTGCTGAGCTAACACCACGTCGGCCAGATTGGCCTCGTTCGGAACTGCTCGAACCTCTGCCGGGGCAGCCTTCGCAGCCGGTTTGGCCACATTGACACTCCCGCAACCGGCCAGTACTTTCACACAGACCATGCTGAACAGCAGGCCCCTGACCCCCAGCATTCTGCGATTCATGCCCAGTTCCCTTCCCTCACTCGCTCGTTTCCACACCCTCACTCTGACTCAGTCCGAACTCAACACGACTGGCTGCACGCCAGCCATCCGCTCGCACACCAACAGCACTCACCCCAACAGACACTTCTCCAGCAACCTCAGCCACCGCTGCCTCCACCTGCTTTCCAGCGCTGCGACTCAACTCGGCGATCGCCCGCCGCAGATCCGCCTGCAACTCCAGTTCCCGCTGACGCGAAACCAGCACCTGCGTGATGGTCTGCAGCACAAGCACGTAAGAGTTACCACCATCGGACCATGCGACTTCGGACAATCGCTGCGCCTCCTGCAGGTCCGGCAGCACCTCCCGATTCAGCACCTCCAGACTGCGACCAGCCTGGTCCACCATCGCCGCCGCTACCCTGATCTCCGTCACCGCACGATCATGTACCGCCTGATAGTTGTGCCTCGCCTGATCTATGCTCCATTGCGAGCGAATCACAAGCCCCTCGTTGCGATTGAAAATCGGCACCTCAAAACGCAGACCTGGACCCATGTTGGTGGGTCCAGCACCACCGCTGTTGCCGTCAAACACTCCATCCACACGCAGAAATGATCGACGGTTCAGCTCCAGTCGACGTTCGGCTGCTTCAACCGCAATTCGGGCAGCCCTGACATCCGGACGCTGCCGAACCGCCTCAGCAATCAAACCATCCACGTCCAGTGACAGCGGACGCAGTCTCACCGCTGCCTCCGGCTGCAATGCTGTACCGTCCGCTACAAGCCCCAGCACCAACCGCAGCCTCGCCTCAGCAATCTGCACCGCAGGCTCCAGACCCGCAGCCTCAGCCCGGCTGCGACCAGCCTCCAGACGCGCTGTAACCAGTTCAAGCTCACCAGTGTCACCAGCCGACAGACGACGCGCTGCAAGCTCAGCCAGTCGCTCCCGCACCGCCACATTCTCCTGTGCCAGCCGCCAACGATCTGTGGCCAACTGCAGGTCCACAAAAGCCACTCGCGCATCACGAGCAACGTTCAGGCCGTTCTGAACCAACTCCGCGCACACACGCTGAAAATCCCGATCCGCAACCTCAACCCGATACTTCCGCAGAATCAATGCATCCAGCGGAGCAAATATCGTCCATTCCAGCTGCTTGCTGCCCACAGGAGGAAACAACAGATTCAACTGAGGATTCGCAAGCAGCCCCGCCTGAACCAGATCCCCTCGCACGACACCCAGATCTGCCAACGTTCCCTGAAATGCAGCATTGTTCCACAACGCTGTCGCTACAGCCTCGCTGGACGTCAAACCGTCCCCCATGTTCACGCCAGGAGGCAGTCCTGGTTCACCCGGTTTCGACTGCGGCACAACCCCAGCCGCCGTCCGCGCACGCAACTCCACATCCACCGGTGCACGATTCACCTCAGGTGCCACACTTTTGCAACCAGCAACGATCAGCAGTCCGACCGCGAAACACAGCCTGAACCAACCGGCAAGACGCAAAACTCCAACGCTCGGCGTTCCTGAAGTCATCGGATCTGCTGACATGTTGGAACATCATTCACAAAGTCACTCGACCGTCATCGCCGACGCTACGATCAGTTTCTTCGGCACAATCCGCCCACTTTACGCGTGCCACAACTTTGAATTCCCGATTAGCGAGTACCATTACACAGACCTGACGGCGCCCACCCTCCATATCACTCCACGCAAACGGCAGAATCAGCCACAAACCCTGAGAACGGTACCAATCACCCAACACGGACAATTCCGGACTGACCGATCCGCAACTGCACACCAGATCCCGCCCACGCCGGTTCATCACTCGCGGTTCCTAAAACCGCAGCCCGGGCATTCCTGCTCGGCCCCATCCCCTGAAAAACACCAGCATTTTAAGGATGACGAGAAGTTCGTGCCCGGGCTAAAGCCCAGACTACGATTTTTGTCCTCGGTTTTTTCGATGAATTGAAGTCCGTTTGATGCCGCAAACCAACTTCCGCTCTCGCCATCACCAACGCCTGAGACAGCAGAAAACGCAAACGCAATCGCCAGACACAGCAACCGCGGGCGGGTTAATGCACACCCAGCCGCAACGTCCTCACCACTCCGGATGCGCCTGCTTCATTTCCACCGCTAAACCCGGCAGAAATGCCGGAGACGATCCGCACAGCACCGCATCCGCACCTGCAGCAAACAAGGCCTCCGCGTC
>CAITYU010000495.1 GCA_903896675.1 uncultured Planctomycetaceae bacterium
AGGTGGAGCGGATGGCAGCGGTGGTGGATGGAACGCTGTATCGGGAGCGGCAGCAGGGAAGTGGCTCTCGGCTGGCGTCCGATATGCCGTAAGTGGCCTGCGGCAGGTGTGTTTCAGCAGACTCGGGTACGGTTTGTCAGATGCGTTTTGTGAGCCGCATGGTGTAAGCCAGCGGGCGGGTGTTGGCACTGCGTCGTGAGGGGTGTGCAGGACGCACGGGTGGCCAGCGATGTATTGCTCACGCATGACGCCGCAGACAAAAAGGTAGCCCGGGCATTCCGGCCCGGCCCAATCCTGAAAAAACCGCGCCATTCAGTACCGGGTCACCCATCCGGGACCACCCACCAACAGACCGCCCGGTCCAATATCACCACTGATGGTCCCACTGCCCACTGCCCACTGCCCACTGAAAACTGAAAACTGAAAACTGAAAACTGAAAACTGAAAACTGAAAACTGAAAACTGAAAACTGAAAACTGAAAACTGAAAACTGAAAACTGAAAACCCTACATCAGATTTCTCGCCTTAATGCTCAAGTATTCGTTGATCATCCGCTCCGTCAGCAGTCGCGGTGATGCCTCAATCAACATCACCCCCGACTCCCGCAGTAACGCCGCTTGATGAGTCTGCCCGCTGAGAATCTGCGCTGCCGCCGCTGTGCGACAAGCCTCCAGATCCGTTCCCGGAATCCGACTCGCCAGCGCCTGCAAGCCATCGTCCTGCAATAACACCACCAACGGCAGATACGGCAGACTGCGCAAACGCAGACTGTCAGCAATCACCTTCAGTTGCAGCTCGTCCGTCACAAACGTGATCAGCACAACCAGAGCCCGCTTACGCTGAACCATCGTCAGATGCTCAAACGCCAGACTGTAGTCCGATACCCCCGTGGAGGCCTGGATGTCGTACGTCGATCTCAGAATCTGCTGAATACCCGGCTTACCACGCACCGGTCGCACAAATCGCTCAATCTTCGATGAAAATGCCAGCAGCGACACGTTGTCGCCCTGCCCCAGTGCGATGTAGCTGAGCATGATGGCGGAATTCAGAGCGAGGTCCAGATACGAAATCCCCTCCGACTCATTCTTCATGAACCGACCACAATCCAGCATGATCACAATGTTCTGATTGCGTTCCGTATTGAATTCGCGACTGACCAGCTGCCGCTGCCGCGACGTCGCCTTCCAGTCCACCTGCCGGATTTCATCCCCATACCGATATTCCCGCAATCGCTCGAATTCCCGACCCTGCCCAGGCATCCGCACCATCCGCACGCCGATTTCCGACAGCCGATTCTGCCGCGCCAGCAGTTCATACCGGTACACCGCCCGGATGTCCGGATAAATGCGGATCGATGTGGCCAGCGGCCGCTGCTGCTGACGCATCCACAGCCCCAGACGAGTCGGAAAACGCAGATACACCGCAGGCATCACCGCCGCACCGCGACGATTCGGACGCACCACATATGACACCTCACCCGACTTCCCCGCCGCCAGCTCCAGCGTTTGCGGCAGCCGATCAACCGTACACAACGCCCCCGGATCGTCGTGCAGTTCAATCGACAGCGGATGGGCTGAAACATTCCGCACCTGCAGAACCGCCGGATTCTCCGCCCCCAGACTCAGCACATCCGAAATCCGTCGCTCAATCTCCACGTCTTCCAGCGCCGGGCTGATCAGCAGATCCAGCAATGCCACACCCAGCAGCAGCAGATTCGCCAGCAGCGCCACATCCGCCGTCGTCCGGTTCAACCCGGACAACAGCAGCGGCACACTGAGAAACGCCACCAGCAACACCAGCCGCCGCGACGGGATCATGACTTCGGAGCCTCCACGCTTTCCAGTATCGCCTGGATCGTTTCGTCCGTCGTCGTACCCTCCAGCTCGGCTTCAGGTCGCAGCCGCAGTCGATGCCGCAGAATCCACGGAGCCAGCTCCTTGATGTCATCCGGAGTCACAAAGTCGCGCCCCCGACACGCCGCCAGCGTGCGCGCAGCAATCAGCATGTTCACTCCCGCTCGCGGACTGGGACCAATCGTCACCGAACCCCACGTGCGACAGGCATTCAGTATCGCCACAATATAGGTCAGCAGCTTCGGCTCCACGATCACACTCTTCACCGCCTGCTGAATCTCCAGCACCTCCTCAGCACGCAACACCGTCTGCAGATTGAAATCGGCCAGACGCCGAGTATCCCGGCCGGCCGCATAATGCCCCAGAATCTGCACCTCGTCCGCCGCTGCCGGGTAATCCACCAGCAGCTTGAACATAAACCGGTCCACCTGAGCCTCCGGCAACGGATAAGTCCCCTCATGCTCAATCGGATTCTGAGTCGCAATCACCAGAAACGGACGCTGCAGCATGTGCGTCGTCCCATCCACACTCACCTGCTGCTCCTGCATCACCTCCAGCAGCGCTGACTGCGTTTTCGGAGGCGAACGATTGATCTCATCCGTCAGCAGCAGATTCGTGAAAACCGGCCCCGGATTAAACGAAAACTCCTGCTTCCGCAGATCATAAATGCTGTGCCCGGTCAGGTCCGATGGCATCAGGTCCGGAGTAAACTGGACGCGGCGAAACTGACACGACACCGCCTTCGACAGCACGTTCACCAGCAGCGTCTTGCCCAGCCCCGGAGGCCCCTCGATCAGCACACTGCCCTCCGCAAACAGCGCCAGCACCACCCCCTCAACCAGCTCCTGCTGGCCCACCACCACACGCCCCACCTGCTCCAGAATCGATTCAAATAAACTCTGTACCCGCAGCAGCTCCATATCACCCTCACTCCCCGTTGCAAACCTCAACCAAGACCCGATTTTTTCAGCCCACCACGATCCCGTTCCACCACCGACAAAGCCTACAGCCGACTCTGCAGCCGGCACAGCCATCTGACCATCGCCGCCGCCGCCGCAATCGTCGTCCGCGGCTGACCCGCCAGCATGATCGCCCGACTCACCTGAGACCGAATCTGTTCCTCATCCAGACCCGTCCGCCGCGCTAAGGCCGCCGCATCATCCAGTCGCACCTGAGCCCCAAAACGCTTCCGCAGCAAGCCCTGCAGATACCCCAGATAACTGCCCACCAGCGGACCGCCGTCCGGTAAACGATACTGCAGACTACCGATCGCCTCAGCACTCTCCGTCAGACTGCGGCGCGGTGCCACCTCGGCCGCCAACGTCGGCCCAAACCGATGAAACGCCAGCCAGATCGACAATACCGCCACCAGCAGCAACTGCAGCGTCCCGATCCGCATCGCCGGACTCAACAGCACTCCCGTACTGCGATACGAATCCGCCGCATTGAAATACTCACTCACCACAATCCGACTGCCATTGAATGCCGGTTGCCAGTACGCCTGGCGGTCATACGCAAGCGGCCGCCGCGCTCGCTCAAGCAACCGCACCGCCAGTCGCTGCCCCGCTTTATCCAGCAGCGTCCTGTTGGAAAACAAATCCGGACTGGCACACACCAGCACCCGACCATAACCAAGCTGCACCTCCAGCACCTGATCTCCCACCGTCGAGACACTCACCAGCGGCTGCGAAACCAGAACAGGCGGCGTTTTGAGACTGGATCGAGTCCTGAAGGTGACTGGTCCACCACTCATGTCATTGCTCACACTCACCTCGACCGTTTTGATCTCTGCCTGCTCATCCAGTTGCTCGGCACCCCGCGCTGGCGTCGGCGGAGCCACCGCTGGTGTTGATCGCTGCTGCGCCTGCTGCTGCACCTCACGCAGCTCCTGCAACGGCTCCAACTCCCCTGTCGTCGCCACCGTGGATGCACTGCCGTCACCGCTTACCGCACCCGAAAACTGCCCACTCGAAATCCCCAGCTCCGGTAACTCCACATACGGCTCACGCAGATTCGGAGCAAACACGAGGCAACCGCCACCCTGAACCCAA
>CAITYU010000496.1 GCA_903896675.1 uncultured Planctomycetaceae bacterium
CGAAGATTCGCCGCAACCGTTCGACCGTGACGCCATTGCTGGTACCGCGATAGGCCGTCGCTGCTGCAGAACCCTGACCGTGGATATCCACCAGCAGACCGCGTGAGTGCGCTGCGAGAATGCGATTGACACTGCTGCGAGCAGCGTGATGGAAGGAGTCATAGACCTGGCGGGCTTTGGAGTGTTCAACTGCGATTTCGGGAGGCCGATTGAAGTCGACATATTTGCGATGCACGCGTGAGATCACGCAGGACGGGCTGCCCGGGAGCTTCTCGTCCAGCAGCTCGACCACTCGCAAGGCCAGCTCTTCCGTACCGGTGTCGCGTCCGGCGAAGAAACCGGAGGGTCCTTTTTTGAGGCCGTCGCCGGTACGCACAGGCACGTCCGTCAGATCCAGTTTGCCACCGTGCGGGGCCGTAATCAGAATCGGGAGGTCGCCATCGCGGACAATCAGCAGGTCTTCGTCAGCCCGGCTGCCATCCAGTGACAGGCAGCAGCAGAGCAGGGCCAGCCCCAGTCGGGCGGTGGAAGTGATGTGCATGGTGACAGCTCGAGCGGGATGAGGGTAGTAAGGCTGCGCGTGAAATGCCGAATTCAACGCCGCGCTGAGAATTCTACTCAGCGCCCGCTGCAGAAACTCCCCGGAGCGTTATTTCCACCACTTTTTTCGAATTTGCCACCGATTACCAACACGCGGTGTTTGATACCCCCCTAATTCAGTTTGTATACTATACGTCGTAAGAGAGTACTGACACTTCTCTTTACAGGCATGACGCTTTCAGGTGCAGACGTGGAATACAGGTGACTTATGTCAGACTCCACAGTGTCAGGGCAGGTTCTGTTGATTGAACCTGTCCGCAGTTTCGGTCAGAGCGGTTTTCGGAAGCGGCTTGTTGTACTCCAGCAGGCTCGCGGCAAAACGACGAACTACATTCCGCTGGATTTTGTGGGCGATGCCTGCAGTTCCGTGGATGACCTGCGGGAAGGGGACGTGATTCGCGTGACCTACCGCCTGTCGGGGCGTCGCTGGCAGCGTGACGAAACCGCAGAAGTGCGTTACTTTCTCAGCGTTGAGGCGCTGTCCTTCGACTTCGTCGAGGACGCTCGACCGCCGGCTCGCCCATCGGGCGGGTCCGAACGTCGCGGCACCCGCAACGCTCAGACGGCGGACTCGCCATTCTGACCGGTACCGTACTGCAACCGCAGGTGCATGGTGGCACACAACTCAGCAGGAGCTCCCTTCCTTTCGAGGGGAGCTCCTGTTCTGTTTCCCGGGCTTTGCCACCGTTCCGGACTCAGACACCGAAATTCCCCGTGGTTGCCTGCCGACTGTCGAAACGGTATTCTGTCGCCCCGGTCAAATTCGAACCTTTTCGTCGGCTTAAGGCAACAATGGCAGTTTCAGACCCTGTAGTGGCCCGCGAAGCAGCGCGGCGCAGAACTTTCGCGATCATTTCGCACCCTGACGCCGGCAAGACGACTTTGACCGAGAAACTGCTGTTGTACGGTGGTTGTATTGAAGCCGCAGGGGCGGTGCGTGGTCGCAAGAACCAGCGCGGTGCCACATCAGACTGGATGGAACTGGAGCGGCAGCGCGGTATCTCGGTCAGTTCCACCTGCCTCGCCTTTGAATACGAAGGCGTCTCCATCAACCTGCTCGATACTCCGGGACACAAGGACTTCAGCGAGGACACGTATCGTACGCTGGTGGCTGCCGACTGTGCGGTGATGGTGCTGGACCTGGCCAATGGCGTAGAGACTCAGACGGAAAAACTGTTCAACGTCTGTCGTCTGCGGCGTATTCCGGTGATCACTTTCATCAACAAGATGGATCGCCCTGGCAAACAGACTCTGGAAGTTCTTGAGGATATTGAGACAAAGCTGGGAATCCAGCCGGTGCCTGTGAACTGGCCATTGGGCACTGGCTTTGATTTCCGTGGAGTCATCCCTTTGGATACTCGCGAGGCCTGTATCTTCGAGACCCGCGATAATTCCCACCGTATCGCCGCTCGTGTGCAGCCGCTGGCCGAGTTGAATGAAGATTCGCTGCCAGCCGGCATCGTTGCGCAGGCTCGCGAAGAGGTCGAGCTGATCACTGAAGCCGGGACTGAGTGGGACCAGGCGCGGTTTCTGCGTGGCGAAATTACTCCGGTGTTCTTCGGATCAGCCCTGACCAACTACGGTGTGGAACAATTCCTGCGTGGCTTTCTGCATTACTGCCCGCAGCCGCGGGATCGTCAGAGTGAGTCGGGGCCGATCCTGGCAACGCGATCTGAATTCTCCGGATTCGTCTTCAAGATTCAGGCGAATCTCGATCCTCGCCATCGTGACCGTATTGCCTTCGTTCGCGTGTGTTCAGGTCTGTTTCGTCGCGATATGGAAGTTTTTCATCCGCGATCGGGTCGCAGGATTCGGCTGAAGCGCGCCCATCGACTGTTCGGGCAGGAACGTGAAACGATGGATGAAGCGTTTCCCGGCGACATTATCGGACTGGTGAATCCCGGCGAATTTCTGCTTGGAGACACGATCTGCGAGGGTGCTCCGGTTGTTTACGAGCCGTTGCCGCAGTTTTCCCCTGAATTCTTCGCGATGCTGGTGTGCCCGGATACCAATCGTCGCAAGCAGTTTGAACGGGGATTGTCGCAGCTGCTGGAGGAAGGCGCGATTCAGGTCTTTCAGACGGCAAATTCGTCGGTAAGGCAGACCGTCCTGGCGGCGGTGGGAGAACTGCAGTTTGACGTGGTTCGATTCCGGCTGCAGTCAGAATACGACACTGAGACGGAAGTCCGCTGGCTGAACTACAAGGTGGCCCGCTGGGTGGTAGCCAAACCCGGCTGTCGTTCCGAACTGCAGCTGTTGTCTTCCAGCCGGCAGGTGATTGATCAGTACGAGCAGCCGGCCGTGCTGTTTCAATCGGAGTGGGAAGCGCTGCACTGTCAGAAGCAGAACCCGGACTGGGAATTTCTGACAATGCGTTTCCGGACGACTCCAGCCAACTGACCATTGACCTGTTCCCATACTTCAGCCGATCTGAAGGAGCCGCGACTGTGGCCCATGACGTTTATGACAACCCGCTGATTACTCGATACGCTTCCCGCGAGATGGCTCGCATCTGGTCAGCCCAGAGCAAGCATTCGACATGGCGACGTCTCTGGATTGCACTCGCGGAATGCCAGCAGGAGCTGGGCCTCGCAATTACAAATCCGCAGTTGCAGCAGATGCGCGAGACGGTTGATGCAATCGACTTTGACGTCGCAGCCGGCTATGAAAAGCAATTGCGCCACGATGTCATGGCGCATGTCTATGCGTGGGGTGATCAGGTGCCTCTGGCGCGGCCGATTATTCACCTCGGTGCCACCAGTTGCTTCGTTACCGATAATTCTGAACTGATACAGATGCGTGAAAGCCTGCTGCTGCTGCGCAAACGCCTCGTGCAGGTGATTGATCAGCTGGCCACATTTGCCGCTCAGTACCGCAGCCTGCCATGCCTCGGTTTCACACATCTGCAGTCCGCCCAGCCGGTGACCGTGGGCAAACGCGCCGTACTGTGGTGCTGGGACCTGCTGCTGGATCTTGAAGAGCTGGAACATCGCCTGAAGACTCTGCGATTCCGGGGTGTCAAAGGCACAACCGGCACGCAGGCCTCATTCCTGTCCCTCTTCGGCGGTGATCACGGAAAGGTAGAGGAGCTGGATCGGCGCGTGACAGCACGCATGGGTTTCACTGAAGCTCACCCGGTCACCGGGCAGACGTATTCACGCAAGTCCGACTCGCAGGTGATGGCTTTTCTGAACGGGCTGGCTCAGTCCTGCCACAAGGCCGGGACCGACATCCGAATTCTGCAGCATCGCAGGGAGATTGAGGAGCCGTTTGAGAAGTCGCAGATTGGTTCATCCGCGATGGCTTACAAACGAAATCCCATGCGCAGCGAACGCATGTGTTCGCTGGCGCGTTTTGCCATGAGTCTGCAGGCCGGGATCGACGCCACCATGGCGACTCAATGGATGGAACGCACGCTCGACGACAGTGCGATTCGGCGTCTGGCGATTCCACAGGCATTCCTCGCAGCGGATGCCTGCCTGATTCTGTACCGCAACATTTCTGACGGTCTGGTGGTATATCCCAAAACCATCGCTCGCAATCTGGAAGCGGAGTTGCCTTTCATGGCAACAGAAGAGATTCTGATGGCTGGGGTGCAGGCTGGCGGGGATCGTCAGGAGTTGCACGAAGTCATCAGGACTCACAGCCAGGCAGCGGCGGACCGGGTGAAGCGAGAGGCGTTACCGAACGATCTGCTGCAGCGGCTGGAGGCCGATCCGGCATTCTCGGGCGTCGACGTGACCGGCACTCTTGATGCTGCCAGGTTCACCGGTCGGTCGGCTGAGCAGGTGGACAGGTTCCTCAGTGAGCATATCGAACCACTGCGTCGCAGATATGCCATGGATCTGACCGGCCCATCGGAGTCATTGCGAGTCTGAGTGCCGGGCGCCGGAAAAGGTTGTTCTGTACTTCCCTGGATCACTCCTGCTGATTCCGGTCAGGACTGCCGCGCGTGCAGTTTCCCGGGGATCTTTGGCTGTCTCTGTCCGTTTACAGTTGCAGGTCTCCGCGCTTCCTGAGATGCTCATTCAGGACTACCGCGGTGCGATTGTCCTGGATGCTGGCGCCATCATCCTCATTTCGACCGTCATTCATCCGGCAGTTTGCTGTATGTCTGCAGAAACGCGTAAGAATGTGTCTGTCCCGACTGGTGCCCAGACTGCCGATGTGCCCCGCATCGGTGGTGCTGCGGGTGTTGGTGCGGGGCTGATTGTCCAGTTACTCTCGGCAGCGGCCTGCTTTCTGGGTGCGTGGGTATTGCCGCATCGTTTCCCTGATCTTGAGCCGATGTATCGGCAATTACTGATTGCGGGGGGACTGCTGCTGCTGGCGATCGCCGGACTGACGCTCAGATTCCGCCGGCGACTGACACAGATTGCGATGCGACTGGGCTTTGAATCGCGTTTGCTGTTACCACGTGAGGGACTCGTCTATCTGGCGATGATGCTGGTGATTGCGGTCGCGGCGCTGACCGGGGGCAACCCGGATACTGGAAACATGCTGCTGCTGGTCTTTGGTCTGATGGCCGGACCGTTCGTAGTCAACGGCTGGATTGTCGTGCTGATGCTGCTGAAGCTGCGGGTGGAGCGAACTGCGCCTGAGATGGCCGAAGCGGGTGCGATTTTCCGTGTCGCGGTTTCGGTCAGCAACCTGCGTCCGCTGCTGTCATCGCACCTGCTGCTGGTCCACGATCAGTTGTCGGGGCCAGGTGGTGAACAGCAGCCTCGTGTTCTGTTCATGAAAATCAGTCCTGGTGAAAGACGGACCGCCGAATACCAGCTGCGGATTGCCACTCGTGGAATTTACAATCTTGGACCGGTCAAAGTCAGTTCGCAGTTTCCGCTGGGCATCGGGGAAAAGCACCAGACCTTTCAACTGCAGCAGACTCTTACCATTTACCCGGCTCCGGCTCGTCTGCTGTCCGGCTGGCGACTGCGCGAGGATGAGCTGGCGGCGGCGGCACATTCCCGCATGCGCAATCACGGAGCAGCCGAGGACGAGTTTTATGGCATCCGGGAGTATCGTGCGGGAGACAACCACAGGGCCGTGCACTGGCGCAGTTCTGCTCGCACTGGCCAGTTGATGGTACGTGAGCAGCGGCCGGTGCGGCGTGCTGAACTGGTGGTCCTGCTGGATCTGTTCGCTGAAACGGAAGTGGCGGGGCATGAACTGGAGTTGGCAGTGTCATTCACCTCAGCGTTGTGCCTGCAGAGTTCATCGCAGAGTGCGTGGCAACTGCAGCGGATCTGTATCGCAGGTGCACAGTACGTTCGAATTGAGTCGGCCGGGACGGCTGCATTTCGTGAGGCCGCGCTCAAATCGCTGGCTGATTGTCAGGCATCGCCCACGCCGTCGCTGCAACTGTTACTTGGGGAGGGTCTGCGAGCCGGTCGGGGACGAAGAGTGATTCTGCTGCTGACCCCGCGTCCGGCCACGATCCGCAGTGAACTGCAGCGATTGGCAGTCAGTGGTCAGGCTGCAGTCAGTGCAGCCGGCGTCACGATCATGTCAACGGAACATGGCGAGCTGCTGCGATACTGCACTCCGCCACACGTCGAACTCGTCGCAGCAGGAGCGGTCTGATGAACCAAACACTGCTGACCGTCGCCGACCAGCGTCTGAAATTAACGTTCTCAGCCAGTGTTTTCAGCATGGTCACTGCGTCGGCCCTGATTCTGGCTTCCGGTCAGGACCGCATGATGCCTCCGGCACTCACACCTCTGGTGGCCCTCATCGGGCTGGGTCCGGAGCGTTTGCAGCAGCGACTCCGTCTGTCTGTGCTGATGGCCAACCTGCTGGGTCTGGCGTCGCTCTACGTGGCCGGTCAGCGGTTTACTGGCAGCAACTTTCAGCGACTGACAGCCGGCACAGACCTGTTGATCTTTCTGACGTGGATTGTTCTGCTGATGTCGAAGAGCAGCCGCCAGTACTGGTGGCTGATTGCGCTGAGCATGCTGCAGTGCACGGCCACTGCTGTGATTTCCACAAGCCTGTCCTACGGCCTGACGACATTCCTGTTTGCCCTGCTGATGATGTGGACTCTGGCAATCTTCTCGCTGGCTCGAGCCCGTCAACTGGTGATGCCGGAATCGACGGCAGCGGCAGTTGATCGCGAAAATCCAGCGAATTCCCCTGCCCGGTGGAGACGCTGGCGACCCTCCCGCCGCTGGATCCTGTCGTTCCTCGGACTGGCTCGGCCTGCTGCGACCACCGCTGCAGTCAGTGGTCCACCGGAAATCTCTGTCCTGCACGGCAGCGATTACGGATCGCAGCAGTCGTGGACCGGGCCGCGATTTGCGGCGCTGGTGACAGGCTGCTGGATGCTGTCCATCGTCGTCGCCATGTTCGTATTTGCCGCATTTCCCCGCATCAACGTGTCGGCCAGTGGAGTACTCAGCGAATCCTTCCCGGATGACGTGGGGGGACTTGCTGCCACGGGCTATGCAGGCACTGTTCGACTGGGTGAATACGGTCGACTGCTGCCGGACAATCGTCGCGTGATGACATTCACCATTACGGACATTCGGACCGGTCAACGCCTGCCAGTGGAGACTCTTGAAAGAGAAATGGAGATGGATGAGCTTCTGTTGAGAGGTTCAGCGGCATCCTTCTACACAAATGGTCGCTGGCTGCCCGGCCCCGGTAATCGCAGCAGCGGGCTGCCACCGCAGCCGTTCCACAGAAATGCGCCGGCTGATTTCATACTTGAATTCTCGCACGATCCACCAGTTCCACCATCCGCCTTTGCACCTTTCCCCATGACTTCAATTGAACCCGCCGGTGGCAGAAAGATCAATGAACGCAACTGGAACAACTCCCTGAACTGGAACATCACTGACTCAGACACTCCCACGGACAACTGCTCCTGGAAAGTCCGCTGTGTCTCCCGTCTGCGTCACCCGGAAATCGGATTCCCGTGGTGGACTCCCGACTATAACCGAGCCGAGATGCGCAGCGGGACGCAGCAGCGTTCACTGCAGTTGCGCGCTTCGGCCAGCTACATCACCGATGATCTCCGCAATCGACTCCCGCGACTTTACGAGACGGCTCGACAACTGTGCCGCAAGGAAAATCAAAAACTCACCGATCGGCAGTGTGTGGATCGCATCCTCGCATACCTCAGTACCGCAAATGGTTTCCGCTACAGCCTCGATCGACCATCCGTCAGCCTCGATCTGGACCCGATTGAGCAGTTTCTTTTTGAGTCCCGGGAAGGGCACTGCGAATACTTTGCCTCAGCCTGCGTACTGCTCCTTCAGGCAGCAGGAATTCCATCCCGCCTTGTGATGGGCTACAGCGGCTGCGAATTGAATCCCGCCACAGATCAGTACGAAGTTCGCAGCCGTCATGCCCATGCGTGGGCGGAAGTCTGGCTCTCCGGAACATGGGTAACTCTGGACCCGACACCCGGCCCCCAGCGTCAGGCAGAACGCGAGGCCATCGCCGATCGTTCCGTACTGTCGTCGTTTCAGGCTGCACTTTCGGATCTGTGGACCGGTAACGTCAGCAGCATGTCGGCCGAACGTCAGAAACAGTTCTTCAGCCCACTGCTGAATTCCTGGACATCCATTATTTCAAGCGTTCGCAGTGAAGGTGTGGTACCAGTCCTGCAGAATGCCGTAAGGTCTTCGTTCGCGGCTCCAAAAACGTGGCACGACTGGAAAATCATCCTGCCGGCTGTGCTGCTGCTGGCAGGTGCAGGCTACTGGGCACAGCGTCGCTGGTACATCCTGCAACGGCTGCTGGCAGGAATTCCATTGCTGCGTCAAATTGGGGGAGCCAGCCCTCGTACGTCCGCTGTTGCCTTCTACGACACATTCTCCGGCCTGTGCCAGCGAGCGGGACTGAAACGCGGTGAATCCCTGACCGCCATCGAGTTCTGCCGACAGGCAGAACTGACGTTTGCCATGCAGCTTATGCAGGCAGAAGCCAGCGACCTGCCCGCACGCATCGCAGACGCATTCAACCGACTGCGTTTCGGCGGAATCCAGCCGGAACAGGACGAAGCCATTCGGATCAGCACTGACCTGCAGGCCTTCGACGCCGCGCTGCGATCCACAGCAGATCAGGGCGATGCCACAGACCCCGCATAAAACTACATCATACTGGTCAGCAGCAGACGCAGTTTTCGCAGTTCTCGCAGGCGGTCATCTCCCTGCAGAGTCCCGGGCAGCAGATCCACCGAAATCGATCGATTGTAATTCTGCTGACGCAGCATTGCGATAATGCGGCCGTAATCCACTTCTCCCAACCCAGCCGGTACCTGCAGATCGGTCACGGATGTGTCCCGAAGATGCACGTGCAGCACGTGAGGCAAAGTCACGTCAAAATCGACAACACCACCGGGGCGACAGATGAAGTAGCTGGGATCCAGCGTGATACCGACACCCCTCGCCGCCCGACAAAGCTCCACCGCTGTGTGCGGATCCTCTGCCAGAGTCCCGGTTCGCGTCAGGATGGACATACGAATGCCGGCGTGATGGCAGATCGCATTCCGTTCCCGCAAACGATCCACTTCACTGTTGAAAGGCGTTCCGCGAGGAGAGGATTCGATGGTCAGCTGGGCGACTTTCAACAACTGAGCGTACCGCACAAGCCCCGTGAAAGTCGGGATATCAGGTTCGCTTTCAACGAAAACCGCGACTGCGGACAGCCTGCTGGCGTCTTTCAGCTGCATGGCATGGCCTTCAGGGTCCGCAGCCACCGCCGACATCTTCAGTTGGTCGCTGGAGTCCTTGAAGCAGATTTCGATCTTATCGAAGCCCAGTTCCTGAACCTGCAGGCAGGCAGCCGGGAACGCTTGATCCCAGAGACTTCGCGTTGAGACTGCGAGATGCACCGATTCCTCCCTGAACAACGTAAACTGAATCCAGAGTAACACTTGCAAAAAACACGGTTCAGCGGGCAGCAGTCCCGCCTGAGCGTCACCGGACTGTATGCTGACCTCCCCGTTTTCGCAAGACCTTCTAAACTTCCTGGAATTCTGGCGACGGAATTGGAGGGATTTTGCATGATTCGACGGTTGTTCTGCCGATAACGAATAACAGAAGTGTATCAGCAGGGGCGATCCCGGCAGGGATTTCGCCATCACAGACGCTGCTGAACCGTCGAGCAGTGAGGTGCCGGCGGTAATTCCGGGGGGGACACGAGGGAGTGGGATTCATGCATCGATCGACGTTGACGCTGCTGCTTTCAGGAGCGATTGGGTTGCTGGCGACGGGCTGCGCGTCCACAACTCCGGAATTTCGTGGCCAGGGTCCTGGTGAGTGGTCTTCCGGTCCTGTCATGGTGCAGGGCTGCCCCAGCTGCCAGGGAACTGTCGGACATGGTGGCCACGTGATCCACGGTCAGAACTGTCCGCAGTCCGGCATGTGTCCGACCGGAAGTTGTAATCTTCCGTTCGTTCCGGTGCATCGCAACTTCCATACCTATACAACTCCGGATGGTCTGTCATATCCTCCGCAAAACGCGCCGCCGGCTGTCTATCAGTATCCGTACTACACCCTGCGTGGGCCGACTGACTTCTTCATGAAGTAATCACCGTCGTGACCAGGCAGTCAGAATCACCTCACAGGCCGCTCGTTTCTCGAGTCGGCCTGTGTTCATTGTGGGAGTGCTGCAGTGACCATCCGCAGTTCAGGAAGCCTGCTGCTGTCGGCCATCTGGCTGCTGTGTATCTGCCATTCAGCAGCCGATGAGAAAAAGGGAGATGTGCGGTTCATCCCGGTGGATGAAGAAAAGCCGGTTGCAGGATCCGTACGAGTTTCCAGCGGACATATTTACAGCGGCATGATCTCCAGTGCGACAACCCTCGCACCGATGCCGGCCAGCCGACGCGTAGTTGACAAACAGGATCAGAAATTGTCACTGCGAATGATCGATCAGGGGTACCGGGAGATTTACGTGCCTCGCCGCCGGGCTGAGGAAACTGTCCCGGATGTCACCGCATGGCCGATCGTGTCCCTCCCCATTCCCAGACAGCGAAACGCGCGACAGCCGCGGCCCCTGATACTGCCGGCACTGCCAGCCTTCGAAAGAAACGGCACTGCCCAAACCAGCGTCATCCGGCCATCCGGTGAAACACAGGAATTGAAAGTTGCCGTAACGGCCATCAACGATCTTTTCGCAGTGGTCAGCAGCCTGACGCATGACTGGCAGTATCAGGTCTCGCTGGATTCACTTCCCACGCAGACACTTGTGGAAACGCTGACGCTTGTGGAGGGGTTTCAGCAGAACCCGATCCGACGACTGGAGGTTGTCCGACTGCTGCTGAAATCGCAGCGATATCCTGAAGCCGCCGCCATTCTGCAGTCAGTCGGCCGCGACTTTCCCGATCAGCTGGCTGTTCAGCAACAACAGCAGCAGGTGGTACGTGAAGAGCTTGCACGCCAGATCACTGAGACGCTGGAGCAGCGACGCAGCGCCGGTCAGCATCTACTTGCAGCCAATGGATCGCGTCTGTATCCAACCGAGAACCTGACCCCGGAAACTGTCGTTCGAGTGGAGCGGATCGCAGAGGACTACGTTCGCAGCAGCCAGCGCATGGACCGCATTCGACATGTCCTGTCAGAACTGGCTGCAGAACTGCAGGACCCCGTGATTCGAGCAGCGGCACAGCATGCCGTCACACTCAGCCTTGAGCAACTGGATCATGATTCCCTCGGAAAATTCGCCGCCTTCGAATTGATCCTGGACGCTGCCGAGGCAGAAAGACCAGCGGCCGATGAACAACTGGCAACTGCACTTTCCGGATGGCTGCTGGGGGCGGAAAATACAACCAGCAATCTGAATGACGTACTGTCTTTGATTGAAGCACGGCAGCAGATCCTGAATTATCTTGCCAGTGAACCTGAGGAAACCGAGTTCCGCAGCCAACTGGCGGGGCAGATCGCTCGGATGGAGGGCGTGAGTGCGGAACGGACCGCCGCACTGATCCGGCAACTGCCCGCCATCCAGCCAATTCGCACCGATGCCGCACCACCAGGTTCAGCCGCATGGTTTCGGATCGAACCGACAGACGACTGCGCTGGCGCTCTCGGATTCGTGCCCCCCGAGTATCGCCAGACGCGTAATTGGCCCCTGATCGTCGCCTTCCCACAAACTCCCGGAGATCCCGCAGCCTGGCTCCGCTGGTGGCAGCCGCAGGCCGAAAAAAATGGCTATATCGTCGTCATGCCGCTGTTCACTGGCGAGACCGCGGAATCCGGCTGGACCGCTTCAGCGACCGAACACCGACAGGTGCTGAACCTCCTCCGCACAATCCGACTCGGTCTGCGAATCGATGACGAACGAATCTACCTCGCAGGCCACGGAGTCGGTGGGGAAGCTGCCATGGACCTCATGGCCTCGCATGCCCAGGAATTTACTGCAGTCGCCGCTCTCAGCTCCACCGGACGTCGGCATCTGCAGTGGACAGCCACAAACGCCATTGAAAAACCATGGTACATCGTCATTGGCGATGCACACCCGCTCTGGTTTGAAAAAATGGGGCAACTGGCTGCCAAACTGTTCCGACGCGGTGAAGAAATCCAGGTGTGGTTCGACACCACCTTCATCAAATATCCCGATCACGGAGCCGAAGCGTGGGCCGAAGAAGCAGATGATTTATTCCGCTGGTTTCAGCAGTACCGAAGACAATCGTACCCCAAACGACTGCATGCAAAACTGCTGCGGTCCACCGACACGGACTGGGGCTGGATGGAACTGAATGGGATGCCAGCGCAATTCACACAACTCGACGCTCCGTCGCAGGCGGACAAAGATGAACTCCGCCCCGCCACACTGGACGCGCGAGTCTCTTCGGCCAATGTCATTCGCATAGAATCCGCTCCGGCTGATGTCACACTGTACATCAGCCCGGAAATCCCGGACCTCGACCCAGCCAGACCCATCCGCATCGTCGAAGGCAGAAAAGATCGGCGAATCGACTATCAGCCTTCAGTCGCTCACATGCTCGAACGACTCTATCAGACCGGCGATCGTCGCCGCCTCTGTTACATGAGAATCGACCCGGCTGAACGCTGAGAATTCTCACTTCCGTTAAGCTACCGCCTGTGAAATCAGCAGGAAGCCGGCACAATTCTTGCTATGACTGTGATTCAACCCCGATGGCGTCACAGAATGCTGGCGATTGCATGAATAACACTTGCCCGCAATTCGGGCACCTTGTCTGAAATCTCAGCAAATATCCCGCCGAAGCCATTTCATAACTCAGGCAACGAGGCCGTCAGCGTGACACAGACAGCGCCCAACTACGATGAACTTTTGACTCCATCCGGCGTCCCACGACACTCGGCACTTTCCGAATGTCTGGCTGCGCTGTCGGCGGATGTGCTGGCAGAGCGCCAGAAACTGGCTGAAGAAGAATTGCTCGAAAAGGGCATTACGTTTGCCGTGTATGGCCACGACGCAGGAACAGAGAAAATCTGGCCATTTGACGTCGTACCCCGTCCGATTCCAGCTCACGAATGGCAGCAGATCGAGGCTGGGCTGAAGCAGCGTATCAGGGCTCTGAATCTGTTCCTCGACGATGTTTACAATGAGGGTCGGATTCTTCGCGACGCGGTCATCCCCGAAGCGTTGATCCGCACAGCCAAAACGTATCGCCCGGAGTGTCGGGGCTTTCGTCCCCCGGGTGGCGTCTGGACGCATGTCACCGGCACAGACCTCGTCCGACATCATGACGGCACGCTGTACGTTCTGGAGGACAACCTGCGGTGCCCTTCGGGTGTCAGTTATGTTCTCGAGAACCGCGAGATCATGAAGCGGGTATTGCCTGAGGTGTTTGAAGGGTCAGTCATTGCCCCGATCGATGACTACCCGGAACGCCTGCTTGAAAAACTGCTCAGTACGGCTCCGGCTGATGCGGAACATCCCACTGCTGTGGTACTGACCCCCGGCATCTATAATTCCGCATACTTCGAACACTCGTTCCTCGCTCAGCAGATGGGAATTGAACTGGTGACAGGTCCGGACCTGTTCGTCGATCGCGATGACACAGTCTGGATGAAGACAACTCGCGGACCCCGGAAAGTCGATGTGATCTACCGGCGCATCGACGATGACTTCCTTGACCCGGAGGTCTTTCGTCCGGACAGCATGCTGGGAGTACCTGGCCTGATGCGTGCCTTTCGGGCAGGTCGGGTAACACTCGCGAATGCTCCGGGCACCGGCGTCGCTGACGACAAAGCCGTTTACCAGTATGTCCCCGACATTATCCGCTACTACCTCTCTGAAGAGCCCATTCTGAGCAACGTGCCGACCTACCTCTGCTCAGATCCGCAGCAGTGTGCGTATGTCCTTGAAAACCTTGCCAGTCTTGTGGTTAAGCCCACCAATGAATCCGGTGGATACGGCATACTGATGGGACCGGTGGCTTCCCAGGACGAGCGTGAGCGATGTGCGGAATCCATTCGTCGCGATCCGCGGAACTACATCGCTCAACCGATGCTGACGCTGTCCACTGTACCCACAGTCATCAATGGACGACTGGCTCCCCGACATGTGGACCTGCGACCTTTTATTCTGTTTGGTGAACAGACCTTTGTACTTCCCGGAGGATTGACGCGAGTCGCGCTCAGGGAAGGTTCCATGATCGTCAATTCCTCTCAGGGCGGTGGCAGCAAGGACACGTGGGTGCTGCAGCAGAACTGACCCGCATTCTGAGCTTCATTTCCCTGACCTGATGGCCGATTCCCATGCTGTGCCGAGTTGCAGATTCCCTGTTCTGGATGAGCCGTTATCTGGAGCGCGCCGAAAATCAGGCACGCTTCATCGATGTGACTTCCAGCATCGCCCTTGGTTACCGTGGCAGCGAGCAGGCGTTGTGGTCATCACTCCTGCACGCCGGCGGTGACGCTGAAGCGTTTCTGCAGCGTTACGCGGCACCCACTCGCGAAAACATCATCAATTATCTGCTGTTTGATCGTCGCAATCTGAATTCCGTGGTGAGCTGCCTGACGGCCGCCCGCGAGAATGCCAGATCAGTCCGGGAAACGCTGACTGCCCCGCTGTGGGAAGCCGTCAATCGCTTCTACCTGCGAGTCCGAACGGATGCGGCTCAACAACCCCGAATCCTGAAGCAGCCCCATCAGTTCCTCGAAAGAATCAAACGCTCCGCCCACCAGGTTCTGGGGGTTCGCGAGGCCACGTGGTCTCACGAAGACGCGTGGCACTTCTCATCGCTCGGCTACCAGTTGGAGCGAGCCGACAAAACTTCGCGAATTCTGGATGTTCGCTACTTCCTGCTGCTGCCCATGCTCCATACGGGCAGCGAACAACTGGATGTGGTGCAGTGGGCGGCCCTGCTGGAATCGACCGGAGCCCTGCAGATGTATCGCCGCACCTGGGGCCCCATTCAGCCGGCACGGGTCGTTGACTTCCTCGTCCTCAGTCCG
The DNA here is from genome assembly GCA_903896675.1 of uncultured Planctomycetaceae bacterium. Classification (GTDB taxonomy): domain Bacteria; phylum Planctomycetota; class Planctomycetia; order Planctomycetales; family Planctomycetaceae; genus SXXK01. The sequence continues at coordinate 14,997 of CAITYU010000496.1, forward strand.
ACCTTTCCGCGTTCTCTGCGATTCTGCATCGATGCCGCTGAAGCCACGCTGCGAGCCATCAGCGGGAATACCACAGCCGATCCTCGGAATGAAGCCGAAGTACTGGTTTCAGAGACTTCGCGACGACTGGCGTCCCTGAGGGCCGAAGACATCATGGCCACAGGTCTGCACCCGTTCATCGATCAGTTCCAGACGACACTCAATGGAATCGGAGCGGCCGTGTCCGGAACATACTTCCAGATCCCAACGCCCGCCTGATCCCTCGTACTACTGCCGCACCAGGACCTCATCCAGATTCAGCATTGCCAGGCAGACAGCCGTCCATGCGGCGTGTTCAGTTTCCCTGATGGCATTGCTGCGAGGTGCCGCACCGGTGGTCAGCAGGACTTTTGCAGCCTCAGGATCTGACTCATAAAGATCCTGCTGCCGCTGCAGCAGACGCCGCAGTACCGTCATGTCGGCAGCACTCGGAACCCGCCCTGCGACACGACGGAAGGCTGCCGTCAGACGACTGTCAGTGTCAGCAGCTTCCAGCAGACATCGTTCCGCCAGCACCCGAGCAGCCTCCACCCACGTCGGATCATTCAATGTCGTCAGAGCATGCAGTGGAGTGCTTGTGGGTGTCTGTCGCACTCGGCAAGCCTGCCGATTCGCAGCATCAAAGATGTTCGCCGGCCCGACGGTGCGACGCCAGAACGTGTACAGACTGCGACGATACAGATCTGCCCCGGATGAAGACGGATATGTGAAATCCCGCTCCTTCGTGATCGCCAGCGACTCCCAGATACCATCCGGCTGGTAGGGATACACCGGCGGACCACCGATGCGTTCCTCCAGCAGACCTGCCGCAGCCAGCGCCCAGTCACGAAGAATCATCGCCGGCATTCGAAAACGACTGGCCCGTGCCAGCAAACGGTTCTCCGGATCACGCTGGTAAAGCTCAGGTGTGACTCGCGAAGACTGCCGATATGTCGCGCTGCTGACAATCAGTCTGTGCATCTGCTTGATGCTCCAGCCTCGCGATGGAAACTCCGTCGCCAGCCAGTCCAGCAACGGCAAATGTTCCGGATACTCGCTCTGAACTCCGAGATCTTCCGATGTCCGCACCAGGCCCGTCCCGAAAAAATACTGCCACATGCGGTTGACCTGGACACGCGCAGTCAGCGGATGCTCACCTGAAACCAGCCAGCGGGCAAAGCCCAGACGATTCCGCGGAGCATCAGGGGGCAGGGGAGGCAGGAAGGCCGGCGTGGAAAACTCGACCTTTTCGCCAGGTGTCAGATACTCCCCACGATTCAGAATACGAGTTTCACGGGGCTGAGCATCACTCATGATCATCACCCGAGGCAGTTGATCGGCCCGAAATTCCGCCAGTCGACGCACAGCATCTTCGCGCTGCCCAATTGCCGGCACACGATCCTTCAGCGTCGGCAGAACCTTCTGGTCAAACAGCTTCCGCAGCTCGGTCTGCACGGCAGCCTCTTCCGCCATACTCCGCTCACTCGCGGGCTTTGATAACAGCAGTCTCAGAGCCTCCGGAATCGCACCCCCATCAGGCAGTGCGCCTGCCGTACCGACATGCCGCTGCCACTTATCAAAATCCACCGCCGTCGCCGCGCGTATCTGCTCCTCAGCGCCAGTTACGACCGCCTGCAACTCCGACTGCCGCTGCAGCCACGATTCATTCGGCAGCTCCAGAAACGGAGCAGCCACACGAATGCGGGACGAAAAGTACTGTGGAGTCCCCGACTCAGGCACCCGATTGAATCCGTCCAGCAGGCTGTAATAGTCCCGCATGGTGATGGGGTCGTATTTGTGATCATGACACTGGGCACAGTTCATGGTCAGACCCAGCCACGTCGTCGCGGTTGTTTCCATGCGATCAAACAGAATCACCCACCGCTGCTCTTCCGGAATCGCACCGCCTTCACCATTCAGCAGATGATTCCGATTGAACCCACTTGCTGTCTTCTGTTCATTCGTTGCCTCAGGCAGCAGATCACCAGCCAGTTGCCAGATCGTCAATTGATCAAACGGCAGATCCTGATTCAGCGCACTCACCAGCCAGTCTCGCCAGATCCACTGCCACGTGTCGCCGTCCTGCTGGAATCCGTTACTGTCCGCATAACGAGCCGCGTCCAGCCACGGCAGCGCCATCCGCTCTCCATAATGCGGACTGACCAGCAGCCGATCCACCAGTCGCTCATAGGCCAGCGGATCCGTACTGGCCACGAAGGCATCCACCTCCTGAGGAGTCGGCGGCAGGCCCGTCAGATCAATTGACAAACGCCGAATCAATACAGCACGATCAGCCTCAGGAGCCGGTTGCAAACCCTCAGCCTCCAGACGACTCAGGACAAAACTGTCAATCGGATTCCGGATCCACGCCGCGTTCCGCACACGCGGCTCCACCGGACGCTGCGGAGCCTCAAACGCCCAGTGAGTACTGTACTTCGCCCCCTGTCCAATCCACTGCTGCAACTTCTGCTTCTGCTGATCCGTCAGCACCCGACCGGAATTCGGCGGAGGCATCTGAAGGTCCGTATCACTGCTGTGAATACGCTGCAGCAGAACACTCTCAGACGTGTCAAACGGCACGATCGCTCCGCTGTCCACTGCGGCCTCACGCTGGTCCAGCCGCAAACCTCCCTGCCGCTTGTTCCCGTCCTGCCCGTGACAGTAAAAACAGTTCTCTGCCAGAATCGGACGGATTTCACGATTGAAATCAATTTCAGCATCATCGCCGCAAACCTGCGATGGTGCCATCACGCTGAGACAGACCAGCCCCGCCACGGCCACTGCATGCCTGCGAATCATTTTCGCCCCCCATCACTTCAGACGGATCGACAATTCATCAGGTTCCACCGGCACAACGATTGATGCATTGTCAAATCTCGGTGGTCCCAGAGCCCCCCGGGCATTGCGACTGAATCCATACGGTTCCACCGGGATCCCCAGCAGATTCTTTGAAAGCCTGCCATTTCCATCGATGTCCTGAAACACAGCCACCGCCTGCGGCTCACCCTCACGCAGATGCACTTCCACCTGCATGCGATCTCCCTCAACCTCCAGACGCTGCGTCTGCTCCGCCCGGTCCGTATTGGGAAAACCCGCTGCACCCGCAAAAACAGCCACGCAGAGATGTCCCGTGTCGGCCCGCAATCCACTGATCTCAAACATCACTCCGACAGCAGACTTCGCCGGCTCACTCCGCAGAGCCGATACCGTGACAACCATGGCACTGGCCGCCGCCCCTTCCACCAACGGCACTCCCACGCTCACCGAAGATCCCGTTTTCGCCGTTGACAGTACACCCCAGAGAACCAGCGGAGCCAGAATTCCCGCCAACGGCACCAGCCGAACGACCCCTGACGGTTGCGCAGCAATTCGCACGATTCCTCCCTGATCCATGGAAATCTCCGTTAAAGTCCTCGTCTCCAGCGACCGCTCAAAAGCAGCGTAGCCAGTGACATCACCAGCGAACTTCCCAGCAGTACAGTCACCTCCGGCCGCAGACTCTCAATCGGTGACTGGAACCAGAACACCTTCTGGAAGCCATCCAGCGCCCATGCGTTGAATGTCCACCTCCCAAGTTCCTTCATCCGATCACTCATCACAAATCGCGGAATCATACTGCCACCCATCGCCGACATGCTCAGAATGATCACAGTGGCCGTCCCCTGCAGCTGCGATCGAGTTCGGCAGAGAGTCGCCATCAGCATGGCAAAGCTGGCCGTTGCTGCGGATGTGCAGCCAGCCATCACCAGAAATCCATCCAGATGCGACCACAAATGAATGCGAAATACAGCTTCAGCGAAAACAAACATCACAGACAACTGCAGACAACCCATCAGGAAGATACCCAGCCACTTCCCGGCAACGATCTGCAGCAGCCCGGCCTCACTGACAAGAATTCGATCCAGCGTCCCGGATTCCGCTTCCTCCAGCATTGTTGCCGCATGCCCCGTGCACGCGAACAGCAGAAACAGCACCGCGATCCCCGCTGCGTACATGGCAATGCGAGGATTCTGCTGATCCGCAGCCTGCGGATTATCCACAGAAATCTGAGGTTCAGGCCCGGCCGTCAGCAAGTTCTCTGTATCCACATCCACGACATCTGCAGACATCCCAGGTGCCGAATCCAGCGGCGGGTCCAGCACCGAAGCCGGCTGCTCAGCGGCCACCGGCGATAGCTCAGATTCGACCGACGCTGGAGCTCCACTGCCGTCAAACACCCGGCGAGGCGATACCGGATCTCTGAAAAAACTGCCCTGACCCTCCGGATCATCCACCGCTGGCAGCGCGCGTTCTGCTGCTGCTGCTGCCACTTCTGCTGCTGCCTGCGCAGCATCCTGCAACTTTTCCACCACACCTTCAACCCGCTGCACGGCGTAGTATTCTTCCAGAATCGCTCGCACCATCGCCACCGCCATCGCATTCTGACCATCCGTCACAAGACGCACCTGAAACCGAGCTTCCTCAGCCGTCGAAAAGTCGGTCGGCAGTAACAGCAGCAGGTCATATCGACTGGAATTCTGAGCCTCCAGAATCACTCGCTCACGCCCCTCTGACTCCGTCGGTAACACCCCCAGATCCGTACAAATCAGGGAGCTATTCTGCCGCAGCTCAGACTGCAGTTCCGCAGCAGCCACATTCCCCTCAGGAAGCAACAGTCCCAGTCGCACCGGCTTCTCAGTACCCGCCGCAATACCCTGACTGAAAATCATCGCAAAGATGCTGAAAAACAGCACGGGCATGACAAATACCAGCAGCAGTTCCAGCGGGTTATTCCGCAGCCGCAGACAGGCAATACGCAGGAAGGTCAGGATCATTCCCGCAGACTCCTTCCTGTCAGTGCCAGAAAGACGTCCTGCAGACCGAAACTGCGGACGTTGATCGCCTGTGGAGGTTCCGGCAGTCGCTGCAGAACCTCAAGTACCCCCGGCAGCTGCTGCATACTGGCCAGCCGGCAGACAGCCGTCAACCGCTGCTCATCAAACTCAAAATCCCGCAGTTCCACAGTACAGGCGTGCTGAAATGACAGCTCAACGCGGTGCGGCAGTCCGAGACTGGAGGCGACCAGCTGCGGCAGACGACCATCAGCCACGATCTGGCCATGATCCATCACCACAATTCTGTCGCAGCGAGTTTCCACTTCTTCCAGTTGATGCGTGGTCAGCAACACCGCCGTTCCGGCAGCCGTCAGTTCCTGCATCATCGCATAAATCCGCTCACGACTCTGCGGGTCCACTCCCACTGTCGGTTCATCCAGCAACAGCACCGCCGGACGATGCAGCACACTACAGGCAATGTTCAGCCTTCGCTGCATGCCACCGGACAGGGTTCGAGCCAGACTGCGGCGGCGGTCCCGCAAAGCAGACCAGTCCAGCACTTCATCAATTCGCTGCTGCAGTGCAGCCCCCCGCACACCCTCCAGTCGCCCGAATACCTCCAGATTCTGCTGCACTGTCAGATCCGGATAAACGGCCAGATTCTGCGGCACCAGCCCCGGACGGGAAGCTCGGGATCCCCGAAAACTGTCCGGAATCCGCAGCGAAATGCTCCCCTCATCCGGTTTTAACAACCCGCAGATGCAGCGAATCATCGTGGTTTTACCGGCACCGTTCGGACCGAAAAAACCCAGCAATTCCCCCGGAAACAACTGCAGCGAGATTCCCTGCAGCGCAGCCCTGCCTCGGTACGATTTCCGCACCGCCTGCAACGTCAGAATGGGCTGATGTTCCTGAGTCATGAAGACAGAGTTTCGTAGCTTCGCTGCCGCCACTGCACCGCTCGACCGCGTTTCTGATCCACCCACGCGGTCCACTGAATCGCAAGAAACAGCACAACCGCCACCGGATGCAGCAGTGCACCCAGCCACGCCCGGTCATATCGCAGGCAACAGATTACGCGTGGAAGGTAACCGCAAAGCAGCCCGATTGCCACTGCCCGCCTCGCGTCCTCCGGCAACTGCCCGACTGCCCCAACGACCATCAGCATCGGAGGAAACACAAAAGCCGCAGCCATCACCAGCGTGATCATCGGCAGGGCCGGCCAGCGAGCAAATCCTTCCGTCGCGTTTTTCAGCAATCCCTGCCACGTCTCGCTCAGTGACTGATACATCCGGCACGTCGCAAGGTCTGATGCGTCAAAGATGTCCGTCTTCAGACCGGCACGCCGGTACAGCCGTGGAAGCATCACGCCGTCATGCCGCGAATCCCGGATGCCACTGTGGCCACCGGTCTGCAGATACCCCGCTCGCTCCGCCGCAAAAAACTGCCCGCACCCCGCCGATGCTCCCGGCATACGGCTCCAGCGCATCAGCGGAAACGGCAAAAAACACAGTAAAATTACATGAATCAGCGGAATCAACAGTGATTCCCCCAACGAAACTGTCAGTTGCCGCGGAAATCCACTCAGCAGCGACACCCCCAGATTCCGCCGCAGCTCAACAGTTCGCACCAGTGCGTCACTCGACAACTCCACATCTGCATCCAGAAACACCAGCTCGGTGTAACGGGCCGACTGCGCCAGTTGCCAGCAGGCATGCTGCTTGCCATTCCAGCCACCCGGCATCCGCACCCCCCGCAACAGCCGCACACGCGAGTCTGCCACGGCAAAACGCCCCACAATCTCCGCTGTTCCGTCCGTGCTTTCGTCATCCAGCACGCACACCTCAAGCTGCACACCACGACTGGACAGCACGGACTGCAGTAACTTCGCAATACGCTCCGCTTCATTGCGAGCTGGTATCAGCACCGACACCTCCGGCCCGCTGCAGTCCTCTTGAACTGCCGATGCTGCCAACTCATGGACGCCGGGAGCCCGGCGAAACATCAGCGTACTCACCACGAACTGCATGGCACCAAAACAGGCCGCCGCGCAGCTGCCGAAGGCAACAACTGCCAGCACACTAGCCATCCTCCCCCTCCTCATGTCGCCCGGCAAATTTCTGCCCGCGTCGCCAGAAGGTCACACGACGCCAGATATCATACCAGCCACCCACTCCGGATCGGCCAGCCAGCAGCGTCCTGAAAGACGCCGGATCACGCCCGATTGCCAGTAACCGCAGCCGCTCCTGCACGGTCTGCAGGCCGGCCTCCAACTGCCTCGTACGCTCATCCCGATCATCTGCCAGCTGCGAACAATCAATCACCGTTCCAAAAGCCGCAAGAAACTCCGGACGCCGCTCATTCCAGAACGGATACTCCAGAGCCATCGGCAGTACAACTCCGCCAAACTTCCGATCCACCAGATGCGCCAAACCCGGCTGAAAGGGCAGGGGCTGACGCACATCATGAAAATGCCCCGTCGGTGTAATCCACAGAGCTGTCTGAGAATCCTGCAGGACAACGCGAGCATTCCGGAGAAACTCGCGAGCCCCCGAGATCGAATCACGCGAAACACCAAAAAAACCCAGTCGCTCCAGTATCGGATAACGCGTCAACGCCACGGCATCCATCGGCGCCGCAAACTGGCGGGGCGACAGCAGCAGGTCCGTCATCAGCACGGCCGCCATCGGGTCCCACCAGCCCGGATGGTTCACATACACCACCAGCGACCTCTCACCGATCTGCTGCAGTGCCTCGTGACCCACCACCCGAACCGCATTGAAGTTCGAACGCACGAATCTCCTCACATAACGTCGGAAACCCCGGTTCAGAACCCGCGACAGCAGTCCGGAAACCGGATTGCTCACGCTGCCCTCCGTGATGAGTCCCGCCGAGTTCCCGTGCGACCTCCGTTCAGATCCGCATCCACCGAATCCGCAGCGATCCACCCCGACATCATCACCATCGGCATCCCCGGACCGGGATGCGCTGACCCACCCGCCAGATATAAACCCGGCAGCTCGCGGACACGATTCCCCGGCTTGAAGGCCCCCATGAATCGTCCATGACTGGCCAATCCGTAAATCGCGCCGTGAAGCACGTGATATCGCTGATTGATTCCGGCCGGAGTCAGAGAATGTTCGACCTCGATCCGGTCCTCAATATCCCCCATGCCCGCCGTCCGCTTCAGCTTGTCAATAATCACCTGTCGATAACCCGGCAGCATCTTCGTCCAGTCATGATGCGGGCGCAGATACGGAGTATGAACAAGAACATACAACGCCTCACCGTCACCCGGAGCCACTCGATCACCGGACAATGACGGCGCACAGACATAGCACGTCGGGTCCGCAGCGGGTTCACCAGCCGAATAGATCTGCCGAAACTCCTCATGCGGATCCTGACTGAACACAAAATTGTGATGCAGCAGATGATCGTACCGCTGCTTCAATCCCAGATACAGCACCACCCCCGAACAAGCCGCTTCAAATGAGCGTTTTGACAGCATCTTCTGCGCCGTATCGCGCGGCAGCAACTCCTCACACGTGCGAACACAGTCCGAGTTGGAAACCACCACCTGCGAACGCAGCACTTCGCCGTTGTCCAGAGTCACACCAATGGCGCGACCACGTTCCGTGTCCACAGAACGCACCTGATGACCAGTCACACAGCGAACACCCAATTCCTGCGCCAGACGCGTCAGAGCTTCAGGCACCGCCCGCGTCCCGCCCAGCGGATACCAGATGCCCTCATTGGTCTGCATGTGAGCAATTCCGCACAGCACCGCCGGAGACTGCTCGGGCGAGGATCCCACATACTGTGTGAAGTGATCCATCATCTGGGCAATTCGGGAATCCGGAATATGCGATCGCACCAGCCCTGCTACCGTACGACCAAAACGCAGGCTCAACAGGTCTTTCAGGACACCCAGCGACATCGACTGCCGCAGGTTCATCGTGTCAGCAATACCACCCACACTCTTCCAGAAAAAAAATCGCTGCGACACGTCATCCAGTTGTCGCGAAATGGACATGAATTTTTCATAACCCCGCCCGGTTTCCTCACCACCCGTGAACTCCTGCAGATGCTGCTGCATCTCCGGCAGTGACTCCACCAGATCAAACTTCGATCCATCCTCAAAGAAGCAGCGCCACTGGGGATCCAGACGGATCATCGTCAGATAGTCTTCCAGACGCCGACCGGCCTCCTCAAAGACTCGCCGCAGGACCGAAGGCAGAGTCAGAATGGTCGGCCCCATATCAAACCGATAACCACGATCCGTCAGCAAAGCAGCCTTGCCACCCAGCCACGGATTCTTCTCCACAAGCGTCACCGCATATCCACGGGCCGCCAGAGTACAGGCTGCTGCCAGCCCGGCCAGACCACTGCCAACCACCACAGCATCCGTTCGCTCAGTCATCGAATTGCTCCTTCCCCGTTTCACGCCTGCGACGCCAGTTCCACTGCTGCCACGCTGCCCGCATCAGCCCCGGCAGTCGCAGCACACGCCGACCGATCCAACCCGCATGCTCCACACCAATCAAACGCTCAAGCAGCACAGCATCACACGGCCCCGCATCCTGCAGATGCGGCCGAAAGAATGGCCGCGGCCGAATCATCTGCTTCACCTGCACAAACTCCAGCAATCCTGCTTCACCGCGAGTCGCCCCGAAACCACTGGCATGCCGTCCTTCAAAGGAAACACGAGGATCCGCTGTAACAGCAATCATATCATTCAATACCACCGTCCCGGCATCCACCTTTCGTGCAATTCTCAGCGCATTCGCCGTTCCACCGAAAACTGTCGACGCCAGCGAATACGCACATGCTCGCGACTGCTCAAGTGCCTCCTCCTCGTCCCCCACTCGCAGCACCGACAACACCGGAAAAAACAGATCTTCGCGAGCCACCAGCATTTCCGGTCGCACAAAATCCAGAATCATCGGAATCACCGCCGGCGAATTTTTGTTGACATCAGGCAGTGAACCTGATCTCAGCACCGCTCCCTGCTGCAACGCCTCACGCACCACCCCCAGAGCATGGCGAACAGCCGACGCCTCCCGGTCACCACACGGCTCCGGACAACTGCGGGATCCTCCCGCCGCCGCAATCCGCCCACGCAGTCGCTCCAGTAATTGCTCCGCCTGCTCCCGACGCACAAACACCCGACGAGGCGCCAAACACGTGCGACCGCCGTTTAAACGCAACCCAAACCACAGACAGTCAGCCACCAGCCCAAAATCCGCATCCTCCAGCACAAACACCGCGTCACAGCCGGACAGTTCCATCACCGCAGGTATCGGTCCCGCTGCCAGTTGACCAGCCACCAGACGACCGGTACTCGCCGACCCCGTCAACACAACCTTGTCAACACCACACCCCAGCGCCTCGGAACCCGCCGCCGTCGAGTCCTCCAGAAGTTGGACAAGCCCCTCCGGCAATCCTGACTCAATCGCCATCTGCAACAACAACCGCAGCGGCCCGGCACATCCCGGAGCCGGCTTCAGCAACACGCCATTCCCGGCCGCCAGCGCCTGCACCAGCTGCACCCCCGGCAGATACAGCGGGTAATTCCCAGGACCAATCACCAGCACCACACCCAATGGCTCAGGACGCCGAATCAACCGGTTACCCCACAGCCACAGCGGTCGGCCAGCCGGACGAACACGCCGCTCCCGCAACAGACGCACCGCACAACGCTCCAGATACCGCACTGCATCCAGCAGCGGCAGGACTTCCGCCGACAACGTTTCCGCTGCAGACTCACGCCCCACCGCCAGCGCTAGTTCGCCCGCTCGATCTGCAGCCCGCAAACGCAGACGCCTCAACACCCGCAGTCGCTGACGCACGGGAATCTCACTCCAGCTTCGCTGCACCTGACGACAGCCTGCCAGACACTCCCGCACACCGCTCACAGATGTCAGCCCGGACATCATCAGGCCACCCGCTTCGAAGACAAGGGCAGCAGATCAACTCCCGAAATCGGCACGTCCGGCTCCGGGAAAGACAGCCCCAGCTCAGCACACAGCATCCGACAGGAAATTCTCGCCGACTCGTAAATCACCGGTAGTCCACTGCCCGGATGAGTCCCCCCGCCGGCCAGATACACATGCTCCAGATCCTCAAATCGATTGTGCGGACGACGATGCAGCATCTGGCCCAGATTATGAGCCAGATTGAACGTGGCACCACGATAAATGCGGAATCCATGCTGCCAGTCATCCGGAGTCAGCACCTTTTCAAAAACAATACGCTGCTCCAGATCCTGCAGACCCACTCGCTGCAGCTGCTGCAGCACCCGCGCACGAAACCCCTGCGAATCCCGCTGCCAGTTCACTCGAGGTGATTCATGCGGTACCGGCACCAGCACGTACAAAGTGCTGCGACCTTCAGGGGCCAGAGTTCTGTCAGTGATACAGGCGTTCTGTACATAAAACGACGGATCACTCGGCAAGACCCCCTCCGCATCAATCTCCCGCAGATTCCGTTCATAATCCTGCGAAATGTAGATCGTGTGATGCGGCAGATCCGGGAAACTGCCCTCCATCCCCAGATACATCATCCACGTGGAACAGGAATAACGACTGCGAGCCAGACGCTGATTCGACCAGCGCCGACGAAGTGTGTCAGGTACCAGCCGCTGCATTGCCGCAGCAAAATCCGCATTGATCACCAGAGCATCAAAATTGTGCCGCTGGCCACCCGCCGTCTCCAGACCCACCGCACGACGACCCTCAAAATGCAGTTTCGTCACCTCCTCATTCAAACGGATGTCAGCACCCAGCTGCCCTGCCACCTGCGCCATCCGCTCACTGACCGCGGCACACCCCCCGGTCGGATGCCAGACCCCATACTCATACTCCAGAAATGCCAGTATCGTGAACAGACTGGGACACTGAAACGGCGACATCCCGAGGTATTTCGACTGAAACGAAAAAGCCGTGATCAGCCGGGGATCCGAAAAATGAGCCATCAGATCACCTGCCACAGAACGCCACGGACGCACCATCGGTACGGCTTTCAGCACCGACGGGCGCACGAGGTCCAGCAGCGAATTGAACGGAGACTCGAGGATCGGACGAAACAACTCCAGCTTCCGCCGATTCTCGTTCAAAAACCCCTCAAAAGCCTCGGCATCCTGCAGATTGATACCGGCAATCTGCTGCTTCATCCGCTGAATATCCGGTGTCGCATCAATGCGACCACCCGCACCAAACTCCAGACGGTACTGCGGGTCCAGACGAGTCATCGGGCATTCAGCCCGCAGATCACGCCCCACCGCCTGAAAAATCTCGTCCAGCACCCGCGGATACAGGAAGAACGTGGGGCCGTGATCAAAACGAAAACCTTCAGCCTCCAGCGCCGAACAACGCCCCCCAGGTCGCGCCAGCCGATCAATTACTGTGACTTCCGCACCAGCTTTTGCCAGCAGCATCGCCGACGCCAGACCACCGGGACCAGCCCCGATCACGCAAACTCTGTTGCCTCGCTTCGCCATCCGTGCTGCGCCCTCTTGCTGGTCTCAGACCACTTCACTCCGTTTCCCGAATTATGCCGATTCGCGAAAACACGTACAATGCCGAAACCCCGCTACAGATCTCAGGCAGAATCCTGAGAATCGACGGCTGATTCCAGAATACTGAACACTTCACTGCGACTCAGCTTCGCACCCGCTCCACGCTGCCGCAGTGCCTCAAGGGAACCCTCAGCAAGTCGACTGATGAAACGACAGAACGCCAGCACATCCGCTGACGCCCCCAGAGTCTCCAACTGACCAATATACTCCCCAGCCGCTATTCCACTGGACTCGGCCAGCGACAGCACCGTTTCCCGGGACACACCCACCGGGATAAAACATCGCCCCAGCCGGACGTCCCCCTCCGAATCCTTCAGAATGTTCACCAACTGCAGGAACTCACCAAAACCCACCGCCAGCTCCCGCAAACGCCCCAGTTGCTGCCCGGAAACCGCAGACTGCAGAAAAAACAGTTCCGTCAGCATCTCCCCCACAATTCCCGCCACGAAATAACAGTACAGCCGCAATTCCGCGACGGTCTCCATCCGGATTTCTGCACCGCGAGCCGATCCGGAGCTGAGAAAATCCAGCATCCCCCCAATCGTGCGATCCAAAGCACCTCGAATACAGGCCACTGCAGCCGGTGGCAACTGATGAAACAAACGCAGCAGCCTCGGAGCCGCCACCATCAGTCGCTCTGTCGCACTACCCGCAGGCCACAACCCATCAAAACCGTCCCCAATTGCCCCCGACTCAAAACGGCCTTCCACCGTCGACTGCAGACAGGCACGCAGCCGCTGCAACAGCACGTGCCGGCGATCCGCAGCAACCCCCGCAGCATCCTCAATGCTGTCAGCGACCCGAAACAGCAGATAGGCAATCCCCACCTGATGCCGCAGTTCAGTGCCCAGCAACGGAATCGCCAGCGCAAACGTACGACTGGTCTCCTGCAGTGAACGGCTCAGAAATTGCAGATCGTCTTCATTGGTGTCCACCACGCCAGCCCCCACTTCCAGCACTGCACTCTTTGCTTGCGCGGATCCGCACAGTCCCGCCCGGATCCTATCCCAGCCCACCCGATCCTGACAAGCACCGCCCCCCGCACCAACACCACTGAATCCGAAATCGTCCGCTGGCCTTCTGTGGCAAATGCCTTAAACTGACAGCCACCAACCACCGTCGAATTGTGAAACCCCGGCAGCTCGGATCAGATCGCAGGAGAGCTTTTCACTTGTCCCAGGCAGACCCCAACGCGTCGCACAGCCTCGCTGCAACCGGGGAAATGATCATCATGGGCACAGGCACCAGCATCGGCGTGCCCGTGGTCGGCTGCCGCTGCAGCGTCTGCCTGTCAGACAACCCCCGCAATCGCCGCACGCGAACCGGCGTTCTCATTCGCGCTCCGGAAGGCGAATTCGTCATTGATGCTGGTCCGGAACTGCGCATTCAACTGGTCAGGGAACGAGCCACCCTGATCAGGGCGGCCATCATGACACATGCTCACGCCGACCACATCATGGGAATCGATGATCTGCGAATCTTCGGCTTCCGACTGCACTCCGCTGTACCCATCTACTGCGAAGCCCCCGTCGAAGCCCAGATTCGACAGTCATTCTCCTATGCGTTCACCGACCCCAGCACACACTCCCACCAATACGCCGCACCACGACTCACTTTTCAGGGGATCTCACCGGGACAACCATTCTCCCTCCTGGGACTCTCAATCCTGCCCATCAGGCTCCGACACGGCTCGCTGGATATCCTCGGATTTCGCATCGGCAACGTCGCCTTCTGCACCGATGTTTCCACCATGCCCTCGGAAAGCCGGGAAATGCTGAGCGGTCTGGACACCCTCGTGCTGTCAGTCCTGCGACGCGAACCACACCCTACACACCTGCACCTCGACGCAGCCCTCAGACTGATTCGGCAACTGCAGCCCCGACAAACATGGCTCACACACATGTCGCACGAAATGGACTACGACGAACTCTGCTCGTCCCTGCCGGAACACATTCGCCCCGCATGGGATGGTTTGAAAATTCCCATCCGAGGTCACAGCCAGCCACAGGAAACCACCTGAACAGTGCTGGGCACCACTGCAGATCCCGCTGCCCGGGGTTCAGCTTCCGATCAGCCTCAGCAGATTGACCATCTCGATCGCCGCCAGCGTCGCTTCTGTCCCCTTGTTGCCAACCTTGCCACCAGCACGATCCAGCGCCTGCTCCATCGACTGACACGTAATCACACCAAACGTCACCGGAACACCGGTTTTTCGCATCGCTGCCATAATCCCGGCGGCCACCTGACTGTTCACATGCTCGTGATGCGACGTGGCACCCTGAATCACAGCCCCCAGACAGATCACCGCATCAAACCGCCCCGACTCTGCCAGCTTTTCCGCCGCCAGCGGAATCTCAAATGAGCCCGGTACCCACGCCACAGTGATCAGATCCGCTGAGCCACCATGCCGAACCACCGTGTCAATCGCGCCTTCAAGTAACCGCCGCGTCACAAGGTCGTTGAATCGGGAAACCACGATGGCAAAACGGCAGCCCGTCGCGACCAGCCCGGCAGAAAGTTCTGAAGGCATCACAGTTCCCATTCTTCACTCAAAGACAACCAGTCACACGAAACTCCACAGACTGCTCTCAACTGAGATTCATGGACAGCAGGAATTCTTCGTTCGTCTTCGTTCGTTTCAGTCGATTTACCAGCAGTTCCATGGCCTCGACCGGATTCATATCGTTCAGCACTCGCCGCAACACCCACATCAACCGCAGCTCATCCTCGTTCAGTAACAGTTCTTCACGTCGCGTACCCGAGCGATTGATATCGATCGCCGGCCAGACACGACGCTCCACCAGTCTGCGATCCAGATGCAGCTCCGTATTACCGGTGCCCTTGAATTCCTCAAAAATCACTTCATCCATTCGGCTGCCGGTATCAATCAGAGCGGTCGCGATGATTGTCAGGCTGCCACCCTCCTCAACACACCGCGCAGCGCCGAAAAATCGTTTGGGGTGCTGCAGAGCATTGGCGTCCACACCGCCCGACAATGTCTTGCCGGAATTCGGTATCTCTGTGTTCCACGCTCGCGCAAGTCGAGTGATGCTGTCCAGAAAAATGATCACATCATGACCGTATTCCACCATCCGCTTGGCTTTTTCGATCACCATCTCCGCCACCTGCACGTGACGCGACGACGGCTCGTCGAATGTACTGCTGACAACCTCGCAGTTCCGCCCCTTCAGACGCCGCTCCATATCCGTGACTTCTTCAGGACGTTCGTCTATCAGCAGGACAATGACGTAGGCGTCCGGATGATTCTGCAGCGTGGCTTTCGCCATCTGCTGCAGCAGAACTGTCTTCCCGGCACGCGGTGGAGAAACAATCAGACCACGCTGACCGAGACCGATCGGAGCTATCAGGTCGACGATGCGAGTACTGATGTGTTCAGCATTGTCCGCCAGACGCAGACGCTGCTCCGGGTGCAGGGGCGTCAGGTCGTCAAAGAACACCTTGTTCGTCAGCAGGTTCGGATCCTCACCGTTGATCGCTTCCACCCGCAGCAGCGCAAAATAACGCTCGTTCTCTTTCGGTGGTCGGATCTGACCAGCCACCGTCGCACCGGTCCTGAGACCAAAACGCCGAATCTGACTGGGACTGACATAAATGTCGTCAGGGCAGGGCAGGTAGTGGTAGTCCGGACTGCGAAGAAAACCAAAACCGTCCGGAAGAATCTCCAGCGTTCCCTCTCCGAACATCAGACCGTTCAGCCGAGTCCGCTCTTTGAGGATCCGGAAAATCAGGTCCTGCTTCTTCAGGCCATGATACTCGGTCAACTGATCCCGCTCAGCAATCGCAATCAGATCCTTCATCGACATCCGCTGCAGTTCAGCGATGTTGATCTGATCTTCGGATGGCGGCGCAAACGTTTCGGAAACAGACTTTTCTAAGTCGTCCGCCGGCAGACTGTCTTCAGGACGAGTCCGCTGGGAGCGACCGAGGGGACCACGAGGTTCATCAGGACGGGGAGAGCGAGTAGACATGGCCGCAAGGGGCCTCCGAGATAGGAAGAGGGCAGAAGTTGCCGGATTTTGACAGGACCTGAACCACTGTTTCCGGCGAAACCGTTGCTCAGGAAGGACATCAGCAGATACTGATGGGCAGGAATTTCGAACCGCTTGAAAAAGAACCCCAAAGATTTCAGGAAACCGGCACGCCGACAGGATTGGCACTTCGACAGGGGCGTGGACCTCGCAGAAGAATCAGCCGCAAGTACCCGTGCAACTGCTGCGCAGCAGATTCCAGACTGCCCGAATTGTCTACCTCAAACTCACAGGCCGCCCGCTTCCGATCCACGTCCCACTGTGCAGATTCGCGCTGCGAATGCTGCAAAGGCGACCAGCCCCGAGTCATTGCGACCCGCTGCTGACGCTGCTGCAACGGAGTCTGTATCCAGATTAATGCATCACACCGATCCGCCCAGCCAGCCTCCAGCAGCAGTGCAGCATCCAGCACAACCGCATCCGCATCCTGCGGAATCACACTCAGCCTGCGATGAATCTCAGCCTGAATCCCCGGTCGCACAATCTCGTTCAGCCGCAACAGATGCTGACGGCCTGCAGCAGAATCCTGAAACACCAACGCCCCCAGTCGCGCCCGACTGATGACACCGTCGTCCAGAATCCCCACCCCAAATTCCTGTACCAGCCGGGCAGCAACCACAGGGTCCTGAAGCTGCTGGTGTCCGATCTGGTCCGCATCAATCACACACAGCCTGAGACCACTGACCGCCCGCACGACTGACGTCTTACCGGATCCCACACCACCAACAACACCCACCACGGGAACAAACCCAGCAGGCGCAGAACCGATGGTGACAGCCTCAGCCGAAGTTGTTTGACTGGCAGAATCCACGAAGGGCAGACACGATAGTCCAAGGGCGACAGGTTTCAGGCTGGCTGATTGTCAGCCGGAAGCAGAATGTACCCAAATTGTCAGGGGGCGACCTGGAAATGTCAAACCAATGCCCGGAGACAAATGCGTTTTCCGGGGGGAATTCCAGCAGCCACACGCGACCTCAACCTGATACCCACAGCAGCAACAGCCACGCAACCCCCAGAAACAGAATCGTCTTGCCAAACATCACCAGCGCGGAACGCACGATCTTCTCGGGCAACTCAAAACGCGTTGCACAATACACAAGACACACGATCGCGGTCAGGGGAAAGGCCTGAGTTATCAAACCTAAGTCCATTGTGAATAAGCCTTTAAAACGTCACAGCCAGCTCGATTCAGACGCTTGCAGGAGCCCCGGCACCATCCCCGTCACCGCCGCCACTGCCATCGCCACCGGATCCAGACCCATCTCCCTCTCGACGAGACTCGTCGCCATACCCGTACGCCGGGCCCTGTGCCGCATCCCAAATTGCCATCAGATTCAACAATCCCGCAATCCACGTCAACACCGCCGCAACATCGTACTGCCGACTCAAACTACCATGCAGCCGATCCAACTCCTGCGAATCCAGCGGAGCCATGTACCAGTTGAAAAAACTGCGGCTGATCGTGCCCTCAATCCGAGCACTCAGAAAATTGCCGGCCTCATCCACCAGACGACACTCAATCGATCGCCGCGGCGACCCAAATACTGCTCGCCCAAGCTGAATCTCTCCACCCAGACGACAACTGGCGGTCCCCCCGTCCACTGTCACTGCCGCAAATTCCCCCTGCACCGTCCGACTGCCTTCCGGACGCGTCGGCGTGACTTGCAGGGTGCCGGTCACCGGCGTTCGCAGATCGCCCTGACGAGTCGTTTCGATCAGAGCACCCACGAAATCACTGCGAATTTCAGCGTCCAGAAAACCCACGGAATTGTCGACCGTATTGAAACGGGCCTCCTGCAGCAAAGCCGGGAATGCCGGCAAGCCCACCAGCACCTGAGCCCAAAAACCATAGGACGCTTTCGTCGCAGGCGACTGAGAAGAAAACTGCGGCGAGTCCACACTGGTTCTCAGCACCAGACGACTGTAAGTCGCCTGCCCCTCACCCAGAACCTGCCCCCAACCAAACAGCACCAGAATGCCAGCAGAAAAAATCGCTGCCTTGAATCGTCGTCCCTGATACCAGTGCCCTAAACCCGGCAGGAGAAATGCCAGAAAAGCTGCCAGCCACGGCTGCCTCAGTTTGACTCGAGAATCTGACATGGAAATTCGCTGCCCACCAAAAACTGCCCAAACCGAGGCCGACTCTGCACACACACACGCTCCGCCAGCCCCTGCGCGAATGCTAACAGCCTCCGCAACATTTGTCAGGACAAATTTCCGCGGAAGATCACCCCTCCAACAACACCGAAACCAGGAATTTTGAAAAATCCTGTCATTTTGTGAATTCCGCCGCAAATCCAGCAGTGGTCACCGGACCTCGCCACGCTATGCTCACACAGCCCATGAACAGATCGTCCCTGAGACGTTCTCAGCCTGCTGCCTTTCCCGGGCCAGATCCCCCGGAAATACAGCAGTCAGGCACTGTTCGACTGCATTCGTTTCCTTCATCGGTGGAGTGGTCTGGATGAAACGTCGCGCCTTTACCCTGATTGAACTGCTGGTCGTCATCGCCATCATTGCCATACTTGTGGCGCTGCTGCTGCCCGCAGTACAGCAGGCTCGCGAAGCCGCCCGCCGCACTCAGTGCAAAAACAACCTGAAACAGATCGGACTGGCTCTGCACAATTACGAAGGCACACACACCCGACTTCCACCCGGGTTCCTGGGGGTCAACAACGCCTCCACACACACCCAGATCCTGCCATACTTCGAAGCCAGCAATGAATACAATCAGTTCAACTTCAACAACGATATCAACTCGCATGCAACCAACCTGAACGCCCGCCAGCAGCGTCTGGCAATTCTGCAGTGCCCGTCCCAGATCGGCAGCCCCGCTTTTGTTCTGCCCCCATCGCAGTGCCCAAACGGTTGCGGGACCACCAACTATGTCCAAAGCCTCGGCGACAACGCCAATTATGCGGCAGATCGAGGCCCCTTTGGACGCAATCGAGGCGCTGCGTTCCGAGACTTTGTGGATGGAATGTCCAACAGCGGGATGTTTGCTGAAATCATCCTTGGACCAAGCAATGGCGCTCCAACATCCGGTGTCGTCGCCGCAGGTACTCCGCAGGACCTCTGGGTCGCAACAAACCTCCCGTTCGCTACCTGGGATGCCAGCCCCACTGGCGACACGATCCCCGTGGCAGCCTGCGATAATCGGGCGACCAGCGCGATCCTGTACCGCGGCAAACAGTACTATCGAGGAGTTGTTGTAGCCACATTCTACTCACACACACTGACGCCAAACTCACGGTTTCGTGACTGCATCCGCAGTGTGGGATTTGACCGTGGACACCTCGCCACACGCAGCTTCCACACCGGTGGTGCTCAACTTGTGCTCGGAGACGGCTCAGTGCGGTTCGTCAGCGAGAACATTGACATTCGCGTCTGGCGTGCCGTCGGCAGTATCAACGGCAACGAAGTCGTCTCGGAATGGTGACCCGTCCGCGACCAGTACACCTGTCCGGTTCCCCTGATTTCAGACGAGGCGATATCCATGCGAATTCATAAGCTTGCACTGGTGCTGTCCGCTGTGCTGATTTCCGGTTGCGGAAGCCAGTATTCTCCGCAGGCCGAGATTTTCAAGACGGTGTCTGCCTCAGGTGTTCTGACATTCCGGGGCAAACCGTTGGCCGGCTTCATCGTGACTCTGCACCCCGCCGGTGATCAGCGTACCGCCAGCGGTACGACTGACGCAGATGGCCGATTCACCCTCGGCACCAATGCCCACGGCGATGGTGCTGTTGCCGGCAACCATAAGGTGTCTGTCATCTGGCAGCCACCGGAAGATGACGGCCTGGGCTCCACTGTCGAAGATCCCAAAAAGATGCCGAAGCCGCCACTGGATATCCCCGCCAAATACGCCAGCCCGGAGACTTCCGAGATCACCCTGGAAATTCCCGAATCGGGCAGCTCCGACCTGAAGCTGGATCTGAACTGAAACTATTTTCCCGGGCTCACTGGTCACAGCAACCGGAATTCATCATCTTCCGCGGTGGTTCACTCCACCGCGGTTTTTTGTTTCGTCAGAGGCAGCCGCAAAGTCAGTTTCCAGCATCGCGCAGGGGCAGTCACGTGTCTGCAGGAATTCCCGTCAATGTTCTGATGGATTTCACCAATCACTGTTTTCGGTCTGTCGGTCTCGGGGAGCACGACGCACACACAGCAGCCGCATGCCTCGTCGGTACTGACCGCCTCGGAGTCTTCACGCACGGTACAAAACTGCTGGCCGGATACCTCCGCAAACTTCAGGGTGGCGGCTATCGCAGCAGCGCGATCCCTCGGATCGAACGCGAAGGCGCTGCATGGGCCGTGTACGACGGCGATGCGGGACTGGGCCAGACGGGCTGTTCGGCCGCCATGCAGACCGCAATCAGCAAGGCCCAGGCCTGCGGTGTGGCGTTTGTCTCCATCCGCAATACCGGACATATCGGAGCCGCCGGGCAGTATGCACTGCAGGCAGCCCGTCACGGCTGCGCAGCGATGATCACCGGCAACGATATACCCAGTGTGGCCGCCCCCGGTTCACGCAAAGCCGTACTGGGCAGCAACCCACTGGCCTTCGCCATCCCCACCGCCACAGACCCCATCCTCCTCGATATCGCCACAGCCGCCGTGGCCGGCGGCAAAGTTTACGCCGCATGGCAACGCGGTGAATCCATCCCCTCCACATGGCTCATCGGCCCGGATGGCCTGCCCACAAGCGATGGTTCACTCTACCCCCACTCCGCCGCTCTGGCACCCATGGCCGGCCACAAGGGCTATGGACTCGGACTGTGGTGCGAAGTCCTGTCCGCGCTGATTCCCGGAGGCCACATGACATGGCAGGTCGGCAGCTGGATGTTCGATCCCGTCGATCGCCCGTCCTGGCACAACGCCTCCTTCACAGTCATTCACATCGATGGCCTGACCGATCGACAGCAGTTCAATTCCCGCATGCAGTCTCTGATCGACGAAATCCACAATGCCCCACCAGCCGCAGGATCAGACGGTGTCCTGCTCCCCGGTGAACTGGAATTCCGCACGGCACGCAATGCAGATGAGCACGGCATCGCCCTTCCCGCAGATGTGCGAGCCAAACTGCGGGAAGCCGCCGCACTGGCCGAAGTTCCACTTCCGGAAGCGGTCTGAACCTCTATTCACTGACTGACGAAGGGTTCTCTGTTATGCGCTGCATCGGAATCGACATCGGCTCCTCATCCATCAAGGGCGGCATCCTCAACCTGGAATCAGGGCTCGTCGAACACACCGAAAAAACCGCCTTTCCCGGACATCTCCCGGCTCTGCCCGCAGGCTTCCACGAGGTCGATCCGCAGGCCGTCGTGCAGTGCACCCGCGAAGTCCTCAACCGACTGCTGCAGGCTGCACCGGCAGCCACACAGATCAGATTCACCAGCCAGATGGGTGGAATCCTGCTGCTGGATGCACAACACAAACCGGTTTCCAATTACCTGTCATGGCGCGATCAGAGATCTCTGCTGCCCGCACCCGGTCGTGCCATACCACTGCTCGATCAGCTCCGTCAGACATGGACCGAGCTGCAGTTCGAAGAACTGGGGAAGGAGCTGAAACCCGGATCAGCCACCGCTCTGCTCCACTGGCTCGCACAGCATCGGCAACTGCCCCGGCAGACCATGCCCGTGACCATCGGTGACTACGTCGTCTCCCAAATCTGTAACGCTCCACCCCGTATGCACCGATCCCACGGTATCGGTATGATCAATCTGCAAACCGGTGACTGGCACCATGACGCCTTCGCAGCAGCCGGAATCGACGGACTCCACTGGCCAACACTCGCCTCCGAATCCGAAATCATCGGACACCTGACAAACAATGGTCAGCAACTGGAGTGCTTCGCGGCCATCGGAGATCAACAGGCTGCCCTCTTTGGTATCGACCTCAGCAGCTCCGAACTGTCCATCAACTGCTCAACAGGCTCACAGGTCAGTCAGATCACGACCCGGTTTCAGCCTGGCAACTGCCAGACTCGCTGCTGGTTCGACGGCCAGTTCCTGAATACTGTCACCCACATCCCGGCCGGTCGCTCACTGACCGTGCTCGAAGCTCTGCTCACCGAGCTGCCCCGAGCAGCCGGAATCAGTCTCCCCAATTCGTGGCAACTGATCGCCGAGGCCACGGAACACGCCACCAGCAACGGCCTCTCCTGCGACCTCAGCTTCTTCTCCAGCGCCATGGGTGACCGGGGCCGCATCGAAAATATCACTACGGAAAACCTGACTGTCGGAGGCCTGTTCTGCGCCGCATTCGACTTCATGGCTGACAGCTACCTCGAATGCTCGCGACGGCTTGCCGACACCCCGTCCTGGAATCAACTGGCGGTCTCCGGAGGACTCGTGCAGGCCTTTCCGGCCCTCAGACATCGCCTCGCCCAGCGATTTGCATGGCCCATGCGGGAGATTGCTGAACAGGAAGAAACCCTGACCGGCCTGCTCAAACTGGCCCGCAGAACAGCACGCTGAACAACTGGCACACTGGCAAACATCCCGCTGACATAATCTCCACATACCCCATGCAAAAAAAGCCCGCCCAACCGACCCGTGATTGCGGATCACCCGCCGGAAAATCCCGGTAAACCCACCAAAATCGGACACAAACGCCCAGGTCCGAGATCTGGCACAAGAAGTGCACCACTCAGCAGTTGGTACTCAGGTGTGCGTATCCGCTCGCGATGCGCCTGATCTAATTCACTCCGTTCACTGCTGAGGTGTGCCATGCTGGATCTGCTCGACTTCTTCACAACCTCCGCAGTGATACTGATCCTCATTGGATGGCTGAATCTCCGTACACACATGCTGGCTCTGCGCAGCGAAATCAAAGAAAGTCAGCACAGAACCACACTGCAGATGAAAACCATCTACGACGCGATCCAGAACAGCGGGATCGTTCGCCACGCCGAACAGCCCCCGGCCCATCCCAAACCTGCTGCTTCTGCACAGTCAGCGCCGCATCCGGAACCAGCCTCCAAGCCCTCGCAACTGTCGTCTGAGCCCCCGCGACCGGCTCCCTCAATCCCAAAGACGGCACCCGCAATTCACCACGAAAGCTCCCTGCATCAACACGCCGAAAACGGCCGGTCCAGACGCCCTCCGGTCGCCTTGCCGGTCATCACTGCAACCGAGGCTGACACTGATGAATCCTCTGAAGTCATCATGACTTCTCCGCCCACCCGCAACCACTTTGAAGCAGCTGCGCAGGATGTCGTGAATCGCATCTGGAACTGGTTCGTTGTCGGTGAAGAACACATCCCTCAGGGAGTCTCGTGGGAGTTTGCTGTCGCCAGCCAGTGGCTGCTGCGAATCGGACTGCTGCTGGTCCTGGTTGGTGTCGGCTTCTTCCTGAAGTATTCCATCGACAATGGCATGCTGCCTCCGGCGGCTCGTTCAGTGCTGGCTGCCTGCGCCGGGCTCAGCATGCTCACAGCCGGCACTCGCCTGCTCAGTGGCAACTACAAACTCATTGGCCAGGGACTGCTGGGGACAGGCACAGCCACACTCTACTTCAGCGTCTTCGCCGCCAGCAGCATGTACCAGTTGATGTCCATCGAAGCCGGCTTCGCTCTGATGACCATAGTCACCATTCTCGCCGGCTTCATCTCCGTCCGCTTCGACTCCCGACTGACGGCGGTCTTCGGAGTCTTCGGTGGCTACCTCACCCCCATCATGCTGTCCACCAATACTGTCAATTATCCCGGTCTGTACGGTTACCTGCTGGTCCTCGGCTGCGGCATCCTTGGAGTCTCTGCATTTCGCCGCTGGCCGCTGCTGAGCTACCTTGGATTTGTCTGCCACCACATGCTGGTCCTCGCCTCCCTCGGTCGCTTCGAACCGGCTGTTCACTTCTGGCAGGTGATGCCTTTCCTGATCGCATTCTTCGGAATGTTCTCCACGATGGTTTTCATCTACAACCTGCGAGTCCGCGTGTCGTCAAACCTGCTGGACGTGATCGTGCTGTTTCTGAACGCCGCCACGTTCTTCGGAATCAGTTACGGACTGATCGAACGCACCTTTGGCTATCGCTGGTCTGCTGCCGTGGCCCTGGGACTGAGCGCCTTCTACGCGCTGCATGTGCACTACTGCCTCATTCGTCGCGTCCTCGATCGCGAACTGATGCTGACGTTCATCGGACTGTCGTCCGTCTTTCTTTCGGTCTCGCTGCCACTGCTGCTTTCCGGACAGTGGATCGCCGCCAGCTGGTCACTGCAGGCCGTTGCCATGCTCTGGCTGGCCTCGCGAATTCGCAGTCATTTCCTGCAAACCATCAGCCTTGTGCTCTACTGTATCGCCATGTTCCGCATGACTGTCTTCGACCTGCCAGTCGAATTCGGATCCGGCGTGGCCGGAATCTCGGTCACCGACAGCCTGCTGCAGATGCTGCAGCGAGTCCTGTCATTCGGAATTCCCATCGGCTCTCTGTTTCTTGGCAGCCAACTGCTCAATCGCCGCGCGGTGGGGGCATCCCCGGAAGACACTCTCGAACGCCGCAACGATATTCCATCCGCATTCGATGAATCCAGCGCCGCCCGACTGCTCCAGTTCACAGTGTTCTTCGGAGCCATTGTCTGGCTGACTCTGGAATTCAATCGCACGCTGGGAATCCTCCTGCCCGTGGCTCGCATGACCATGATCACCATGCTCTGGCTGGGCTTTGCCGTCTGGCTGGTGCAGAAAATCACAAGGACCCGCTCCGCGATCAGTCAGGCACTGCTGGCCCTGCTGGGTGGAGCCCTGCTGCTGAAATTTTTGGCCTTCGACATGCGGGAATGGAGCCTGACCGGGCTGACATGGTCAGGGGTCTGGAACCCGGTTCACGCGATGTTCCGGATGCTGGACTTCGGTTTGCTCGCCATTTTCCTCGCCTGGGCCTCCCGGCGATTCTCCGCTGAACCGGAATTCCGTCTCCCTGGATCTCAGTCCTCAGGCGCTGCCCTCGGACTCGCATCAGTGGCCGCCCTGTTTGTCTGGCTGACGCTGGAAGTCAACACTTTTCTGGGTCTGCACCTGCCGGGACTGCGGGCCGGGGGAGTCAGCATTCTCTGGTCTCTGTTCGCCCTCGGCATGCTGCTGTCCGGAATTCGCGGCAATCACAGACATCAGCGCTACACGGGACTGACACTGTTCACAACCGTCGCCTGCAAAGTCTTCTTCTCTGACCTCGCCAGCCTCGACCAGTTCTACCGGATCATCGCATTCATCATCCTCGGACTGCTGGTCACCGGAGGTTCCTTCCTGTACCTGCGATCACGCCAGAGCTTTGTCACCGACACCAACGGCAAAACGCCCATCAATTGACCGGGACTCTGCACCAGCAACGCTGTTGCCCGCAGGGCAGCAGCCAGCGTCTGCCCCGGCGGCACACACTCTCGAAGGATTCACCCACAAATGACAGTCCATCGCGCCACCGGACAGCGGTTCCTGCTGAGCCTCGTCTGCTGCCTGCCACTCACGCTGATGGCCGATGAGCCACCACAGCTCAAATCTCCACAACCGCAAAACTGGCGCCGGTCGCGGCAGATCGACTTCTCTGCCGAAGACAGTCCCAGACTGCTGCGGATTCCCCTCGACACCGACTTCTGGACCCACACGCGCCGAGGCTATCCCGATGCTGCAGTCATGGATGACCGCGAACAACTGATTCCGTTCCTCATTCGCCACAGCCCCGGTTCGGCAGCCGGCTCCACCACGTTCGTGTGGAATCCATCAACAGTTGAATTGCGCCCGGAACCCGATGATTCACTCAGCATTCTCGTGAAACTGGAGAAGCAGGATCCCACGCCGGAATACCTGCAGATTCAGACCCCTCTGCAGGATTTTGAACAGCGCATCGAAGTCACCGACGAATCCACAATACCACCCACTCCGCTCTGCGACCCCGCACTGCTCTTTGACTACTCACGCTTCATGGACGTTCGAAGAACTGAAATCGCCCTCAGGAAATCCAGCTCCCGCAGCCTCAAAATCCGCATCGCCACTGCCACAGATGATCTCGAATCACCATTTCGCGAACTGACCAGAACACAGAGCGGCAGTGGAGTGACCGAGCAGTCGGAAACGTCACTGCGGATTCGACGAGCCTTCCGAATCGACCGTATTTCCTTCCGCAGCTCCAGAATCACCACAAACTCCACTCTTCCCGAATCCCGAACTCTGAATTTCGTCAGCATCGAGGAAGACGCAAAACTCCGCAGTACCATCGTCGAATTCACCAGCGACCTGCGACCCATCACCAGCCTCAACCTGCAGACCCCCAGTCGAAACTTCAGCCGCACTGTCTCTGTACAGGTCCCTGCCGACGATCCGAAAGCAGGCTGGATCGACGTTGCCACCGGCACTCTGGCAGACTTGTCAACCGACACACTGTCTGACAGAAGACTGGATCTGCCCACTCCCGAGCTGAACACGACACGGCTGCGACTGCTGATCCGGAATCTTGACAGTCCGCCCCTGCAGATCACCGGGCTTACGGCCACCGGACCACAATACGAAGTTGTGCTGCTGGCTGAACCCGGACACCGCTACAGACTGCTGTATGACGACGAACTGGCCGAACGACCTCAGCACGACCTCGCAGCCCTGAATCGAGCCCTGCAACTGGATACCGCCGCGGCCGTCGCCTCTCTGCAGCCCGTCACAGAACGAAAACTGCAGCGGATACCGCAACCCAAACGCGGCCCGCATCTGCTCGCCTCACCATGGGTGCTGGGTACGATGGTCACCGTCTCGGCAGCTCTGCTGGCCGTCTCACTGTATCGAGCCGTGATTCGGCTGGAGTCCGTCCCGGAACACTCCACCACAACAAAAAACACGGATTCCGATCACAACACTACTCGCCAATCACCTTGACCAGAACCTTCTTCGGACGCCGACCATCAAACTCGCCGTAAAAAATCTGCTCCCACGGACCAAAATCCAGCCGACCCGCTGTGATGGCCACCACCACCTCACGCC
>CAITYU010000497.1 GCA_903896675.1 uncultured Planctomycetaceae bacterium
CGTGGCAGGCTTCCGCCATTTCGTCTTCGCACTGCTCCTCGCACTCCCCGTGGCTGCATGCCACGCTCAAAACCCCAACGAATTCTCGGCACAGGACCTGAATTTCTTTGAATCGCGTATCCGTCCGGTCCTCGTCGAATCATGCTACGAATGTCACTCAGCCCGCTCAAGCCCGCAGCAGGGGGGACTCAGACTGGATTACCGCGATGGATTGCTGAACGGGGGTGACTCCGGTCCGGCCGTCTCACTGGCCCAGCCCTCCGACAGCCTGCTGTTGAAAGCCCTGCGACACGACGGCCTGCAAATGCCACCCAAAGGTCGCCTGCCCGACACAGTCATCGCCGACTTCACAGCCTGGATCATGCTGGGATTGCCGGACCCGCGGATCTCCCAGCAGCCACCGTCCACTCGACAGATCGATATCGAAGCCGGCCGACAGCACTGGGCTTTCCAGCCAATTGCAGACCCGCCCGTTCCCGCTGTCAGCGACGTCGCGTGGCCACTGAACACCATCGACCATTTCGTGCTCGCCCGCCTGCAGCAGCAGAGTCTTGCACCACAACCGGATGCAGATCGGTTCACGTGGCTGCGGCGAGTCAGCCTCGACCTGACCGGTCTTCCACCCGGTCCCGCACACATTACCGACTTCCTTGGCGACCACTCCGCCACGGCCTTCGAAACCGTCGTCGATCGACTCCTGCAGTCTCGCGAATTCGCCGAACGCTGGGCTCGACACTGGCTCGACCTGACCGGCTATGCCGATCAGGTCGGAACCTCCAATGAAGTCTTTGCAGAACATGCCTGGCGCTATCGCGACTACGTCATCAGCACCTTCCACCGGGACCTGCCGTGGGATCAGTTTGTAGTCCAGCAGATTGCCGGTGACCTGCTGCCAGCGGATGCTCCGCAACAGCGCGCCGACAACCTGACAGCCACCGGATTCCTGCTGGTCGGCGATGTCGAAATCGTCAACCCCGACAAACTGAAACTTGAAACCGACCATATCGATTTCCAGTTGTCGCGCATCGGCACGGCATTTCTGGGGATGACACTGGGCTGTGCCCGCTGCCATGATCACAAGTTCGACCCGATTGCCCTCGACGACTATTACGGCATGGCCGGCACACTGCGGAATACCATTTCCACACGCAGGATCGACCACGGTATCTGGAGCGGACTGAATGTTCGTGAACTTCCCGAAACACCAGAACAGGTAGCCCTGCGTCAGCAGCAGACCGAAGCACACCAGGCTCGCATCGCAGCACTCAGAACTGAACAGCAGCAATTGTCCCAGGAACAGCAACAGCTCAAGCAGCAGCTGCAGCAGCCGGACGCCGACAAAAAGTCCATTGAAGCACGGCAGGATGAGATTCGCAGGCGGCAGGGACAATTGCCCGGCGAAATTCGACACGCCGAATTCTTTCAGCCCGCCACTCCTCGGGCATTCGCGCTGCAGGATGCAGCCAGTCCTGCCGAGATGTCCATCGCCATCCGCGGTAATCCGTATGCTGTCGGACGCACAGTGCCGCGTGGAATTCTGCGAGTCGCTGCGTGGGATGGCGGACCATCCATGCCGGCCGATCAGAGCGGTCGATTGCAGCTTGCCCACTGGATTGCCGACAAACGCAATCCGCTGCTGGCTCGAGTGACCGTGAACCGCATCTGGGCTCGACTGTTTGGAGCCGGCATTGTCCGCACTGTCGATTACTTCGGCACCCGCGGCGAAACTCCCAGCCACCCCGAACTGCTCGATCATCTCGCCAGTCACTTCATCCGGAATCACTGGTCTCAGAAGTCGCTCATTCGTTCCATCGTGCTCAGTCGATCCTATCGCCTCAGCAGTGCCCCATCCGCAACCGCGCAGGCGGTCGACCCCGACAATCGGCTGCTCTGGCGTATGACGCCGCAGCGACTTGATGCTGAGGCTATTCGGGACAGCCTGCTGGCCGTCAGTGGCCAGCTTCAGTCCTGCAGCGGCGGGCCGGCACTGCCGCTGGAATTCCGGGAAAATACCGGCAACCTCGAACCAAAGTCCGTCAATCCACCCAGTTTTGCCCTGCGACGCTGGCGACCGGAGCAGGAATTTCAGCGCACCATCTATCTGCCTGTGGTGCGCAGTACGCAGAAGGGCCCCGCTGCACTTCGAGACCTGTTTGATTTCGTGCAGCCGGCCGGAATCTCCGGACAACGTGCTCAAACCGTTGTCGCCACTCAGGCGCTGTATCTGCTGAACAACGAACTGCCTCGAAAACGAGCCCATGCGCTGGCAACCACGCTGCTGCAGATGCCGGATGATCGTCAACTGCGATTGCAGCAGCTCTGGCTGATGGCACTCAATCGTCCGGTCACAGACGCCGAAATTGAAGATGCCCGGCAATTTCTGGATGGGCTTACGAACAACCATGACGCGTGGACCGAGCTTTGTCATTCGCTGCTGGCGTCCAACGAGTTTCTGTACCGCCTCTGATGTCCACCACGGAATTCTGCTGCCCCAGTCGAACCTGCAGGAATACACCCCATGACCTTCAACCTCACTCGCCGACACTGCCTGCTGCACACGGCCTGCGGCTTCGGATCACTGGCACTGACCGATCTGCTGCAGGCACACACAGGCAATGTCTCGGCCCCCACGCCCCACTTCGCCCCTCGCGCCAAGCGCGTGATCTTCCTGTTTATGCAGGGCGGTCCTTCACAGATGGATCTGTTCGACCCGAAGCCATTCATCCAGCAGAGACACGGGCAACCACTGGATTCGCCGCTCAGCAAAACCATTCTGCAGGTCGGCACGGAACGCTTCCTTGCACTCGGAACCCCTGTCCCGGTGAAACCACGAGGCCAGTGCGGGATGCCCATGTCGGACCTGCTGCCTCATCTTGCGACTGTTGCCGACGACATCTGCCTGCTGCGCGGCATGAGCGCTGACAATCCGCAGCACATGCCGGCCGAGCTGCAGCTCCACACGGGGGCACTCAATGACGTTCGGCCATCGATGGGCGCATGGATCAGCTATGGACTGGGCGCTGAAAATCGGAACCTGCCCTCCTTCATCACCATCAATCCCCACGCGGATGTTCGTTATCACGGCGCCTCGTGGCTGCCGGCAGAACATCAGGGAACCCGACTCAACGCCAACGGTGGCCCGGAGGCTCCGCCCATCGACAATCTCCGCAACCTGTCCGCCGATCAACAGGTCCAGCGCAAACGACTTGACTTCCTGCAGCGACAGAATCACAGACTGCAGCAGGCCATCCCGGATGACAGCATGCGAGGAATGATCGATGCCATGGAACTGGCCTTCCGCATGCAGTCCACCACCCCGGAACTGGTCGATCTGTCGGCTGAAACGCAGTCCACACAGTCAGACTACGGCATCGGTGGAAAGGAGACCGACCGCAATGCCCGCGCGTGCCTGCTGGCCCGCAGACTCAGTGAAGCCGGAGTCCGCTTCGTACAGGTCACCCTCGGCGGTTGGGACCATCACGGCGATATCCGTGGCAATCTGCCTCGCCTGTGTGCCCAGACAGATCAGCCCGTCGCTGCACTCATCCGCGACCTGAAACGACGCGGATTGCTTGAAGAAACCCTGGTTGTCTGGTGCGGCGAATTCGGACGCACACCATGGAGCCAGGATCTCAGCGGTACAGCCCCCATCGAAACACACGGACGCGAACATCAACCCGAAAGCTTCTGCGCATGGATGGCCGGAGCTGGAATCCGTCCCGGATTTGTCTGGGGTGAAACGGACGATCTGGGATACCGGGTCATCAACGGTCGGATTCACATCCATGACCTGCACGCCACAATACTCCACCAGTTGGGACTGGACCACACTCGACTGACCTGGAACCACATCGGTCGCGACTACCGACTGACCGACGTCTATGGAACAGTTGCTCACGAGATACTGTGCTGACGCTAAAGTCGGCATAAATCATGCCAACGGACGAACTGCTCACGTTTGACTGTACAGCAGCAGCACATTTTCAGACAAACGCGGCAACAGACCGTATTCTGGTAAACACCGGCGCTAACGCGCAGAGCACATTCCTGCTGGCCATCTCGTTCCTGCCGCGAGCCCCCAACTATGCTGCTGCCCATCCGCATTACCCTGTCCGTGATTGTTGGCTTCTTCCTCGGCAGCCTCGTGAATCTGCTGATTGCCGGTGCCGGCCCCAGCATCATTCCGCTGCCACCCGGCTCAGACACGACCAACCTTGAAAACCTTCGCGAATCAATCGGCAACTATCAGGCGCGGCACTTCATTTTTCCACTGCTTGCGCACGCACTCGGCACTCTGGCCGGCTCCGCGGTCGCCGCACGATTTGCCGGTCCAGGCCTGCTCACCGCGGCTGTCATCGTCGGAGTCCTGTTTCTTGCCGGAGGAATCGCCATGGACTACCTCGTCAAAGGACCGACGTGGTATCGCATCACCGATCTGACCCTCTGCTACCTGCCCATGACGCTGATCGCCTGCGGACTGGAATACAACGGCCGCCGCCGCAAAACACGACGCGGTCGCTGACGCTCAGAACAAAAACCGTAGCCTCGGCTTCATGCCTTGTCATTACGCACAAATTCAGCTGTTT
The DNA here is from genome assembly GCA_903896675.1 of uncultured Planctomycetaceae bacterium. Taxonomy (GTDB): domain Bacteria; phylum Planctomycetota; class Planctomycetia; order Planctomycetales; family Planctomycetaceae; genus SXXK01. The sequence goes on from CAITYU010000497.1 coordinate 4,587, forward strand.
GCCCCCTCGGCTTTCGGAAACCGGCCCGTCAGGCCTGAATCGCAGCCGCGGGCAAGCCGAACCAACAGATGCAGTGCCCGGAGGCGCACACCACGCTCCGAAACCTGCGCCAGGCCGCCGAGAC
>CAITYU010000498.1 GCA_903896675.1 uncultured Planctomycetaceae bacterium
TCGGTTCCACTTCACGCTCACAGAAAACGGCTCCCCGTCCGTGATCACTGATCACTGACAACTGACAACTGACCACCGACCACCGACCACCGACCACTGACAACTGACCACTGACCACTGACCACTGACAACTGACAACTGACAACTGACAACTGACAACTGACCACTCACGCAAACAACTGCGAAATCGGAGTCCCGTGATCCGTGATCGGAACCGGTCGATCACCGTCGTATAACTCTTTCGCCGGGTCAATCCCCAGTGCCGCAAAGATCGTCGCATGCAGGTCCGGAACACTCACCGGCTGCTCAACCACCCTGCGACTGAATTCGTCCGTCACACCAATCACCTGCCCGGTCTTCAAGCCACCACCAAACATCGGCACACTGAACGCAGCACCCTGATGACCGCGTCCACCACCACCGTCAAACTCCGGAGGACGACCGAATTCCGTGGCCACCACAACCAGCGTCGTATCCAGCAGCCGCCGGGATTCCAGATCATCAATCAGGGCCGCCAGCGCTCTGTCAAGTTCCTGAATCAGCACATGCTGGTTCAACTGGCCGTCGTTATGAGTATCCCAGCCGGTACCATTGATGAAATTCAGATTGAAGGCCACTTCCACAAATTTCACACCGCTCTGCACCAGCCGCCGAGCCAGCAGGCAGCGCTGCCCGAATTCACTGCCATACGCAGCTCTCAGTTCCGCGGATTCCTGCTGCAGATCAAAGACTGACGCAAACTGCGGACCAGCCAGCACCTCTCCCTGAATGCCAGCATCCACGTAGTCTTCCACGTCACGAAAACCGCTGTAACGAGCACGAAAGCTGTCACGCATTCCCTGCAGCAGACGCTGCCGCCGGTTCAGTCGCACTGCCGTCACATCCGCCGGACGACGCAGCCCCGCCGGACCACTGGCCGTGTCAATCAGATAAATGTAGTTGTGCTTCGCTCCCAGAAACCCCGACCCCCTCGTGGCACTCGGATACCCCATCACAACATACGACGGGACTTTGCTCTGAGCATCACCGAGTTCGTGCGAGACGATTGAACCGATCGATGGATAAATCGTGGTCCCCGTCGGCGGTCGACCGATGTGCATGCGATTCACTGCCGCCGCATGCTCGTCAATCACATCGTGACTGACCGATCGGATGATGCAGCCACGATCCAGCCGCGCCGCCATCGCCGGCAGATGACAGCACACCTGCACATCGGGAATCGCTGTCGGAATGGACGTGTAGGCCGAACCTGGCTTGCGCGACCCCTGCGCCGGATCACCCACAGCCTTCGGATCCCACGTGTCAATCTGCGCGGCACCGCCACCCAGCCAGATGAAGATGCACGAAGTCGCTCGGCCACGAGGCATCAGGGCAGCCGAGCCCGCGCCGGAAGACGCCGCCGCTGCCATGACGGACGCTGATGTCAGGACCGATCGACGCGACACACTTGCAGACATGGCACACACGCCCTTCACCGACAGAGACCGCACAGGACACTGGCAAACTGTCGCCACAAAGTTCAGGAACCTGCGGAAATGATAGAACAGCATGCCGGCATTTGATATACGCCACACTATTGCCGACGCGCGTTTTTCAGTCAAACCGGTTCGCCGGATCGGAGTTTTTGCAATGCAGTGGATCGACCGCAGCCGCATGGCCTCACAGGTGCTCGCCGGAACCTTCCTCAACCTCGGATCCTCGGCCGCCGTCGAAATCGCCGCCGGAACCGGTTTCGACTGGGTCCTGCTGGACTGCGAACATGGCTCGGGATCGTGGGGTGATCTCCGCGCACAGCTGCTGGCCACTCGCGGTACCGCCGCTGCTCCGATCGTCCGAGTCCGCTCGCTGAACGCAGATGACGTCAAATTCGTACTCGACAGCGGTGCCGCCGGCATTATGTTTCCCTACGTCGCCGATGCCATCGAAGCTGCAAAGGCTGTCAGCCTGATGAAGTATCCGCCACAGGGTGTCCGTGGCGTCGCTCAGGTGATTCGAGCCACGGATTACGGGCGCAACTGGCAGACCTACCTTGAACAAGCCAACGAAAAAACCCTCGTCATCGTGCAGATCGAAACTCCGCAGGCCGCCGCACAGGCGGACGCCATCGCGGCCGTTCCCGGAGTCGACGTGCTGTTTGTCGGCCCCATGGACCTGTCCGTCAACATGGGACACCCGGGAGACTTTTCGCAGCCTGAGTTCATTCAACGCCTCGAAGCCGTTGTCCACGCCTGCGAAAAACATGGAAAAACCGCCGGAATTCTCAGCCGCCCCGAACTTGTCGAACAGCACAAAACACTGGGATTTCGCTTCATCGCACTGGGCTCCGACTCCGCTGCCGTTGCCGCCAGCATGACTCAGAATCTGGCGGCCCTGCGACGACAGGGCACGGTTGCAAAGTCCTGAGCTCCCGCAAAATCTGGCAGCATTTCCCAAACAGCCCCGCCTGCGAGAAAATCCGCAGGAACTTCGCAGAATGCCCCGAAAATCCTGTTTTTTCGTGCTACTCCGGCCGTTCTCAGCCAGACCTGCGCCAGCAGTCTGACACTGTTCAGCAAACCGAGCCGAGTCTCGGATTGACTTCAGAAACTCCGACGGTATGCTACGGGATTCTCCGGGTGTGAATTCCGCAGATTTTCAGAGGTTTTGGTTTTCCATGGGACGCACTGAACGACAAAGAGAGATCGCTCGCCGCCGCAAACGCAAGACTGGTCTGGCAAAGGTTCGCCAGCGTTTTGCTGCCTCCAAAAATGAAGGCGAAAAGGCACAATTGCTGGCTAAGGCTCGTCGTATGAGCCCCTTTATCGAACTCGAATAGTTCGCGGCATACACCTGCAATTCAGACAGACAGCCTCGCTGAAAGCGGGCTGTACATCAACTTCTGCAGGTCGCCCTTGGGGCCTGTGGCACAGAATCGATTCGCAGCACCCGTGACCTGCATCAGGTCACGGGTGTTTTTATGCGCTCACAACACCTCCACCCCGATGACAGCAGCTCCACCCCCACAGCCACTGCAAGATCATTTTCCAAAAATTTTCAGACCTCCACGCTGCAGGCACTCCGCAACACCCCCAAAACGCCATCTCACGGCTCGTCGGACCCGCCGCACTGCACTGTGACTGCTGCCGCACCCCACCGAAAACATGCGTTTTCTGCCTGACGCAAAGTCTGATTTCGGCTGTTGGTGCAGTGCTCTTTGCGGTATCGGCAGCGAGTGCCGAAGCCCTGACGACCTGACGGATTCAGCAAAAATATTCAGCCTGCCTTCGCTTCCGTCGTATTGACGGTTCCGAATTGCCCCCGGTATCAACCACCCCCAATCGTCCCGTCGTCGCGCAGGAATTCTGTGCGAAGGACGGGCAGGTGTATGAGGGTTGAGTCAGCAAACATGCTGTGAAAGCGGATTTCACAGCAGAAACTCAATGCAGATAACTGGTGTCATGGATCCGGACCACGGAAACGGTTCGGAGATCATGGATGATCGCAGGCGAGAGTGGAGAAGTCTCGCCGGAATTCCTGAAGGAGGATCTTAACTTGCACAAGGCCATCGGACTCATCACATGCGCTTCGGTGATGGCCGCGTCGCTGTACTTATTCAGCGGCGGCGATCCATCGCGAACGTTGTCGGCTCAGACCGAACCCGCAAAGGGCAGCGGTCGTCAGAGCACAGTGGCAAGACGTTTCCTTCAGGAAGCCCGAGCAGAGGCAGAAAAGGGCAACGTCACGGAAGCCCGTCGACGGGCTGAGACCGCAAAGTCTCTCTCGTCCGACTGGAGTGGTGTGGAAGAAACACCCGACCAGTTCCTCGCAGCCCTCGACGGTAAGGCTGCCCCGAAACCGGCTCAGTCGTCACTCGAAGACGACTGGTCCGAGTCGGAAGCACCGGCTGACTCCGACAGCGAATCGGCTGCAGAGCCGATGGCTGAAGAATCGGCCGAAGAAGCCGTCTCCAGTGCCGACATGCGTAAGCGTCGCGAAGCTCAGCGGCTGGTGCGTGAAGCACGAGTCGCCATGAAGCAGGGCGATATGGCACTGGCTCGCTCACGAGCCATGCAGGCTCGACAGCTCAGGGCTTCCTATGCTCTGTGGGATGACCGACCTGAGCATGTGCTGGCTGATATCGATGCCCAGATGAAAACGTCCACATTCGTGGCGGATGCCGGCCGGAAGGCTCAGCAGGCGGTCAGTAAGAAGGCCGATGCCGCTGCCACTCGTGCCGAATCCATGCTGCAGAGTGCTCGCCGGGCCATGGATGCCGGCGAACTTGAAGAAGCTGAAGCACTCGCTGCGGAAGCGGAATCCCTGAAGGTGGCCTTTGCTGCCTTCGAAGACAGCCCGGCACTCATTCGTCGCGATATCCAGCGTCTTAAAGCCGCCGGAAAGTCGGCCGAGGAAACTTTCGCAGCGGACACAACCGCTGCAAAGTCGGAAGCTGACCGGGCCCGTCACCTGCTTCGCGAATCGCGGACGGCTGCTGCTCGCGGTGACGCCGCCAGTGCCAAAGCCAAAGCCGCAGAAGCCGCGGAAATGGATGTCGCCTGGAACCTGACTGATGACCGTCCGGAACTGGCAGCCGAGGAAGCAGAACTTGTTGCTGCTCGTTCCGACAGCAGCAGTCGTGTTGCTGCCAGCAGCACAAAATCCCGGACATCGCAGGTCAATAACGCCGGGTTTGATGAAACCGACATCAGCACAATCTCTCCGGATGGCCGATCCGCAGGACAGGCCTACCGTCAGGGAATCGCCATGCTCCGCAGCGGCGATCGTGAAGGCGCTCGCACTGCGTTCCAGGCTGCCTGGAAGAATGCCGGCGAGCTGAGCTCCACTGAACGCCGGCAGTTGCAGGAATTCCTCCAGGATCTGGCAGCTCCCAAAGCCGTGCGACTGGCCTCCAGCCAGGAACCCGCTGAAGGCACTGATGTTCCGGCCGACGGCGAGGTAACACCGCTGTTTCCGGACGAACCGGCCGCCGGTTCACCCGGTCCCCCGGATGCCCTCGCTGCAGCCTCCGACAAGTCAGACGTTCAGTATGACCGCCTGCGGACGGAAGTCATGAACAGCGTGTTCCGCGCTGAAAAGATGAAGACCACAAATCCGGATGAAGCTCTGCAGATTCTGGATAACACGCTGGCCACCATCGAAGCGACACCGCTCAGCAAAGAATCGCTGGAAACCCTGGCTGGCTACGTTCGACGCAGCCACGCCTCCATCAGCGCATGGCGTGATCAGCAGGCTCCGAATATCGCTCGCGAAGACAAAAATCGCAACGTCATGGAAGCCATCCGACTTGAAACGGAAGCAAAGATCCGCATCGAACAGGAGTTCGCGGATCTTGTGGAAGAGTTCAATCTGAAGATGAAGGAACGTCGCTACGCCGAAGCTGAACTCCTCGCTCGCAAGGCTAAGGACCTCAATCCTGATCTGCCACAGGCGACCATCATGGTTGAAAAGGCCAAACTGCAGAAGCAGATTGCCTTCAACGAAGATGTGAAGGAACGCAAGGCCGACAGCTTCCTGCAGAGCCTGAATGATGTTGAAGAAGCCATGATCGCTCCGGGACGGGATTACAATATGCCCGACGCCCGCAGCTGGGGTGAACTGACGAAGCGCCGCGAACGACTCGGCCGAGTCGACAGCCGTGAACGCACCGAAAGCGAACTCAAGATCGAAAAAAGCCTCGGTGATAAAGTGTCGCTGCACTACAAGGACACGCCGCTCACCGATGTCGTCCGCCAGATCGCACTCGATCACGGCATCAATATCACCATGAAAACCCGTGAAATCGAGTCCGAAGGGCTGTCAGTCACACAGATGGTCAGCATCGACGTGGATGGCATCACCCTCCGCAGTGCACTCAACCTGCTGCTCGATCAGGCCGGTGGACTGGTGTACTCAATCGAAAACGAAACTCTGATGATCACCAATCGTCTGGAGCAGGAAACGAAGTACATCAACCTCGCCTACAACGTGGCTGACCTCGTCGTCCCCGTCGGAATCCGCAATCCGGCAAACGTCGGACAGTATGGCAACTCAGTGCCCGGCAGTGAGCGAGCCCAGAGTGCCAGCGGGAATGGCTTCTACCAGGTCAATGACGATCTTGCTGTCTCCATCGGTGGCAACGGTCGCCCGTCCGCCAACGGTATCGGATCCGGCAGCGAATCCACCAGCAATGCCGACTTCTCTGCTCTGGTCAACCTGATCACCACCACCGTCGAACCAGGCACCTGGGACGTCGATGGAGGACAGGGAACCATCGGTCAGGAAGAAAACACTCTGTCGCTCGTCATCCGCCAGACCTCAGCTGTTCACGAACAGATCGCCGATCTGCTCACACAGCTCCGCAAACTGCAGGACCTGCAGGTCACCGTGGAAGTTCGGTTCATCAGCGTCTCCGATAACTTCTTCGAACGAATCGGTGTCGACTTCGACATAAACCTGAATGATACGCTCGGTGATCCTCCGGGAGTTCCCGCATTCGGGTCACGCCAGCTGCAGTTCCCCGGCGGTGCCGGACAGAACGGCGGTGGCGGTGGTGGTGGTCAGCAGGGAGGTGACCTGCGAGGTAACCAGCAGGGCCAGGGTGGCGGTGGTCAGCAGGGACAGCAGAACCAGGGTGGTGGACAGCAGCTGTTTGACCCTGTCAACCGAGTCAACTCGCCCCGGGATGACTTCCGCGGTACGGTTGTCGGTATGAGCGGTCCTAACCAGCTCACTCAGGACTACGACATCCAGTTCCGTCAGGGTTCCTTCGAAATCGGCGTGCCTGACTTCGGTGGATTCCAGCCCAACGCCGGTATCCAGGTCGGTATGGCCATCCTCAGCGACATCGAAGCCTTCTTCTTCATCCAGGCTGCTCAGGGCGACTCACGCTCAAACATCCTGTTTGCTCCGAAGGTCACCATGTACAACGGTCAGTTCGCTTCCATCACAGACCAGACACAGCGTTACCTCGTCATTGGGCAGATCCCGAACCTCGCACCGGGTGCCGTCGGCTTCCAGCCGATCGTCGCCCCGTTCCCGGACGGTATCAGCCTGACCGTGTCAGGTGTCGTGTCCGCTGACCGTCGCTACGTGCGACTGTCCATGTCACCGTTCTTCAGCCAGATCATCGACGTCCAGACCTTCACCAATGTCAACGCCGGCGGTGCCGGTGGCCTCGGCGGTGGTGGTGGTGGCTTTGGTGGCGGCGGTGGATTTGGTGGCGGTGGTGGCGGTGCCGGTGGTGGCTTCGGCGGTATCGGCGGTATCGGTGGTGGATTTGGCGGCGGTGGCGGTGGTGGCTTCGGTGGTGGTGGTGGCGGTGGCCAGCAGGGCCAGCAGGGTCAGCAGGGTGGTGGCCAGTCCGGCACACTGCAGCTGCCTGTGATCTCCACAATCTCTGTCAGCACTGTCGTCAGCGTTCCGGACGGAGGTACCGTGCTGCTGGGCGGTATCAAGCGTCTGCGTGAAGGCCGCAACATGGCCGGTGTTCCGATTCTCAACAAGATCCCTTACATCAGCCGTCTCTTCAAGAACAGCGGTGTGGGACGTGAAACGGAAAGCATCATGCTGATGGTGACTCCTCGCATCATCATCCAGGAAGAAGAAGAGGAGATTATCAACGGAACTGCGGCAGAATAGCATCTGCAGCAGCCAGGTCGGCCTGCGGGAAACTGCAGGCCGCCAGCCTCCGCAGGTGCGGTCTGCGAAGGAAGGTTGTGGCCTGAGCGACTGAAGATGTGTTCTCTGCAGCTAAGCAGTTTCGGGGTCTGAGCCGTCGCGAAGTGCGGGTTTCGCGACGGCTCTTCTCTTGCGCCCACGGTCCGGTTAGCATACAGAGCCTCTGACTGCCCACTCCTGCCAGGCCCGCCCACATGAAACGCGTCGGCATCATCGCTCTGCTGCACGAGAGCAATACGTTCCTGCACGAACCCACTACTCTCGAACACTTCCACGCCAATCTGCTGCTGACCGGTGCACCCGTCCTGCAGGCCTTTCGCGGCACACCGCACGAAGTCGGTGGCTTCCTGCAGGCTCTCGAGGAAGACAGCGACACAGAACCCGTGGGCATCTTCGCCGCCCGCGCTATGCCCTATGGCACCATCACACACGAATGCTGGACACAACTGATGCAGCTGCTGCTCAGCAGCCTGCAGCAGGCCGGACCACTCGATGGACTGCTCGTCGCACCTCATGGTGCCACCGTCGCCGAAAATGCAGCCGACGCCGACGGCCACTGGCTGCAACAGGTTCGCCGGCACGTCGGACCTCAATTGCCCATCATCGGTACACTGGACCTGCACGCCAATGTCTCGCCGCAGATGGTCCACGCCTGCGATGCACTCTTCGGCTATCGCACCAATCCACACCTCGATCAACTGGCCCGCGGACTGGAAGCCGGACGCTGCCTGCTGCAGACACTGAAGACCGGTATCCGACCGGCCATGACGCTGCGGCAACTGCCCATGTGCATCAATATCGAAAGACAGGCCACCGCAGAACCACAGGGACAACTGCTCTGGAATGAAGCCACACGACTCCAGTCCCGACCAGGCATGCTCAGCGTCTCCTGCCTCTACGGTTTCCCATACTCGGATGTGCACGAAATGGGAGCCTCTGTCATTGCCGTCGCTCAGCAAAACCCCGCACTCGCTCAATCTGTCGCAACGGATATGGCCACCTTCTGGTGGAATCACCGCTCCGATTTCCTCGGCAGACTCGTCAGCGTCGAAGCCGGAATCACACTGGCAAATCACGCTCGAAAAATGGAACCGCAGAAACCTGTCGGACTGCTGGAAATGGGAGATAACGTCGGCGGAGGAAGTCCGGGCGATGGCACATGGATTGCCCACGGCTGGCTGCGATTCGGACACGGACCAGGCCTCGCGGTGCTCGCCGATCCGCAGGCTGTCCAACTGGCTGTCTCGGCCGGTACCGGTGCCAGACTGCAGATGCCCGTCGGAGGTCGCATTGACCCCCGGCGACACGGACCTCCGCTGACTGATCACTGGACCGTCATCAGCATCACCGACGGGCGATTTTCCGAGTCCGAACCACGCCACGGAGGTTATTCACAGTTCAATCAGGGTACCACTGCCGTACTCCTCGGAGACTCCGGACTGACTGTCGTCGCCACCACACTGCGCGTCGCTCCCCTCAGCCTGCAGCAGGTCCTCTCACAGAAACTCCAGCCCGCAGACTTTGCCGCCATCATACTCAAAGGCGTTCACGCACCTGTCGCCGCATACGCACCGGTCTGCAGTCAGCTGATCCGGATTAACACCCCCGGAGTCACCACTGCAGACCTGAGGGAATTGACGTTTCAGCAGCGACGAACGCCACTGTATCCCTGGGAAAATCCAACCGACTGGCAGGACTGATCATGAACTCTGCAACTCCGCCGGATTCGCACTCCCAACAGTCACCAACCAGAGTTCGCTGGCTGATGATCCTGCTTGCCACGTTCACCGCTGTTCTGCTGTATCTTGATCGCGTCTGCATCAGCACCGCCGGAGAAACCGTCGCACAGAATCTCGGCATCACAAAAGCAGAACTGGACAAAGTCCTCGGAGCCTTCTTCGTGACATACGCGCTGGGACAGTTGCCCGCCGGCTGGCTGGGTGATCGCTACGGCGCTCGCTGGACACTCGGACTCTACATCTTTCTCTGGTCACTCGCCACCGGACTGCTCGCCTTCGCCCGCACACTCTCAGCCCTGCTGATCCTGCGACTGGCCTGCGGCCTGTTTGAAGCCGGCGCGTACCCACTGGCGGCCAGCATCGTACGCCGCTGGGTCCCCACACCCTGGCGCGGAACTGCCAGCGCCATTATTGCCGTCGGAGGACGACTGGGAGGAGCCGTCGCCCCCGTCATGACCATTCAACTCATGCTGGCCTGGACCTGGGGCAGCCAATGGTGGTCCATCCCCGACGATGCCAAAGCCAGCCTCGACAGCTGGCGACCTGTCATGGGACTGTACGGACTGGCCGGAATCGTCGGCGCAGGATTCTTCGTACTGCTGTTTCGCGACTGGCCACACCTGCACCCAGCGGTAAACGCCGCTGAACTCAGACTCATTCGCGGAAACGAAGCACTCAATGCCGGAAGTTCACAGGGATCCTCCGAATGGCCTCCCATCCTCGCCATGGTCTGCTCATTCCCCATGTGGATGAACTGCGCTGTCCAGTTTTCCGCAAACCTCGGCTGGGGATTCCTCGTCACCAAACTGCCCCAGTTCCTCAATGAAACCTTTCACAGCAGTCAGCAGCAGCAGGGCTGGCTGCAAAGCCTGCCACTGGCCGCCGGGATCATCGGACTGTTTCTTGGTGGCCTGTTTACCGACGCCCTGACCCGCTCCTTCGGACCACGCTGGGGACGATCACTGGCCATGTCCGGCTCACGACTGCTCGTCTTCGCCGCTCTGGTCGCTGTCCCCTTCGCCGGATCTGCGTGGACAGCCACACTCCTGCTGGCCGTTGTCGGAATGGCCACCGATCTCGGCACCCCAGCCGTGTGGGCCTTTGGACAGGATGTCGGAGGACGGTTCGTCGGATCAGCAGTCGGATGGGCCAATATGTGGGGAAACTTCGGAGTTGCAGTATCCCCGGCATTCTTCGGCTGGATCGTCGGAGCATCCGCTTCCGGCAGCGGCTGGAATCACGCCTTCCAGGCCTGCGCTGCGGTCAATCTGATCGCCGCAGTCGCAGCTCTCGGGGTCAACGCCTCAAAACCACTGGTCCCGGATCACCAGACATACTCCGGAAATCGAGGCTCATGAGCATTCGGTGGGGCCACGTACCATGAAGGCGCATTGTACAGACGCGACTGCCGGGGCACCCGATATCTGCCAACAGGTGCCGCAGAGTGTGACACCTGCTGAATCTCCGGCTGCGGACGATGTGGCCGAATCGCGACGCCATGCGGTACAGGCCCCTGCGGCGTCATCGCACCACCCGACCTGAACTGCTCATCCGGGACCGGTGGTGGCGGTGTTAAAGGACCGTCAGCACCAGGAACCACATGCCCTGGACCACCAGGAATTGAGTTCGGCACAGCAGGAAACTGCCGCACCGGCCCGGCATCAGCACCAGGCCCGGGCACAAACCTCGCTCGCGGAGCAGCATACTCCTGCGGTGACGATAACCAGCCATTCTGCCCCGGCCACGGGGACAAAGGCCACTCCGAAATCCGCTGCCCGCGAACATGAGTAATCATCTCGCGACCACCCAGACTGTATCGCCGATATCCCTCAAACCACGGCGAATAATAGGAATCCGCACTCTGCCACCCATCCGACGGATACACCGGCGCAACCCCCTGCCACGTGTAATACATGGGACCAGAATATCCGACCTGCGGTTGTGCACCCGGATACTGTGCACCAGGGTAAGGAGACGGCGCATACTGAGTCGTCTGCCACTCACCCGCAGCACGCAACTGGTCTGACTGCAAACCCTCCCCATGCACCTCCTCAGCCTGTGCATCGCCGGTGGCCGCTTCAGCGTCCGGACCACCACGACCTGCACCACGAACCGGAGCACCTCCCCCGGAACCCGAGCCACTCGCCGCACCACCTGAACCCCGACTCCCGCGCGGAGCCTGCCCTGATGGCTGACCCCCTCGCCCCTGACCCTCAGAACGCGGTTCCACTGCACGCATCTGCAACGGAGGTCCCCCAGCCTGTTCGTCTGTATCAAACCATGATGAAGGAGCAGTCCACGCAAGGCGACGATTACGCGATACCGACTCGTAACCCGTAAATCCATAAGACTGATCCAGCGCATTGAAAGCACTCGATAAGTCCACCAGTTCACTGTTGATCGAATTCTGCACTGCCGAGAGGCCCGTAATCAGACCGATCACGACCATCGTGCCCACTACCACCAGCTCCGCCGAAACAACTGCACCGGACTGGCACCGGAAAAATGACCTGCCGCGGTCACGCATGGAAACACCTTTCATACTGGACTCTGCAAAAAAAACATCCGATGCGAGAACAGGGCACTCCAGCCCCGTCTCGCATCGGATGCAGTCGACGGTCAGGATTCCCTCCCGACCGAAGGGCGGTTTCTCACGCCGCCGTTCTCTCTCGCCGTGAACAGAGCCGATCGCAGTCACTGAATAACCCGGCGCACGCCTTCGAATGTTCCCCTTGAACACTCATCCAACGCTGCGAAAACACAGGCATTACAGCCACCACAACCGATACAGTCACAACACTCGACAGTATCAGCAGATCCCGTACCATCAGCAAAATCAGCACAACCGGTACAAATTAACATCATCACAAACAATTGAAATGATTGGACTTACGCCGAATTACGCGAGTTCCCACAGCGAATCCGTCCGCACACCGCGCAAAGTACCCTGAACACTGTTATTAGCACTTTGTCAACTTTTCTGATCAAACGCACGACAGTCGCGCACCCGGGAAGTCGCATTTGTCCGTCCAGTTCCCTCGGTTGACAGTCGATTCCAGCCCCGCAAATTGCTATTTTCAATCCGTCCCGGTGCGCATTCCATCCCGCCACCCGGCTCACCACTCTGGATACAGCCCCATGGCAAAATGTCTGGTTACTGGCGGATCAGGATTCATCGGAAGCCACCTCACAGAACTGCTGCTCAAGCAGGGACACTCCGTCGTCGTCCTCGATAACCTCTCCACTGGCCGCAGCGACAATCTCGATCAGGTCCGCGACCACAACAGACTCGAAGTCCGAACCGCCTCCATCACCGACCCGGTCGCACTCAGTGAAGCCGTCCACGGCGCGGAAATCATCTTCCACCTCGCCGCTGCAGTCGGAGTCAAATTGGTGGCGGAAGACCCCGTACGTACCATCGAAACCAATATCTACCCCACCGAACACCTGCTCCGACTGGCCGTCCAGGGACAGGTAAAACACTTCTTTCTCGCCTCCACCAGCGAAGTGTACGGCAAAAATCCCAAAGCACGCTGGACCGAAGAAGATGACCTGCACTTCGGACCCACCAGCAGACCCCGCTGGGCCTACGGCTGCTCAAAAGCCATCGATGAATTCCTCGCACTCGCCTACTGCCAGAAATACGGACTGGGAGTCACGATCGGCCGATTCTTCAACGTCGTCGGACCAAGACAGATCGGTAATTACGGCATGGTCGTTCCCCGCTTCGTCGATGCCGCCCTGCAGGGTTCACCCCTCACCGTCTATGACGATGGCTCCCAGATCCGCTGCTTTGCACATGTCCACGAAATCGTCAGCTGCGTCCTCGATCTGACACTCAACCCCGCCGCCGCCGGACGAGTCTTCAACATTGGCAGCGATCAACCCGTCTCCGTCATCGATCTCGCTCGCAAAGTACTGCAGAAAACCCAATCCTCCTCCGAAATCCACTTCCTGCCCTACCACCAGGCCTACAGCGAAGATTTTGAGGATGTGCAGCGACGAGTCCCCTGTGTCGATCTGCTGCAGCAAACCATCGGGCGTAAACCCGTCATGACCCTCGACCAGATCCTCGAAGACATCATCGCCTGGAAATCAAAAACACGCGATTGCGGGAATTGACAATCACTCACCCCACCCGGCCCCTCACACTTGATTCCACAATACCCTTCCTGGTATCCTTTTACGCTTGCCTGACGCTGACAGTCTCTGCAGTTCAGGCCCACTGCGGTAGTGGCGAAACTGGCAGACGCGCACGCTTGAGGGGCGTGTGGAGCAATCCGTGCAGGTTCAAGTCCTGTCTACCGCATTTCAATTTCCACCATGTCGCAGCCACCCGCTTCTGCAAATCAGCCACACCCGGCTGCCCCTCCGCAGGCCCCCTTCAGCCTGCAGGTCTTCTGCCAACAGGTGGCTGCTGCACTCAAAGTCAGCCCCAGTCGGGTCGACGGCGCCGCCACTCTGCTCGATGACGGCAACACCATCCCCTTCATCGCACGCTACCGCAAGGAAGCCACCGGTGGCCTCGATGAACGCCAACTCAGACACATCGAAGATGCTCTCGCCAACGCCCGCGAACTGGCCGGACGCCGCAACACCATCCTCAAATCCATCTTCGAACAGGGTAAACTCACCCCGGAACTCCAGCAACAGATCCTCGCCTGCTCTGATCAGCGCAGCCTCGAAGAACTCTACCTGCCCTTCAAACCCAGAAAACGCACCCGCGCCGCCATGGCTCGCGAACGCGGCCTGCAGCCACTCGCCGACCTGCTCCTCGCGCAACAACCCCTGCAGCAAAAACCACTCGAAGTCCTCGCACGCTTCAAAAACCCCGCACTCGACGTCCCGGATGAACACTCGGCACTTCAGGGTGCCTGCGATATCGTTGCCGAAACATGGGCCGAAAATCCCCAAAACCGACGCATGACCTGCGAACTCGCCGCTCGCGGTGAACTCACCGCGTCCGTCAGAAAAGGTCGCGAAGAAGAAGGCGCCCGCTTCTCAAATTACTTCAGCTTCCGCGAACGCATCGCCTCCATGCCCTCACACAGATTCCTCGCTCTACAACGCGGCGAATCCGAAGGAATCCTCAAACTGCACCTCGAACTCGATGACGAACTGGGCTGCAGACGACTGGCCGAAAATGTTCTCAAAAACCCCCGCTTCGAATTCCACTCCGAACTGCGGTCCACCGTTACCGATTGCTTCCAACGCCTGCTCCGCCCCGCCGCAGAATCCTCCGTTCTGCAGCAGCATCGCGAAAAAGCCGACGCTGAGGCCGTCGATGTCTTCGCCAGAAATCTCCGCGATCTGCTCATGGCAGCACCCGCAGGACAACACGTCACCATCGGCATCGACCCCGGATTCCGCACAGGGTGCAAACTGGCAGTCGTAGACAGCACCGGACAGTTTCTCGCCAGCGAAACCATCTTCCCCACACCGCCACGCGAAGATCTGCAGCACGCCGAAAATGTCCTCCTGAAACTGATCCGACAGCACAATGTCCGCCTTATCGCCATCGGTAACGGCACCGCCTCTCGCGAAACAGACCGCTTCGTCGCCGATGTCCTCAAACGCCACAACCTCAGCATCACACAGGTCTCCGTCAGCGAAGCCGGCGCCTCCGTCTACTCGGCCAGTGAAACCGCCATCGCCGAATACCCCGATCTCGACGTCACCGTACGCGGCGCCGTCAGCATCGCTCACAGACTACAGGACCCCCTCGCAGAACTCGTCAAAATCGATCCCCGCTCCATCGGAGTCGGACAGTATCAGCACGACGTCGACCAGACACTCCTCCGAAAAGCACTCGATCGCGAAGTCGAATCGTGCGTGAATGCCGTCGGAGTCGATCTGAATACTGCCAGCGCCCCACTGCTCACACACGTCGCCGGGATCGGCACCGTACTCGCCGGAAAAATTGTCGCCTGGCGCAACGAAAATGGCCCCTTCGCCTCCCGCCGCGACCTCCTGAAAGTTCCCCGACTCGGTCAGAAAGCATTCCAGCAGGCCGCCGGATTCCTCCGCATCCGTGGAGGCACAGAACCACTCGATGGCTCCGCCGTACATCCCGAACAATACCCACTCGTTCAGAAAATGGCCCGCAGACTCCAACTCGATCCCGCAAAACTCATCGGCAGTCAGCAACTCATCGCACAACTCAGCCCCGCAGAGTTCATCAGCAGCGATGCCGGTGAATTCACAGTCCGGGATGTCCTCGCAGAACTCGCCCGACCAGGACGCGACCCACGCAGCGAATTCCGCACCGCACGGTTCGCCGATGGCATCAGCGAAATCGAACACCTCCAGCCCGGTATGGAACTGGAAGGAATCATCACCAACGTCACAAAATTCGGCGCCTTCGTCGATATCGGTGTCCATCAGGATGGACTCATCCACATTTCACAGCTCGCCGATCACTTCATCAAAGATCCCGCAGAAGTCGTCTCCGCAGGCCAGATCGTCCACGTGACCGTGCTGGAAATCGATACCGCCCGCCGCCGCATCGCACTCCGCAAACGACGCTGATCGCTCACTGAATACAGCCCGTCGGAATCACTGCAGACACCACCGCAGCACCGGTGCAGCCCCCAAAACGACAGGCCGTAATCAGACTCCGACCCGCTTCACCTTCCCACTCAATCGCATGCCGCTGCAATGGCTGCTCGCGACGATCCTCGATCGATAAACCCATCAGAATCATGTCCCGACAGTCACTCAGACGGATCCCCACCGGCGCAGAATCCAGTATCTGCGAATGACTGAGCGTCACGTTGCGACAACCCTCCAGCTCCAGCAATCCACGCCGCTGCAGCTCCGGTGCCTCCGGAAACTGATGACGCCCCGTCTGACAGTCCTGCAGAATGTTGCCGCTGAACACACTGTCCCGACAGTTCCTCAGGGTCACACCCGTGCACAACTCACGCTCAACTCCATAGTCCGCGTTATGCCCCAGACTGTTGTCACCCATCGTCACCTGCGAACAGTCCTCCAGCAGCACATTCCGGTAATGACCCGAATAAATACAGTTGCCACTCAGCGTCACACCCTGGACCGATGACAAATGCACATTCACCCACTGACTGCCAATCAGATTACCTGAAATCGCAATCATCCCCACCTTCGCGTTCTTCGCAGCAGGCTGCCCAATCATCCGAATGTTCGCGCCGTTCGGACTGTACGTCGCCTGAATCGTATTGCTGCAGATCGTACCCTCACGAATACTGCCCTCACTGGCGTCCAGCCAGATTTCCGCCGTCGGCACTCCATCCGCATCCGGAACACCATGCCCGCCATTGTTGTTGTACTCAATGTCATTACCCGTGATCTGCAGATTCCGAATCTCACTCCGTTCAATCCGAATTCCACCGAGGCGACAGTAACTGATGTGACTGCCGGTAATGATCGTCTGATGCAGATTCACCGCATCCAGCCACACCCCCACGCCGGTATTGTGATAAATGTGGCAGTGGCTGATCAGCACATTTCGAGCACGCCCGGTGATGTGAATGCCATGCCTCAGATGCCGCAACAGCACTCCCGTCAGCGTGGGCTGCATCACACCCTCCAGACGGATCCCGTCAGCCTCCGCATGCAGCCCCGTAATCTCCAGATCCGCCACCATCGGCAGACGCTCATGAGTCCAGATCGTTTCGCGAAAATCCTTCGGAGCTGCTGTACCAGCATGCGAACCACGAAAAATAATCGCCGGACCCGGACCGTCCATCAGAATTCGAGCCGTCCCGCTCTCTCCCCGAATCGCTGTGCGTCCCACCGTCGGCAGTGAAATCAGCAGGGGACGAGTAATCCGGTAGTCGCCCCGCGGCAGACACACCTCGCCCACTCCCTCATCAATCGCATGCTGCAACGCTTCAGTATCGTCCGTCGTTCCATCACCAGCCGCCCCGAAATCCGCCGCCTGTGCCATCTGCGCCTCCCCTTGTCCGCAGGCAACGCCACAGTCAGCGCGGCACCACCACCTGCAACTGATTGTCGATCGTATGACCCGGATACATCCGCTCAGCCGCCGTCGTCGCCAACTGACGCGCCAGCCACGAACCCGCTCGACCAGACAACGTCACCGTCTGAAATCCCACCTCAACACGGAAATCCGAGATTTCCACAGAACCCAGCTCGTAAATCAGATCCAGACATCGATCCGTCTCGGGACTGGTTTTGGGAGCCTGCCGCATGTCTGCCTCCGTGTGACTCTCCGCCGCAGATGAACACTTCATCCCGCCGGCCAATTCACTTTCTCTATACAGGATTATCAAAAAAACACCGAGCGTTTCAAAGCCACTTCCGGAATTCTCGCTCAGACACCGTCTCCTCACACTCCCGCTGCAGCGACTCCGCCACCGTACACAGCGCCCAATAACGAAGCCCGTAAATCAACAACCCATAAAACACCAGACTGATCAGAACACAGGCAATCTGCAGCTCCACAACTCTGCTCGGAAATTCCCCCAGCTCACTGCAAATCCACATGCCCACTGGATACACCGTCAACAGCAGCATCGCCCCATCCTCTGAACCCCGCAAAAGCCTGAAGAAACCGACAAAAAATACCGGCCCCAGCGAAAACAGCAGGATCACACACAAGGCTGTCGCCGCCGCCTTCATCTGCGAACCCAGCCGCAGACTGCAACACACTCCCACCCACAGACAAAATGACAGATGCAGCCACGTCCACGCCAGCGACCGAACCAGAAAGACCTGCACACTGTCACCGCTCGGTCGCCACAACTGCAACCGATCATCCACCAGCACTCGCCACAACTGCACAAAAACACAAACACACACCACAAACCACCGAATCCGACTCGCGCTCGCCAGCTTCTCCATCAAAAACTGCCGGTTCGAAATCGGTGTCGTCAGCAGTATCTCCAGAGTCTGACGCTCACGCTCCGCAACCACACTTCGAGACGCCGTGGAAAGAACGGACACCGCACCAACCAGTACCAGCAGAAAATACGCAATCATCACCGGGCCCGGCTGCCGTATCTGCATGCCCTCTGACGACAACCACACGATCAATGCCACCACCACTGCCACCACCAGAATCTGCCCCGGCCAGCGTGCCAGCACCGACAGGGAAATCTCCCGCCACGCGATCGCCCCCTCCGCTGGCACAACACGCGAATCACCCGAGACCGCCGTCCCCGCAACCGCAGTCGCTGCCACACCCACGCTCTGTCCCGCTGCAGAATCCGCCACTCCGGATCCACCACCCTTGGATGCCACACGCCTTCCACCCCACAGTCCCATACTCCGCAGCAGCCACTCCGGACGAGTCAGCAGCCACGCCAGCACCCACGCCACACCCCGCACCACACGCCGACCCGTAATCGGCGCCTCCTCACGATGCCGCGAAACCGCCAGCCCACTCACCACAATCATCAGCCCCGATGACACAAGCACCGGAAAACCATCGCTCAGCACGCCCCACACGGAACCGCCAAACACAAAAAACACATTTGAACTCGCCAGATACGACGTAAACATCCCACTGAAATACTCCGCCCCCTTCGGAAACAGATCGCGCAGACTGAATACCGACACCAGCAGGGGCGGGCCCGCGGCCATCGAAATCAGGGACACATACGTCATCCAGAATGCACTCTGCGAACTTCCCAGCAGACTCGACCAGAACATCGACACACTGCTGATCTGCAGCGCCGCCAGCAACAGCACCGACAATGCCACCAGTATCGCACCCCGCGAAAAGCCCCCCATCGAATACGTAATCCCCAGCAGTGGCCCCGTCAGCATCAACAGCCACGCCATCGGCAGCAGCCGCGCCAGAAACTTCTCCAGCACAATCCCCGCCGGTGTCATCCGCGATACCAGCACCAGACCCAGCGTCTGCCGCTCCCGCTCCGCCGCTATCGCCGAACACGTCAGCGCCGGCAGCAACAGCAGCATCGCCCACAAATCAAACATCACCAGACCCGCCAGCAACTGCGAGCCGGCACCCAGAAAACCAAGCGGACCACGACCCCACGCCACAGAACGCTCCAGCACACTGCTGTACCAGCTCAGCATCACGAAAATCAGTACCAGCAGCACCACCACCCGCAACACCCACGTACGACGCCGGCCGGCACTCTGAATCAGCTCACGACGCAGCAGCGGAAACTCAGCACTCAACAGCAGTTGCTTCCACATCTCAGGCTCCCTCCGCTCTCCAATACAGCA
>CAITYU010000499.1 GCA_903896675.1 uncultured Planctomycetaceae bacterium
CAGCATGGATCACAGGAGCCATCATCCCGCTCGATGGTGGAAATATGGCGATGAACGCCGGAGCCACTCCGGGACACCAACTGGAAAAAATCCAGTCTTTCAGCCCCAAAAACTGAACATCCAACCACCCGCAAGTCACCCCTTTTACACTGGACTGTCGATCTACAAAAAACCCATTTCCATTTTAACACATTTTCACTTTGACACACATCAAACACAACCCTATCATCCCCTTCGGCCCGCCATCGCCACTCACCAAATCCACCACAATACCACCAAACACCACAGACAACTCCCCTGAAAGCCAACGCCGGCGGAAACCTCGAACCACAACACGTCTACGGACGCGACCAATTCATCGAACTCCTCTGGCACACACTCGAATCACAGTCCGTCCTCCAGTCCGGTGAACGACGCACCGGTAAAACTCAAATCCTTCGCAAAATGCTGCAACAGCCAAAACCCGGCTGGAAACCCATCTTCCGCGATCTCGAAAAAATCCACTCCGCTCTCGAATTCGCTGAACTCGTCTACGACAAAGCCGCACCTGGAAACAACTGCTCAACTCCGCCATCACCGACCTCGACAAAGCCGGACTGCCCGAAAAACTCGTGTTCTTCCGGGATGAAGTCCCCTGGATGCTCGACAGCATCTGCCGCCACGAAGGCATCCCTGTCGCCGCACAGGTGCTCGATGCCATCCGCAGCCTCCGCGTCGAACACTCCACATTCCGCGTCATCCTCACCGGTTCCATCGGAATCCACCACATCCTCGCCGGACTTCGACTCAAACAGATCTCCGTAACCCCGGACACCATCCGCCACCACGTCCGACAACAGCTCGTTGACGCCAGTGACCCCCGACCAGCAACCCGCTCTGTCTGTACCGCAACTGACACTGCACCTCGCCACTGTCACTCCGGCACCACCTGACCGTGATCACCTGCTGCAACTGCTCAGACTGCTCGATGCAGACCACTACATCACTCGCGATCCCCTCGGACACTATCTCTTCCGCAGTCAGCTCATCCGACGCTGGTGGAAACTGGATCAGGCACTATGAATACCATCGCCCACACGCCACTCGGCCAGCCCCTCATCTGCCGCTTCGCACCCCACCAGACCCCGCCGCTGGTGCTCAATTCCATCTCCGTAAATACACACAGCCTGCTCACAAATCTGCAGGAACAAATCACCGCCAGTATCCCCTCCCGAAGCACCCACCATGTGCTCATCCATGGACCACAGGGCTGCGGCAAATCACACACCCTCACACTGCTGTGGCACAACCTGCACAGCTCGCCACAGACTGCCGATAAACTGCAGATTGCATGGCTCCACGAAGAACAAACCGTCACGTCGCTGCCACAACTGCTGCTGACCATCTACCAGTCGCTCGGCCTCCACTACCCGCAGGACTACTCGCAGGAATGGCTCAGGGAACTTCTCGAACAAGCCCCCTCCGATGTTGCCGAAATCCTCACCCGCCGACTCGCCGCACGCTTCACCCATCGCCGACTCGTGCTCTTCATCGAAAACCTTGACCGACTCCTCACAGGTCTCGGCAGCCACGGCCGGAAACAACTCCGAGCACTCCTGCAGGAACAGCCCTTCGCCTGCCTCATCGCCACCACACGACAACTCTTCCATGCCGTCACCGACCGCGATCAGCCGTTCTTCGGATTCTTCCAGACAATCGAAATCCCGCCGCTCTCACCCCAAAACATCCGCCAGCTCCTCGCCGCCGTGGCTCACACCTGCCACAAGCCGGCCCTCGCACAGGCTGTCCTCGCACCCACCTTCCTCAGCAGCATCAACACGCTCCACCAGCTCACCAATGGCAACCCCCGCGCCTGTATCACTTTTGCCACACACCTCACCGACACCACACCGGATCACGTCTCCGCCGCAATCAGCAGCACCATCGATGATCTCACACCCACCTGCCTGCAGCCACTCCGCGAACTCTCACCCCTGCAGCGGCAGATCATGCAACTCATCTGCGAACACCCCACCGCCATCAACCCCAAAGAAATTGCCTGCAGACTGCTCTCCGAACAGGGCAGCGTCGGAAAACAAATCCGACTGCTCGCAGAATCCGGCCTGCTCACCTCCCGCCAGCGCGGTCGCGAAACCTGGTACGAAATCAAGGACACTCTCCTGCGGCTCGCCTGCCAGCACTGTACCCCAGGCCAGACTCAGGACCTCCTGCACTTCCTGCTCCACTGGAACCAGTCACTGCTGCTGCGACCAATCAACACACCAGACGCTCCTGCTCCCGGCAACACCCGCACACCACTGCCAATGCTGCTCGAAGAAATAATCCCCCCCTGTCACATACCCCGCGATCCTGCCGAACAATTCGCCGCAATCTTTCTGCTGCACGAACAACTCGACACCATGCAGGATGCCATCCGTCAGCTGCTCGCACTGTCTCAGCCACTCAACTCAACCAGACTCCTGCTGCTCGCTGTCGGACTGCTCAAATCCCTGCCCAGCCTTCAACTCCGCCGCTTTGCACCCGACAGACTTCGCGACTGCGCCACCGCCGTCGCACTGCAAATGGCTCAGTTCCCCCAGTGCCGGATCGCCGTGCGACTGTTCCAGACCGGCATCCGCTGCATCATCAGCGGAAATCACTCAGAATTCGTCACCCTCGTCCAGCTCGAACGCACCATCCTCCGCCAGGCTCTCAACCTCGCCTCCCCGGACGACAGCCAATACCTCATCCCGCCTTCCGAATTTCTCCCCGCTCCCGCTCCAACCGCTCCCGCTCCAACCTCACCTGCTCCAGACGCCGACGACGACCATGCCGGCTGAAACGGTTCGCAAAATCAATCAGCCACGGCGCTAAACGACTCAACAGCGACAAACCATGCGCCATCGGTGTCACCAGAACCCTGCGACGATCACCCCGAATCCCCCGCACCGTCGCTGCTGCCACCTGCTCCGCCGTCGCACACAGCCACGCCGGAGGTAACGGAACCCGCGTCCCGCCTCGCAGCGACTGACCCGAATCATACAGATTCGTTCGCACCGGCCCGGGACAGATCGCTGTCACACCAACACCCCGACGACCATACTCCGCTCGCAAGGCCTCCGTATAACCCACCAGCCCAAACTTGCTCGTGTGATATGCCGCCAGACGACCTCCCGCCACCAGACCCGAAATGCTGCACATGTTCACAATATGCGGATCCTCACGCAGCAGCAGATGCGGCAGCAGCGCCTGAGTAATCCGGATCGGTGACAGCAGATTGATGCTCATCAGCCAGTCCCACTGCGACTGCGTCATCTGATCGGTCGGTCCATAACAGCAAACCCCCGCATTATTGATCAGCAGGTCAATCCCACCCGTCTGCTCCAGCGCCCTCAAGACCACCCGATCCACAGCCTCCGCATCCGACAAATCACAAACCGCCGACCACACCGTCACACCACACCCGGATAACTCGTCCTGCACCCGCTGCAGCCCGGCTCCATCCCGATCCACCAGGAACAGATGACAGCCCGCCGCCGCCAGCGCACGAGCCAGCGCGTGACCAATCCCAGCCGCCGCCCCCGTCAGAAAAGCCGTCCGACCCGCCAGCGTCTTCATCCCTGAACCTCACTTCATCAGAACGTCAGCACCTGCCACAAACCCGAATAGTCGTCCGTCCACTGCAGCACACGATCACTCTCAGACGCCAGTGTGGCAGCACCCTCAATCGCCGGATCCTCAATCACAGCCCGGCTCTCCGTCAGCAGAAACCACGTCGAACCAAACACTCCCGTCGTGTCATCATTCCCGTTCGACACCTCAATCGCCTGCCAGCCCAGATGACGAGCCATCCCGCGGGCCACCGGAGCCAGATCCAGAAACCGATTCGAAATATGCACCGCCAGCACTCCGCCACTCCGCAAATGCCGGCGATAAATCTCCGCACACTCCGTCGTCAGCAGATGCACCGGAATCGCGTCACTGCTGAAGGCGTCAATCGCCAGCACATCAAACTGCTGTGAACCACCCTCCTGACCCAGCTCATGCTCCAGCATGATCCGCGCATCACCCAGGACCACCGTCTTCTCAGCCTCACAGTCCGCCAGATACGTAAACACTCCCTTCGTCGACAGCTCCACCACATCCGGATTGATCTCGTAAAAACGAAAAACATCCCCCCTGCGACCATACGCGGCAATCGTTCCCGTACCCAGACCAACAACACCCACCTTCAGTCCGTGACCGTCGCCCGACCGCGCCTGCGCTCGAGCCGACTGAATGGCCAGACCCAGACCGCTTTCATACCCGTAATAAGTCGTCGGCTGACGACACCAGTAATCGTCCTCAAACTGAAACCCGTGACGGATCTGCCCGTGAGTCAAAGACACCTTCGCCGGCAGCAGATTGCCCTCCGCGTCATACTCGTCCTCACTCTCCGCCTCATACCGCCTGACCCGCAGCACGCCATAAAAATTCCGCGACACCGCCACCACATTGCCCTGCTTTGCATCCGCCTCGTAGATTTCCCACAGCCTCAGCCCCAGAACCAGCAACAGCGTCGCACCCGGTACCACCAGAAACAATCCCAGCTCAGGCTTGCCTCGACCGCGAAAACCCCGCGCCGCCACATCCAGTAACACACCCGACACCGCCGTGTACAGCAGCGCCGAGACCGTCTGCTTAATCGCCAGCTCCACCCCCGCTGCCCCCAGCAGCAGCAGTGTCCCCGCCACACCCCCACACAACATCGCATACACCGATCGCATCCGCACCGTACCACGCGAAAACGACCAGTACACCAGAATCGCCGTCAGGGAAAACAACACGCAGATCAGCGGAAACCAGCGGAGCACCCCCGGTGACAGACCCGCCACCGACTCCTCCCCCGCTTCGCCTGCACCCACAAACTTCTCCAGAAATGCCGACGGTGCCTGCCACCACACAAAACCGGTCAGCCAGCAGGCCTCCAGCAACCCCAGACAGACCCACAACACGGACAGCCGCCCCACACTCTCACGCTGCAAACCCGTCACCAGCAGGCCACCCGCCACCAGAACCCCGAATCCCGCCACCAGCGTCGTCCAGTCCGTATCCGAAAGATTCGCCTCAACCGGAACAAGAAACCACCGCGACACCACCAGCACCTGGGCTGCTGACGCTGCTGCCAGAACCCAGAACGGCAGACGCGGTGTCAACAGCCAGACACGCTGCCGAACCATCGCCAGAAACACCGCCAACGACACCAGACCAAGACCCGAATGATACTCGTAATACCCCGAAAACAACCGCGGCGCACCAAGGGCGACAAATAACCCACCCAGTGCACCTCCCGCTGAAATCACCACAAAATACAGCGTCAGCCAGCGTGTCGCCGGACGCAGGCCATACAACTCACCATGACAGCACATGCACCCCGCAAACAACACCGTGGAAAATACCGCAATCTGCAGCACCAGACCCGCGTCAGCACCGTCCAGCAGCACATCACACACCACCGGACAACCCACCATCAGCAGCACGGCAAATACCGTCCGGTTGTACCAGTGCGGACTGTCAAAACACAGAATAAAGGACAACAGGTACAGACTCAGCGGAAGTATCCACAGAAATGGCACCGTCGCCACGTCAATACACAACTGATTCGTCGTCGCCAGAAACATCACAGAACTGGCCGCCGCCAGCAGCAGCCACAAACCCATCGTCGTCAGTGACGGTCGCGGAGTCCGCTCGTCGTCTGCACCCCGCACCGCATCCCCGGACACAGCACCCGCTCCAACAACCCCCGACAGCAGTGCCTGACCCATCCGCCAGACCGGGATCGTGCACAACCCCGCCAGAATACCGTAACACAGATACAGCACACTCCACGACACCACCTGACTCCGCAGCGTCAGCACCGGCTCAAACACAAACGGATAACTCAGCAGCGCCAGCAGCGAACCCACGTTTGACAGCGCATAAAGTCGCCACGGCGATGTCCCCGGACTCGTCCACGTAAACCACCGCTGCATCAGCGGACCTGTCGTGGACAGCACAAAATAGGGCGCCCCCACGGTGGCCGCCAGCAGCAGCAGAATCCGCGACAACGGAGCCTCACCAGCCGTGGGCTTCCACGACACATCCGGAGCAATCGGCAGCCACAGCAGCGATAACAACACCAGCACCCCATGCACCTGCACCTGACGACGAGGTGACAATCGCGACGTCAGCAAATGCGAATACAGATACCCACCCAGCAGCAGGATCTGAAAAAACAGCATGCACGCCGTCCAGATCGATGGACCGCCGCCAAACCACGGCAGAATATACCGCCCGGTCAGTGGCTGCACCTGAAACAGCAGAAACGCACTCAGAAAAATCGTCACCGCAAAACGAAACATGGCTGCCTTTCCGGGAAAGATTCCGCAGTATACCTCCAAATCAGCCAATTCGGGCAAGTCCAGAGCCCCCAAAAAGTCAGCCACACCACCCATTCACACCCCAGGAATTCCCGCAAATCTCCACCCGGCCACACAATTTCCTCCCAGGAATCCACCTCCACAGGCGAACCGAACATGCGTTCTCCTGTTTCGGGGAATTCCACTCCCTGCTAACCTTGACCCAATCAGGGATTCTCACAGAATGTCCGTCTGGCTTCAGGGACCCAGTGGATTCAGCAGTCGTGTCCACTGCTCCCTGCCAGTTCCTCTTTGAGTGCAAAGGATTCTTCATGTTGCTGGCTCGTTTCCAACATTCGCTGCTTGCCGCCGCCCTGATGCTCAGCGGCCTCGTGGCTTCGGCCCAGGGGCAGACCTCCTCCGGCTCGCGCATTACTGCCAGCCAGATTCTCCCCAAAGACACCTACCTGTTCCTCAACATCACCAGCGCCGAAGACCTGAAAAGCCAGGCCGTCCAGTCAGCCATCGGCAAAATGATCGCCGATCCGGCCATGGACAATTTCCGCAACGGCATCGTTGGTGCAGTCGGTGGCCAGGTCGCTGAAGCCGCAGCCAACGTCCAGGCTGCACTCGGCATGACCGTCGAAGAACTGCTGTCCATCCCCACCGGGGAACTGACCATCGCCTTCTCCAAGGCACCACCAAATCGCATGGGGCTGGTCCTCTACATGGACTACGGCGACCACGAAGCCCAGGTCAAAAGCCTGCTCGATAAGGCCCTGCCCGCACTGCAGAACAGCCCCGTACTCGAAGCCGCCGATGTCGAACACGATGGCACCACCATCACCATGTTCAAAAACACCTCCGAATCCGCTCAGGCCACACCACTCGCAAAGGAATTCGGCTGGTTCCTGAAGGATTCCCGCATGGTCGTGTCCAACAGCAGCGCACTGCTGAAACTGGCCCTCGACAACTGGGACGGATCCTCCGAAAAAACCTTCGCAAAGAACGAAAGCTGGACCTACATCCTCGAAAAGACTGAATCGAAGCCCGGCAGCGGAATTGCCACCGTCTACTTCGACCCCATCGGCCTCTTCACACAACTCGTACAGACCGGCTCACTCGGTGAAGCCGGACTGCAGGCTGGCATGGCCATCAGCGTCTTCCCGATGCTCGGACTCAACCAGCTCAAAGGCCTCGGCGGTACCATCGAACTCAACCCCGAAGGTTACGAATCCAGCCAGCAGCTGATGATCTTCGCCGAACAGCCCCCCACCATGCTCATGCAGATGTTCCAGCTCAGCGACGTCGAAAAAACTCCGCCGTCATGGGTCAAGGAAAATGTCACCGCATGGACCGCCACTCACTGGAAAGTCGAAGAAGCCTGGAAGACGGTTGAAATGATGGTCGACATGTTCCAGGGACCAGGCTCACTGGCACGCATGATCGATGAAGCCGCCGAACGTGATCCCGGAATCCACGTGAAGGAAGACATCATCGACCAGCTCGACGGAAGACTGCAACTGGTCTCCGCCACCGGCAGCTCCTCAAACCTCGCCGAAGCCAATGACATTCTCATCGCCGTCGGCTGCAAAGACACCGCCAAAATGACCCAGCTGCTCACCACCATCGCAGCCACTCCCGGCTTCCCGGGAACGGAACGTGACATCAACGGAACCAAAGTGTACGAACTGGAACTTGGTGCCGGAGCAGGCAAGGTGGTGCTCACCGCCGCCAACAACATGCTGCTCGTCGGAATCGGTGGCGGACAACTCGAAATGGCCATCCGCGACACCTCCGACGTACGCCCGCTCTCCGAAACACCGGCCTTCCAGGCAGTCGCCAAACACTTCCCCGAAAATGCCCGACTCGTCGGCTTCTCCCGCCCCAGCGAAAGCGTACGATCCATGTACGACATGCTGCGTAAGGGTGATGTCGCCGAGAACTTCCCGGGGATGGACGAGGTCCTCTCAGTCGTTGACTTCACCACTCTCCCGGAATTCGACAAAGTTGCCAAATACCTGACACCAGGCGGCGCCTACTGGGTCAGCGACGAAAATGGCATTATTCTGAAGGCGTTCTCACTGGAAGTCTCTGAATGATGTCATTGGGGTGGCTCAGTCCACTGCACTGCACATTTCGGGGGGCCTGCGATGTTGATCGCAGGCCCCTTTTTTTGGGTCAACGAACAATCATGTGCGTTGCTGCAGGTTGCAGTTTGATGGGGTTGGGAGCAGCGCGCTGGATACTGCTGCCGTGAAAGGAAGAACACAACCGCTGAGACGCCAACGACAACACCCGTCAGCTGACGCTGACAGCTCGCCTGTGGGCGGGCTTGAAAGCGGTGGACGACACGGGCTGAAGCCCCGTCATCACCCATAAAAATGCAATGTTTGTGATGCCGCTCCGCTGCTGCGGAAGAGTAAATCAAAGGTTTTCGGCCGTTTTTTTCCTTGGGCGTTGCCCAAGGCTAAGTTGACTGTGGCCGTTGGCCAAATTGAGGGTGGGTGAGCAGCGGGTTCGGGTGCTGACGTGCGGTGGGCCATTTTTTAAGCAAAGCGTGGTTGGTCGTTACCGCGGCAAGCCCCTCACCCAGGGCTGAGTTCTGGGCTATCGGAAAACGACCCTTCAGGCCTGGATCGCTGCCGCAGGTAAGCTGAACCACCGACACAAGGTCCCCGAGGTCGACACAAGGCCCCAACGGCCCTCAGGCCTGAAGGGCCGATCTCAGCAGAGCAAGGTGCGTCAGCACCTGGTCACGACACCCCAAAGAAGCCCTCGAGGCCTGAAGGGCCGGTTTCAGCAGAGCCGGGTGGGTGAGCACCCGGAACCCATGCATGACCGACAGTCCACTCGCGCTTTGAAATCGGCACTTCAGGCTTTGAATCCCAATTTTTGGGGGTGCACCAGACCCAGGGCTGCGCCCTGGGCTACCGGAAAGCGACCCTTCAGGCCTGAATCGCAAACATACCCACGGCACACACCAAACACACGCCGCAACGGACTCCTGGCCCGACGGGTTTCGTGGGTAATGACACGGGCTGAAGCCCATGCTACGACCACCGAGCACCAGTTCGGTGGCGGCAGCACGACGCCACCCGTCAGCTTACGCTATCGGCTCGCCTCGGGGGTGGGGGGCTTGAACGCGGTGGACGACACGGCCTGTGCTTTCTGGCAAGCGAATGGGACACATTTGGTCCCGGGAGTTGAATTTTTTTTTCGCCCGCAACGTGATGTGGTACGAAGAGGCCACCTGGCCCGGGTTTCCGATGTACCATGATTTTAAGGCCCCCAACCGGGGCGGCCGTTGACTTCGCACGCCTTACCGGCGCCCGCACCCCAGTCGGCTTCACGACGATTGAGCCCGGTTTGACAACTACAACCGATCCAGCGGGCTTCGCACACCCATCGGCCCCTGTTGCAGCACATGAGTATAAATCATGGTCGTGCTCACATCCGAGTGCCCCAGCAGTTCCTGGACCGTTCTGATATCCGCCCCGGACTCCAGAAGGTGAGTTGCGAAACTGTGTCGAAACGTGTGGCAACTGATCTTCTTGTCAATGCTCGCACGAAGCACAGCAGCTCGCACAAGCTTCTGAACGGAATTCTCATGCACGTGGTGCCTGCGAAACGCTCCTGACCGAGGATCCGTGCTGATCCGGCCTGCCGGAAACACAAACTGCCAGAGAAATTCACGAGCCGCCGCTGG
>CAITYU010000500.1 GCA_903896675.1 uncultured Planctomycetaceae bacterium
AGGGTAGCTATGTGCGGTTGTGATAAACGCTGAAAGCATATAAGCGTGAAGCCATTCCCAAGATAAGGTTTCGTTTGACTCCCCTGGAAGACTACCAGGTTGATAGGCTGGCTGTGTAAGGCATGAAAGTGTCTGAGCTGACCGGTACTAATGGAGGAATATCTGGTCATTTTGATCAATTGTCAGACGCCACTAGACTTCATTTTGATTATACACACGACACCGGGCTCTGCCGCGGATCGTGTGGTTTCCCGGTGATTCACTTGCAAGGAAACACGCGTACCCATTCCGAACACGAACGTTAAGCTTGCAAGGCCAATGATAGTGTCAAAAGCGCGAAAGTAGGTACTGCCGGGATCTTACATCAAGCCGCACTCTTCGGAGTGCGGCTTTTTTTATGCGCGCTGCGAAGGTGATCGCACATGGCTCAACTCTGGCAACCAGACTCGTGGCAGTCCCGTGTGGCTCGCCAACAGCCACGGTACCCCGACCCCGCTAAACTCGCTGAAACCCTGAAAAAGCTGGGCAGTTTGCCGGCGCTGACGACGGCGTGGGAGGTCGATCGTCTGCGGGGCGAGCTGGTGCACGCCGCCGAAGGCAGAGCTTTCGTGTTGCAGGGCGGGGACTGCTCGGAAAGTTTCGACGACTGCAACTCGACCGCGGTCCTGCGGAAGCTGAAAGTTCTGATCCAGATGAGTCTGGTATTGATCGCCGGAGCGCGGAAGCGGGTCGTGCGGATCGGGCGGATCGCGGGCCAGTACGCCAAGCCGCGGTCCAGCGATGTCGAGCGGCGGGGGGATGTTGAGCTGCCCTGTTACCGCGGCGACATAATCAACAGTCCGGGATTTACGCTTGCCGAGCGGACTCCGGATCCGCAGTTGATGTTGCGGGCGTTTGAGCGTTCAGCGATGACGCTGAATTTTATTCGCGCTTTGAGTGAGGGTGGGTTTGCGGATCTGCATCATCCGGAGAACTGGGATCTGGAGTTTGTTCGGAATACTCCGGGCAGTCGACGGTATCAGCAGTTGCTGGATTCTCTGACAGACTCGATTCGGTTTATGGAGGTGGTCTCGCCGGGTGAGTTGCATCAGTTGCGGCGGGTTGATTTTTTCACTTCGCATGAGGCGTTATTGCTGCATTATGAGCAGGCCTTGACGAAGGCTGAACGTCAGCGTGGCTGGTACAATCTGGGTACTCATATGGTGTGGATTGGTGACAGGACTCGGGAGCTGTCCGGTGCCCATGTTGAGTACTGCCGGGGAATTCGCAATCCGGTGGGGGTGAAAGTTGGGAACTCGATGACGCCTGAGGAGCTGGTTGAGCTGATAGGCGTATTGAATCCCGAGAATGAGGCTGGTCGGTTGACGCTGATTCATCGTTTTGGCGCGGAGAAGATTCGAGAGCGGCTGCCGGCACTGGTGGATGCGGTGCGGAGTGCTGGTTGCAGAGTACTGTGGAGTTGTGATCCGATGCATGGGAACACGCATGCAACTCGTTCGGGTCTGAAGACTCGGTCTTTTGATGACATCATTTCTGAGATCATCGGCGCATTTCGGATTCACAAGGAGCTGGGCAGTCGTCTGGGTGGGATTCACCTTGAGTTGACGGGCGAAGATGTGACGGAGTGCACGGGTGGTCCGGGGAATCTGACAGAGTCGGACTTGTCCCGGGATTATCGCAGCACGGTGGATCCGCGACTGAATTACGAGCAGTCGATGGAGATTGCGTTTCTGCTGGCGGAGCAGATGCGGTAGTTCAGTGGGGCGGGAATGCGGCGGGGGTTCACTTCGTCAGCGTGGCTGCGACGTAATCCTGAGGCGTTTTGTGCGTGATATTCCCGGCTCCGGGATAGACCAGTTCGCAGGGTACATGGAATTCGTCAAGTTTTTCCCTCAGCAGGACTCCGAAGTTCGCCGAGTGCGTGGGATCTTTTGCGATCTGGCCTTTGGCTGGCGGTGCGCTGTAGTTGAGATAGACGGGTGGATCACCTGCTGAGACGAGGTGGAACGGGGAGTATTCGTGGATCCAGGGCAGGATTTCATCGCGTCGAGCGAGGAACGAGTCGAAGTCGCGTTGTTTTTTTCCATCGACTTCCCTGAAGATGCCGAATGCGTGGCTGCCGTAGATGCTGTTGGGTGTCCATTCCCGCATTTGGCGTGGATCGAGGGTTGTTTGTGCTCCGGTGACGGCGGCGCAGGTGGGTTTTGAGGATTCTCGCGCGATGGGGTCGTCGCTGTCGGGGATTGCGAGATCGTCGTGAAAAGCGAGCCACAGGCTTGTACAGGCTCCGGCTGATCCACCGGCCGCGGCGATTTTCTGCTTATCGAGATTCCATTCGGAGGCTTTGCTGCGAACGAACTGGAGTGCTCGGGCCGCATCGTGGAGGCAGGCTTTGACAGGTGGTTGCACACCATCGGCGATGGCTTCTTCGATGAAGCGATATTCGATGGAGACGACAGAGATCCCGTGTTTGTGCATCGCGGGGACCCAGTTGGCCATGCCTGCCATGCGGTTTCCGTTCTGCCAGCCACCTCCGTGGATGAAGAACAGGCAGGGTGTTGGTGTGGCGGATTCTGTTTTCCAGAAAGTCAGAACCTGTTTGGGGTGAGGTCCGTAGCTGACGGAATCGAGTGTGGGAGTGGGCGGGGGAGATTCCTTTTTGGGGGCCTTTTGTTTGGTTTTTGCGGGTGTTTTTGCGGGGGCCTGTTCGGTGCGTGGCTTTTTTCCGGTGGTTTCATCGGCAGCCGAGGCCGTGGTGGAGAGCAGGCCGGCGAGTATGAGCAGGGCTAGCAGTTGTTGTGGCATGGCTGTTAGTTTCCGTGTGCTGGCTGATGACGGATCAGCGTGGTGTCAGTGGATGATTTCGATAACTGAGATCGAGCAGTTCGACAGGGTGCAGGACTGGTGTTGAGAGTCCGCGTTGTTGCAGGTGTGCCTGCAGTTGCAGTGAGCAGCCTGCATTTCCGGAGACGATCAGATCGGGTTTGACGTCCAGCAGGCAATCCAGTTTGCGTGTTCCCAGTCGATCGGCCATTTCGGGCTGTGTGAGGTTGTAGGTTCCGGCGGCGCCGCAGCAGAGTTCGGATTCGGCGATGTTTTTCAGGGTGATTCCCGGGATCAATTTGAGCAGATCGCGTGGCTGCTGGCGGATTTTCTGGGCGTGTTGTAGGTGGCAGGCATCCTGTATGGCAACGAGTGCATCGATGCGTCCGGTTGGGCGGACGGGTCCCAGTTTCATGAGGAATTCGTGGATATCCATGACTTTTGCGGCGAATTCGGTGGCATGCGTCGATGTGTGGCCGGGTGCATCAGTGCTGTTGTGGTGTAGTTCTTCTGCGATATGTCCGTAGTCTTTCAGCATAGAGCCGCAGCCGGCGACGTTGACGACGACGGCATCGAGTTTTTGGGTGTCGAAGGCAGCGGCATTCTGGTGCATGAGACTGACGGCGGGTTCTGCGGCACCGGTGTGATAGTGAATGGCTCCGCAGCACGTTTGTGAGCGGGGGATCACAACATCGCAGCCGTTCTGCTGCAGGACTCGAGCGGTCGCCCAGTGGACATGTCTGAACATGGCATCTGCTACGCAGCCGATGAACAGTCCGACTGTTGCTCGACGCTGCCCGATGGCGGGCAGGAAGTCGGGCAGGGGTGGTTCGCTGGGTCGAAGTCTGGGCAGTTGGTCGTGCAGTCGCTGGATTTTTGTGGGCAGCAGTCGTGTGAGGCCACTGCGTCGGAGCAGGCGATCGAGTTGCAGCGTCTGGAGCAGGCGAGCGGGGAGCAGTGCCCAGCGGAGGCGATTGCGCCAGGGGAACAATCCGTAGAGTATCCAGCGGTGGAACCAGTTATTGGCGGCGTGTTTTGCTGCGGGTGTCTGCTGCATTTCGACGCGGAAGGGTTCGAGGAGTCTGCCGTATTGGACTCCGCTGGGGCAGGCGGTTTCGCAGCTGCGGCAGTCGAGGCAGGAGTCGAGGTGTCCCTGGACAGCGGGTGTGAGTTCGAGTCGGCCATCGACGACAGCGCGCATGAGGTAGATGCGTCCGCGGGGGCCATCGTTTTCGTTACCGGTTTCGACGTAGGTCGGGCAGGAGGCGGTACAGAGTCCGCAGTGGACGCAGTCGAGAAAACGGTCGTAGGGGATGGATTGTCCGAGGACCGGGAGCGAGCTGGGTGTTTTGGGCTGCTGTGCGGACACTTGGGAATCCTGACGAGGCGATCTACTGGTGGAGTGTGGCTGTTTGATTATCGCGACTGAAGCGTTTTCGGAAAACGTTTTGCGAGCTTTTGAGCGAGGAATTTCCGGGGAATTTCGGGTGCCAGAATCCGGAGTCAGTGGGTTCCCAGAGCGTGTTGCAGTCGGGTGGTGTAGTTGCGGACAGCGGGATGGGCTGGAGTGGGGGTGGCGGATCGAGCGTGCAGCACCTGCACGCAGCCAGGTCCGTTAGCGGTAAGCTGCTGCAGTGCAGCGAAACCGCTGGCTTCGTCGGTAGCGGGCTGATTTTCTTCAGGGGGTGCAGGCCAGCACCACAGGCGTCCATTACCGGCTCGCCCGCAGGTGCAGCAGTGCAGTCGGTTCATGGCGTCCAGCACAGCGCAGACCTGTGAGGGCGGTGTGGTGATGGAGGCAAGCCACGGTGGATTGTCTGTGGGGAAGCAGTAGAGTCGGGCGATCTGCAGCCATTGCTGGAACGCGTTTGCGGGGAGAGCAGTGTGGATCCATGCGGGCAGTTCTGCAAGTTCGTCGGTGACGGTGTGGATTTGCCACTGGCAGGCGTCGGCGGGGCCGTCAAAGCCGATCAGCAGTACTGCGGCGACATCGAGGTGGCTGGAGTCGTGGGTGGGCAGCAGGGCCTGAGTTTTGAGGATTGCGGGCAGGGCTGGTCGTCCGGCGACATCGAGAATAACGGGAGTGGCAGCAGTGGTGTTGAGAGTATTGAGTGCCTTTTCAAGGTGCTGCAGGGTGCGGAAGCCGGCGATGATGAGCTGCTGTGTGGCGGGGAGTGGTCGCACTTTGAAGGTGACGTGGAGCAATTGTCCGAGTTTGCCATTTGAGCCGGTAAGCAGGCGACAGAGGTCGTAACCGGCGACATTTTTGACGACACGTCCACCGGCATGGAACAGTCGACCGTGGCCATCGACGGCGGCGATCCCGATGACGTAGTCGCGCAGGGTTCCGTAGCCAAACTGTCGTGGTCCGCATTGATCCTGCAGCACCATGTCACCGACGGTTGTGTCTTCGGAGGCGGTATCGATGGGGAGTGTCTGCCCTTCCTGCTGCAGGATGCGGAGAAGTCTGGAGCAGGGCATTGCGGCACCGACGGTGATGGTCATATCCCGTGCGGGGTAATCGATGACGCCATCGGTAGCGGATGCGGGTGGAGTGGCGGGGGAGTGTTCTGAAGTGTTCATAGGCGTCCGAGCGGTGTTTTGAATCCGTGAAACCCAGCGAACGAAGCGCGCGAAAAAACCTCTGTCAGGTGTGCTGAGCAAACGCTGTTGACGCCCATTGATCAGAATAAAAAGTGGGCACCCGACGCCCGGGTCATGTGATCCGAGACATGGTCGGCGTGACAGTCGGCCGGGATCAGACCGGGTTCCCTATTGGGTTTATCTGTAGGGTCAACTTGTTTTGCTGCAGACAGAGCTGCCAGAGGTCTGTTGGAGACAATACGCAGGCGGACGAGCCTATGCAAGCGAAACCGTGACCGGATTTTATCTTTGAAATTTCACCGGGATTCTGTCTGAATTTTCTGGTATTCTTTGCAATGGGTTATCGCGGTGCTGTCGGGTGTTCTGCTTTTGACGTTTTTGCCTGTTCTGTGTGTTCAGAAGGGCTGACCATGATGTCGGTGCTGTTTCGCACAAATGCTGCTGGTGGCCGTCGCGAACTGATCCGTGTGGGTGCTCTGGGTGGTTTCTCGCTGGCGGCCACGGATTTACCGGCGGTGACGTGTCAGCGAGGGCAGCAGCGTTCGGTGGTGTTTATTTTTTTGTTTGGCGGTCCCAGTCAGCTGGACATGTGGGACATGAAACCGATGGCTCCTGCGGAGATTCGGGGTCAGTTTCAACCGATTTCGACCTCGGCTGCGGGCGTGCAGATCTGCCAGCATCTGCCGTTGCTGGCGGGTCAGATGCATCGTGTGTGTCTGGTGCGATCGATGAATCATCGGATGCCGGTGCATGGTCCGGCGTGCAGTGAGTTGTACAGTGGTCGACCGTATCCTTTGCCGCCCGTGACGGATCAGGCTCGTCGTGAGGACTGGCCATCTCTGGCTTCGCTGATGACTCGGGCCGGCCTGCATGCTGCTCGACTGCCGCCGGCGATTGTGCTGCCATGGCATTCGCAGTTTATGGGTCAGTCGGAGCGAATCGCGGGTCAGACGGGTGGTCGGATGGGCGAGCAGTTTAATCCGTTTCTGCTGCGTGCGGGTCTGGATCGAGGTGAGTTTGATGCGGCGGAGCTGCAGTTATCGGAAGCATCAGCGGGGTCGAGGCTGCAGCGGCGGACAAGTTTGCTGCAGCGGCTGCAGTCAGCGGGTGAGGTTTCGGATGCGGGTCGTGTTGGGGTTCAGAATCGCTGGCAGCAGCAGCATGATACGGCGACATCGTTACTGGCTGGCGGACAGTTGGGTGCGGCAGTGGATCTGGAGCGTGAGCGACCGGAGGTGCTGGTGCGTTATGGCAGTACGGTATTCGGGCGCAGTCTGCTGGCAGCGAGGCGACTGGTGGAAGCCGGTGTTCCGCTGATTACGGTGAACTGGTATGACGACTCGTTTTACGACAAGGTGTCGCCTCACTGGGATCAGCACAATCATATTTTTGCATCGCTGCAGGATCGTTTGTTGCCGATTTTTGATCGGGCGATGTCAGCATTTCTGGGGGATCTGGGTGAGCGAGGTCTGTTGTCGACGACGATGGTGGCGGCTGCCGGAGAATTCGGCAGGACGCCCCGAATCGGCCAGTTCACTCAGAACGCGATGACGGAAAAGTCGGGTCGTGATCACTGGCCGCATGCGTTTACGGCGCTGCTGGCCGGCGGTGGTATTCGCGGTGGTCAGGTGTTTGGTTCAACGGATCATCAGGGTGGTCAGGTGCGTGACAATCCGGTGTCTCCGGCGGATCTGACAGCGACTTTGCTGGGGCATCTGGGGGTATCGGCTGAGGATGTGTGGTGGGACCCTCTGCAGGGTCAGTGGCAGAAGAGTTCAGAGGGTCGGCGGATTGCGCTGGAGTTTGAGTGACACTGTTCTGCTGCAGTATCAGGATGCGGTTGGCATTGCAGCCCGGGAAGATTTCGCGGGAGCCAGCGGGCCAGTCGACGGTGATCTGATCGACCTGGTGGCAGGAACCGAGTTCGAAGTGCAGGGTTTGTTCGCTGGCCGACTGGCAGCCGTTCAGTGCGAGTCTGTCGAGCTGGGTCATGTGCAGCAGGTGGATGTTCATGGAAGGGGTTTGGTCGCCTGCAGATTCGTCGCAGTTGCTGCATTTGTGATCGGAGGCTGGAAGAGTGGTGGGACGGCAGCGAGTGTTCTGTGGAAAAAATACTGATGCAGAAACGCGCGGTGTTTCCGTGGTTTTTCGAAGCTTCCCGTCTGTTCTCCAGCCAGTAAGAGTAGACCGGACAGAAACTGAGGCATGTTTTTTGCGGAGGGATGGAAGGTATGGCTGAGATCCAGTGAGGCCTGTTTTTGAGTAGTCCCGATCGATTCCGTCTGTGGCCTGCAGCGGACTTGTCCTGGTTCGGTTTTTCACCGTTTGTCCCGTCAGGAGAGTTCCATGTTGCGCCGTCGAGCGTTTACGTTGATTGAGTTGCTGGTGGTGATCGCGATCATCGCCATTCTGGTCGCGCTGCTGTTACCGGCAGTGCAACAGGCTCGCGAGGCTGCTCGCAGAACGCAGTGCAAGAACAATCTGAAGCAGTGGGGTTTGGCGCTGCACAACTATCATGACACCTGTAACATTTTTCCGCCAGCACTGAACAATTCGGGTCGTTACAACAGCACGGCGTTTTACACGGCGACGAACCGCGTGCAGAACACTTCGGGTTTTGTGTTTCTGCTGCCGTACATGGAGCAGGCGAATGCCTATGCGTTATATGACTTCAATCAGACGGGCAGTCTGAGCAATCCTTATGGCATGCCGATAGCTGGAATTACGAACGCGAATCCGAATGTTCAGGTGACGTCGATGGCACTGCCGGGGCTGCAGTGTCCTTCGCATCCGAATGGCGGAGAAGTTTCGTCATCGGGCATTGCGACTCAGACGGACTTTTACAGTCGCGAGAATGCTCGGCGGGCCAGCTATGCCTTTGCAACGGGCAGTATGACGGATTACAGCCTGCCGCACACGGCATACAGTGGCGACATTCGTCAGGGCGTGTTTGGGAACAGCGGTGGGGCTCGGATGCGGGACTTCACGGATGGTACGAGCATGACGATAGCGATTGGCGAGGCGTGGGGCGGTGGGCGTTACAAGACCAGTGCCAGCTTTGGTCCATGGGGGCTCAGCGGGACTCATACCTGCTGTCACCTGTATACGCCATCAGCCAGTTCCACTGTTCTGGATGCCACGACTGTGGCAGCGTATGTGAATGACTTTCGCATTAACGCGGCCTACCAGAATGATGCTCAGAAGCGTCAGTATGCCTGGGGTTACGGCAGCGGTCACACGGGTGGCTGTCAGGTTGTGATGGGTGATGGTTCCGTGCGAT
Source organism: uncultured Planctomycetaceae bacterium (assembly GCA_903896675.1). Lineage (GTDB taxonomy): Bacteria > Planctomycetota > Planctomycetia > Planctomycetales > Planctomycetaceae > SXXK01. The sequence goes on from CAITYU010000500.1 coordinate 8,708, forward strand.
TTCTGAGTGAGAACATCGATGCATTGACTTTCTGGCGTCTGACGTATCTGCATGATGGGGCTGTGATCGGTGATTTCTGACAGTTCTGCGGCATTTCGGTCACGGGATGGAGAAGGCGATGTTTCGTGTGGTGAGTTTGGCGGCTTTGCTGCTGTTGGCGGGTTGTGGTGAGTCTGTGTTGCCGGGTCGTGGTGTCCCGGTTTCGGGCCGGATTACGCTGGGTGGCAAGCCTTTGGCTGACGCGGACGTGTTGTTTACGAACGACACGTTTGTGGGTTTTGGCAAGACGGATGCTGAGGGTCATTACCGTCTGGTGCAGGGGGCATTGCCGGGACTGAACCGAGTGAGTCTTTCGAAGTACGAGGGCGGCAAGGCTCCGACGCCGACGGGGTCTCCGGGTGGCGACGGAATGGATGCCGGTCAGATGGCTGCCGCTCAGATGGGCTGGGGCAACGAGAAGAAGCAGACGGGTCCGAAGCAGCTTGTGCGTGGGGACTATGCCGACCCGGCGACGACGAAGCTGACGTATGATGTGTCAGCGGAGGGCTCGAGTGGGGTGGATTTCAATCTGTAGTCTGCGGTGCATTGAGCTGTTTGAGCAGGGCCCTGAGTTGCGGGTGAGAATCCGGCAACAGGGTGTTGAGGATCTGCAGTTGCCTTGAGGACTCGGACAGGTGTTTCTATTTCAGCAGCAGCTCGGCCATCAGCAGCCGGGCTGCTGTCATTTCCGGGGCTGTGCACAGTGTTTCGAGCAGCGAGTTGGTGGCATCAGTGATTTGCCCGGCCTGCAGCTGGCAGCGGGCGAGAATGAAGCGAGCTCGAGCGAGATCGGTTTTCGGCTGCAGAGCGAGTGAGCAGCTTTGGATCGCGGCGGGGATGCGATCCAGCAGGAACAGAGCATTGCGCTGAGCCGGCAGCAGTGTGGGGGATTTGGGGGTGTTTTTCAGTGCTGTTTCAGCGGTCAGCAGTGCGGCTTCGGGTTTACCGGATTGGTTCGCCGCGAAATCAAAATCCAACTATGATTGGGGCTGCAGGGATAATGTTTCGGGGATTGCGACAGTGTATGGGTGGGTGACCGATGAGTGAAGCTGTGGTCGGGGGTGTGGTGACATTTGATGAGCTGGCTGCCAGTCGTCGCGACTGGATTCAGTCGGTACTGCGGGAGTGGTGTCGGCGTGCGAGTGTGAAGGAGTTACGGAAGGCGGAGCTGGAGTGGTTTGATCTGGCGGGACGAGCGGATGCGGGTGCGACGTTGTGGAAATGGGCGTGGGAGCGATTTCCGGAGGCGGTGCATGCGGACATGCCGGGGCTGAATGAAACGTATGAGCTGTTGGTGGAGTTGCGGGATGGTCGCAGTCTGCGGGGTTACCCGGATGCCCGGCAGAGTATTCGGGGGCAACTGGTCGTGCTGGGGCGAGCCGACGACGGGGTCCTGCAACAGTTGCCGACGGTGCAGCTGGACGACGTGGTGTCTATGCGGCGCTGCTGAGGTGAAAAAGAACGAGGAATCCACCTGCGTGGATTCCTCGGTTTCAGTTGCCAGTCCGGTTGGAACCGTGACAGGCGAAACTACTGTGGGGCCGGCAGCGGCGGGGGAGATGCTGTGTTGGCAGATTCTTCCTTCGGCGCTTCTGTTTGAGTGGCGGGAGCAGTTGGTTCACCGCCACCACCACATCCAACAACGAGTCCCAGCAGCATCAGAAAACACAGAGTCATTCGCATAGGAGATTTTCCATCTATTGTTTCAGGACTGCACCTGCGATTTGCCAGAATAAGGTCGCGGGTTTCGTGCGGCCGTCAGAATTCGCCGATCACGTTATTGTCGGCCATGGCGGCAAGGTTCATGAATGTCTGACCGAGAGCTCCGTTTCCGCCATTGATGTTCTTGCTGATGGCGCGGACAGCTCCGTCCGCCATGGCAA
>CAITYU010000501.1 GCA_903896675.1 uncultured Planctomycetaceae bacterium
AGTCTGCCCATCCCGCTCCTCGGCCGCAGGGCCACCGGTGCGGAGTTCACGGCGTCCCTCAGTCACAATGCCTGCTCGACGGCCTGCCGTCCCGTGGCAGTCTTCGCAGCGAATTTCAATCGCCGCCCGCACTTCTCCGTACAGTTTTCCGTTTCCGTGCATGTCCTGCACAAAGTGGCAGTCCACGCAGTGCATGCCCTTCTCCAGATGAATGTCCAGCAAATGCACCGGTACACCGGCATGCTGCCGCAACAATTCTTCATCAGCCCTGCGAACACGCTCGAGCGCATCCGGTCCGGTCCAGTCAATGTCCTGCCGCAACTCCTTCGCACGCTCAGCCCGCTGCACCGCCCGCTGCCGCAGCGCTGCATCAGGTTCCGGCACCACGTTTCCGAACGCATCGACCGGAATGCCCCTTCGATCCTTGCGAAACACAGCCTGAAACATCCAGCCGTGGCCATGGAAATCGGCAAACTGCGTGTACTCAAGCTGGCTGTTCAGGCGACTTGATTCTGTCAGAAACTCCGGATCGGACCAGTTGCCTCGCGCCGAGGCTTCATGCGGATCAGACATGGTGGACTGCATGAACTGCTCTGCCGACGGCTCCCGCTCCCGCTTCGGATACATAAAGCGGGCATCCGTTTCCATGTCCCACCACATGAATCCCAGATAGCTGTTCATCACGGTCGTACCGGGATGCATATGACAGACGATGCACTGACTGGTGGGTACCCCGGTGGTAAAACGGTGGGCGATCGGGTGACCAGGCTCATTCTTCGGTATGGTGGGGTCGGGAGGTCCCGTGAAATCATCCTGCACCGAGGCTGCCAGGCCACGATTGCCGTACTTTGCAAATGGTCCGGAATGCACAGGTGACCGATCGTTGGCATAGACGATGTGGCAGGCCGTGCAGCCACTGGATCGAAAATCACCCGGATGATCATTGGTCCCCAGAAAATTGAGCGTTGGATCCAGCAGACGAGTCTTCTGCAGTCCGATGAACACGGGATCGGTGCGAGTCCCCGTGCCGAGGCCACGATTGCTGAGACGAGTCCGGGGACGCCCTGATTCCTCAAGACGCTCCGGAATGCCGACGTCAGTCACAAAACGACCACCGCGTTCAAAGATACGCAGAATATTGCCAGGCTGCGTGATTTCAAAACGCGGCAACGGTTCCAGATACGGCAGAACCCCCTTGCGTGCAGTCTCCTCGGCCGTCGGAGCAGGCACGGTCTGCAGCCGCTGCGGAGTCCCGTGCATGCTGTAACTTTCGCCGTAACGCGACCACTTGTCGGGTACCGCACCGTTGTTGTAAAGAGCCGCCCCCCAAAGCATGCAGCCGTGCGTCATCATGCTCTTTCTGACCTGCAGTGTCTCCGTACCATGACACCCCGACGTTCCGCAGCTCAGGTGCGCTATCCGCAGATCCCCTGGATTCACAAAACGAATAAACTCAGGATCCTCATGATTGAGCACCGTATAGGATCGCACCGGATTGGCCGACGTCCTGAACACCTCGGGAAATCGAGCCTGCACGTGGGCAGCGTCTTTGGTGCGGGCCATGGGGTTACCACCATGGCAGTCAACGCATCCCAGGTGCACAGCGCTGCTGTAGTGCGGATCATGTGCATCTTTGTGGCATGAGATGCAGCCGGCACTCAATGCGACCACCTGTTCGGGAGTGCGGTGCGCCATGCCGTCGCGTTCCGGACTCCTCGGCAGCGCCGCGACTGCAGCAGGGCCCGGAGCCGAAAACATTCGCACTCGCCCCTCATTGTCAGACTGCTCTGACGGCCCGGAATTCAGTCTGGCCCGACCCACTGTGGAAGCCCGCTGGCCGCGATTGGCAGGCTGTTCACCGGCGACCAGATACCACTCGTCATGCCGCACTTCGCGCAGCCAGAACATTCCGACGCCAAACAGCGCGGCGTTGATCACCATCAGAATCAGTGCTCGAGTCATAGTCGTCACCACGTCAGCACCAGATCCATGAACATTCCGTAAAGATTCTCCGCCCGACCGCTGGCACCCGCCGCCGCTGCCAGTGGATCAGTGACACCGTACAGATCATCAAATCCGCGTCCCGGAAGAAGTGCCGAAACGCCGCCGGCAATCAGCACGTTGTCGCTCAACAATGGCCGATACTCCAGACCCAGACTCAGATCCGTACCGATGCTGCGAGCAATCCCGTCCTGATAAGCAAAACGTTCAAGAATCGCGGTCTGATCGAACCACAGAAAATTCACGTTGGTAATCGCCCGCAGTTTCGGAGTAATCTCAAAATCCATACCGCCATTCAGTAACCGCAGACCTGGATTCACAAAATTACTCTGCCCCTGAAATTTACTGGAACGCAGGTTGGGAACCAGACTTTCCCGCTGCTTCAGATTGACACCAAACAGGCGAATCTGCTGCCTCTGCCAGAAACTGAACTGCCCCCCCGCAAAATTGGGATTATCCAGTACCGAGTCAAAGCCATTTGCCTGACCGTCATTCGGGTCGTCATCGCCGGATGACCAGAACCCCGATGTGCGAAAACGCACCCAGTCGCGGTCCACGGAAAGTTCCAGCGCTGCCATATCAGCACTGATCTGTGATCGCTCTCCCTGAATCGGATTCAGACTGTCGGTCCCGGTGACGTGGTAGTACGCGTGGCTGATATTGACGCGACCGATATGCCCGTCGCCTGCAAATCCCAGATACCACGCATCCACTTCATGAGGTCGAAAGACTCCGGCCGGATCCGGTCGAACCAGCACGTTGTTTCGATCATACTCCACGCTGGGCTGATCGTTGTTGTGATGCAGGCTGACCATGGCTGTGTAGCCGGGAAAAATGAAGTCCTGGCGAAAATAATTGGCAATCAGCGTGTTCTGGTGGCGATCGTCGAATGTGTTCAGGGTGCTGTTTGTGTCCTTCTCCGTCTGATCAAACCAGATCAGATTGAACTGATCACGATTCGACAGACGCGTCCCGAACAGGCGCACCGCGCGATTGGTGTCGGCAAACACAAAACCCCGAAAGTCGCTGACAAACGGCTGCGAACCGGCGCGCACTGAGATGAAGTCATAACTGGGGCTCAGATCCGCCAGACGCGCCTCCACAAACCACTCTTCCATCGCCGCATAGCCACGCGCACGGGTGGTGCCACTGCGGACATCAGGAGTCACCACGGCCAGTTCTTCAACATCCAGATAGTTCAGATTGAAGACCGGCGTCAGCCGAACCTGCCAGTCGAACGGCCGGAAACCGGCGTCGCCATGAAACAGGCTCAACTGCAGCTTGAAATTGTTGATGAAAAAATACTGATCAGGATCCCCGAAAAACTCCTGCTGCCCCGGCCCCACGGTACTTTCAAACGGTGAAGTCCCTGTGGGCGTTTTTCGAAACTCGTGCAGCATGAAGTTCGTGGCTGACACGTTCAGGAACGTGTGCTGTCCAATGATCGGATAGTCTCCCTTCAGAACATTCTGGTTATAGGGATCCCACCAGTGACCCAGTTCACCGAAGCGATCATCACCCGGTGGATTTCCGTCGGGATAGCGATTTTTGTCAGGAAATCCGATCCGCCAGCGATCCTCCACTGGAACGAAGTCCAGTGTCTGCTGACGTTCACTGGGGCGAATTCCCGTGGCCCCGGTATATCCGCGTGGAACATCCTCGGGCGGTGCCGCCGTCTCAATCCTCGGCGCCGGTTCGGCGAAAATGTCAGCCGGAGTCTGCTGAGAAAACGGCATTTCGAGGATGTCAGGAGCCAGTTCGGGAGGTTCTGTCGGGGCCGCCATTGGAGGGTCAGGCGCAACGAAGACTGGAACCGGAGCAGCAGCCTTCGGCTCCCCGGAGACCGGCGGAAGCGATCCATCCTGAGCCACCGCCTGACCGCTCCACAGCAGGCCGACTGCAAGTGGCAACAGCAGCACAAGGAGCAACAGACAGGGGTCTGCCAACAGCCTCAGCCCGCCGCGCACCGTTTGGCGGCGACCAGCAAATGGCCAAAACTGCTGCAGGCAGGGGGACATGCAAATGTATCAGTCTCAACTCGCAGGTCGATCATTCTGATCCGTAACGGCAGACCGCCCCCCCGGTGCAGTCCACCACAAGCCGGACCATAAGCCAGCCCAGCCCGCATCGGCAAGCCATGAAGGCAGCCGACAGAGCCGATCCGCGTTCGCGAAGGGCAGCGCCGCACCATGAACAGCAAAAACCGACGGCTCAGCTCCTCCGTCGGCAGACAACGCCACGCATCGCACCCTTCTGCAACCGCGGCAGCGGCAGAAACTGCCGCTGCCCCCCGTACCAGATTCTCAACTAGTTGGACTTTCCTGCCGTTTCAGCCGCTGACTTCGCAGTCTGCTCCTGCTGAGCAGACAGTTCCGGATTCGGCTTCGCATCAATCTGAATGTCACCGCGGATCCAGCGGATCGCCTCCGTGATCGACTTCAGATAACGCTGGTCCGCCCACGACGTCTCGTTGTGGCCCAGATTGTTGAAATAAACACGACCTGCACCGTACTCCTTGATCCATGCCACGGGGACGTGGTAAGGCATCGACGGACGGCATTTGGCCATGTTCAGACTCATCAGCACACGCACCTTCTCCGGTTGCCAGTTCTTGTACTGATAAATCTCATCCCGTATCACGAATTCTTCGCCAAACGACTGCATCAGCGGATTCTTCGGCTCGTGCACGGTAATCGTGACTTCGTTGCCGGCATTCCAGGGGTGACCATTGAATGTCCCGCCAACCATGTCCCAGTAAGGCTGGTAGTCCCCGTAGGTGTCGGCAGCCGAATGAAACCCAAGAAACCCGTGACCTTTCGCCTTGAGCCACTCACCAAAGAAATACTGGCGATCCGACTCAGCAATCGGCAGCGAACCGGTCGTGTAGAACATCACGATGTCATAGTTCTGCAGGTTACTCTTCGTGAAATCCGCAGCGGAATCCTGGGTACAGTCAACCTTGAACAGACCAGTCTTTTCGCCCAACTGGATCATCGCCACTTCCGCAACAGCCAGTTTGTCCGCCGCCTTACGCTGCACGCTGCCGTGCATGAAGCCGGCACTCTGAGTCAACATCAGAACACGAGACGGCTTACCGTCCTCGCCGGAAACCGAAGTTGTGAACAGCCCAACTGCCAAAGTAGTGGACAGAAAAAACAACCAACTGGTCCTCATATCAGAAACCCTTTTGCAGAATACTGTTCGAACTGCACAAACACAGAGAAAAAACGTTTCCATCAACAGACAGAGAATATCCAGAGAGTCGCAATTTCGGGGTGAGCGACTTCCGCTGGCTATTGTGTCACGAGTCTATGGTGACCGGTGGATCCGGTAAAGTCAGCAGAACCCCTATCCGGATGGAACAGTCGCAGGACCGGCGGCAAGACCGGCGAGTTTTCTCACGATCAGCCGTCGTTCGACTCGAATCAGCACAGAAGAACGCATCAATTCCCTCGAGTGCTGGCGGAGACGGACCACGCCATGAGTCAAATCAGGATCAGGCCTCGCGAGCAGAGTGCCCCCTCAAAGTCTACCGGACAATCACTCACTCAGGCTCAGGCTTTCGTACTTCCGATTGCGCCGAATATCGCAGCACTTCAGGCAGCAGATACCCTCACCCCAGGGCAATCGCTGAAATTCGACCTTGCGTCTGCAAAGGACTCCACTACACTCAACGTGGCCAGGGCTTCAGAAACTGCTGAAAACACCCCTGAACCCCGAAAGCAAAGTAGTAATCACTCATCTTCCACCGCTGGACTTTCCCGTCATTTGACCTCAATTTCGCAGACTTCAGTGTCAACGTTGGACAGGTCTCAGGCAAGTTGTGCAGGCAGGCAGCGTTCAGAAATGTCTAGTAAAGGTTCGTCTCGGTCTTCAGGTGGAAGTTCGGGACGGGAAAAATCCACAGTACCTTCAGCGTGGTGGCGGGCGATGAATTATCGCTGTCACTTCTGCCTGAAGGTTCTGGCACCCATGAAGATGGGCCCGCTGGATCGGCTTGTCTGGTTCCTGGGATTCCGCCAGATGTACTGCCAGCACTGTTTCATTGCCCATTACCGCCCGTTTGGCCTGCTGAAACTGGTCCTCGCCCCATTTCGCTGGGTTTACTACAACCTCGCCGACGAGGAATGATGCTGTCATTCAGTGGAAAAACGGTATCCCCGTCCCGTGTGGCTTCGGCCTGACCGCCTGAGATTGCTAAGCTTCTGACGCCGGCAGCCTTGTACTACGCCCGCGGCGGCGTAGGAACTGGCTACGGCAGGCACACTGTACCCCACGCTGCGGCTGCGGCCGCAGCAGTCGGTTTGGTTTCCAGTCTGCCCTCCTGATTCTGCGGCCGCCTGTCAGAACGATTCTTCTCTGCCATGCACACATCAGCACTTGTCAACCAGCTAAAGCCTTCAGAGACACTCGCCGCAGCCGCTCGCGCTCGCGAACTTCGAGCAAAGGGCATCAACGTCCTCGAGTTCACTGTAGGTGAACCCGACTTCATTACTCCGGCACATATCCGCGAGGCTGCTCGCACAGCCATGGACGCAGGCTTCACGCGTTACACTGCTGCGACAGGGATCCCGGAGTTGAAAAAGGCCATCTGCGATGCCTTTCTTCGCGATCATGGCGTCGCCTGGAAGCCCTCCGAAGTCAC
>CAITYU010000502.1 GCA_903896675.1 uncultured Planctomycetaceae bacterium
CTAACCCCCATCAAACCTCAAGCCTCAAGCCTCAAACCTCAAACCTCAAACCTCAAACCTCAAACCTCAAACCTCAAACCGACACCCGAAACCCGAAACCCCACCCCCCACCCCCCACCCCCCAACCCGGACCTCCCCAGTGACTGTCTTTCCCCCATCACCATCGCGGATGTTTCTGCATTGTGTCCTGCTGCTGCAGATGCTGGTTCTGCCGGGCTGCATGCTGGGCAGTGGTGTGGGCAGTCTGTGGGCCGATCGTGAGCCTGAGTATCAGACGCCGCGGCAGATGGTCCCGGTGTGGTCGGATACGGTGCTGCATCAGTCGGGGGAACCGGCCACTCGAGGAGTCGGTGGGCGGATCATGTTTTATGGTCTGGACAAGCACAAAGCGGTTCGATCAGCAGGAACGCTGGTTGTCTATGCGTGGGACGACAGTCAGGGGATGCAGGAACGCAGTCCGGATCGCAAATTTGTATTTCCGACGGAAGATCTGCAGCAGCACTACAGTCAGTCGCGGCTGGGGCATTCCTACAGTTTCTGGTTGCCGTGGGATGCGGCGGGCGGGCAGCTGACGCATCTGACGCTGATCACGCGATTTGTCAGTACGGACGGAGCGGAACTGACCTCGTCACCGGCTCATGTGGTCTTGCCGGGCCCGGGGGATGGAGTGCCGTTTTATCAGTCACTGGCCAGGTCGCGGCGTCTGCCCGAGGCTGCTGAGGACGATCGCCGGAGGGATGTTGAGGAGGGCAGGCTGTCGGCTGCTGTGGTTGCTGATACTGAGCGAATGGCTGATCAGCAGACCGAGCTGCAGGCGGGAGAAGTGGAACCACCGGTGATGCGACGGGGGCGAGTGCTTGGCCCGCGAGCACCGCGGCGAGCAGCTCTGGAGATACCAGTCAGTCCGCAGTTTCTGACGCGGCATGCCGGAGTCACAGCGGGGGTAGTGGCGTTGGACGATCAGCCGCGATTGCCTGGGATGTTGCAGGCACCACCGCCGCAGGTCACCGAACCGGTGATCAGGGATTCCGCTGTGGCCCCCGCGTCTTATGAGCGGGTCGAGGAGCAGTGGGATCCACAGTCAGCTGATTCTGAACCGACTGAATCCCTGGTTCCAGCAGCAGCAGCAGTTCGATCTTCTGACGGTCTTCGTCGGAAGGCACCGCTCCGCGGACAATGGCCGACCGCTCTGCCGACGACACCTCGACAGACATTCCGGCGGTTTGCAGATAATCCGTGACGGACGGGGTCAGAGGTCTTGAGCGTCGGTTGCGGATGGATGTTGCGGACGAGCTGAGTTCGGCAGCGGGAGTCAGGCGTTCAGCATACAACCCAGCCACGCGTGGGATTCGCGGTCGATTAACGGGTGGTCGCGCTTCGGTGATGCCCACAGCCGACTGGACAGCCGTTTGTGCTGCCCCGCTGCGACCCACGAAATCGGCCGCCGCATCGGCTGCGGTTGTTCCTCCAACGAATCCCCCGGCCTCCCGTTCTTCCCGCAGAAACCGCTGCGGGACCATCGACTGTGCAGCCGCCCCGGTGCCGGCTGCTCCGCCTGAGCGACCGACCGCTGACCCTGCGCTGCCGGACGTGGCGGAAGCCGCATTGGACCGCCCCGCCAGCCGTTCATTGCGATTACTGATGGACCCACCGACCGTTCGCTGCCCGAACAGCCCCTGAGCACAGCAATCCGAGCTGAATCCGGCCACCCACGCCAACATCAGTCCAGCAACACACAGCGTCCGCGACCCCATCACAGTTCCCCCGCCCACCCCAACACTGGTTTTGCACGCCCCTGCCGAACTATTTTCGACCTCCCCGCCACCCCAATCCGACATTTTGTCCCCCCCCTCCGCCTCTTTTGCTCCCCCGAACCACCCCTTCCCCGGGCCCCCCGAGCACCAGCTCGGGTCCGGCATCCACGCCCCTGCGGCACGGCAGCAGCCTCGCCCTCCCAAGGGGGCCGTCACCGAAAACCGAAAACCACTCCCCAAATTGCACGCCACCGGGAACCTCTGCCTTTGGGAAGTCTTCAAATTCCCCTCAGCTAACCACTCCGACCTGACACCGGCAACAGGTCGGACATAGTTATGTCCGACCCTGTGTACGCATGTTTCGCTTTGGGTGTTTTTCTGAGTATTTTCCAGACTTTTTTCGCCCATGGCATGCTGTTTTGCCCCCTTGGGCTTTGGTAGAATCTCCGCTCCTGCGGGATCCCGGCAGTGATTGCTCAATACTTCTCTTCAGCCGGATCCGCCGCCAGCCTGTCCTCCACAAACGATGAACGCCACAAGACGTGGAATCATCTGCCCCCTCTTCACGCACCCGGCAAGACGTCATCATGGCTACTCTGGAACTGTCGGAAAACGACATTGCCACCCATAACGTGCCCGAACTAGGGCAGGTGGTGCAGGTTCGATCACGTCAGTGGGTGGTGACTCACGTGAAACCGGGAACGCTGCCCGCTCCCGCCATGCAGCTGCCCGGAAGTTCTGCTCAGACGCTGCTTACGCTGGCGTCCATCGAAGACGACGGTCTGGGTGAAGAACTGCAGGTCGTCTGGGAAATCGAACCGGGGGCCAGAATCGTCGAAAAGGTGGCCCTGCCCGAACCCACCGGGTTTGATTCCCCGCAGACACTGGATGCGTTCCTCGATGCTGTTCGCTGGGGAGCATCTTCATCCGCCGACCACAAGAACATTCAGGCTCCGTTCCGC
>CAITYU010000503.1 GCA_903896675.1 uncultured Planctomycetaceae bacterium
CCCGCCATTCCAGAAGTTCCGTAAGAATTTCTTCTCATTGACCTTCAGTTTCTCAAACCGATACACCGTCACCCTGGATTCAGCCGGGTCGTACATCTGCACTGCGATCGGCAGCCACGTTTTCGGATCCAGCATCACGTTCGCGCGATGCCACGCACTGGCGTCCTGAGGCAGATTGGGGTAAATCACCAGATGCAATCGTGTGGCGTCCGGGCCCGGAGATTTGCTTTGATTAAAGCCGATCTCAAACCTGCGCCGAGCCTTTTCCGGAGGCATTCCGAACAGAAATGGCAGCGGACTGTCCATGATGTTCTGTCCCTGCATCTGCGGCGGGATCGTGGTTACGAAGGCCTGTTTCTTCTGCGGCTGCAGCTGAAATATGCGCCGGCCGTCACACCACCACTCTTCATCTTCACCTTCGGACAGATCGTACGGTTCACCGTTCTTCTTCAGCTTGATCGGACTGCTGCGGCCTGCTTTCCTCGCCTCCGCCACGTCGTTTGCTCGACGCTCCAGCATCTGAGGAGTGGCTCGCGTTGAAGTCAGTGCCACCTTACCTCGATCCGGCTGTTCGTAGGCAAAACTGCCCTGAGACAGTTGCTCGGTTTCAAATGTCTGGTCATAGGTATGTTTCCAGATATCGCCTTCCATGCGAAAGATACGACCACTGGCTTCTGACCACTGCTGCAGATACGCATCCAGTTCCTGCTCCTGCTCGGCGGTCATTGGCGGAGCCCGACGGGCGGCCGGTTTGCCCTTCATTTCGATGACGGCACCCGCTGAGGCTGGCCGCCCGCCTTCATCCGTGGTCGCTTCGCCAGCAACGGCTGCGTTCCCATCGGTCTGTGGTTCGTCCGCCAACCGACTGCGTCCGGCCGGACTGGCCTCGGCAGTACGGGCAGTCTGCGGCTGCGCAGCCGTGCGACGAACCGCCGGTTGTGCAGGACGGCTTTGCGCACTTAAACGGGGCAGTGCCACCAGACAACAGACAACACACACAGCGGCAGCAGCAAAATACCTGACCATCGGACTCCCTTCCGACGCCCGGCCTCTGGAGGCACAGGCTCCTGGAATGCTCGTGCTCAGCACCCGCGTCCCTGCGACCGCTGAGACCAGCATTTGTGTTCTTGATCCTTAACCCCTCGCGCAGCCCTGAGGCCGAACGAAAGATGACAGTTTTTTAGCGAATTGTCCTGAATCGCTCCAGATCGATTTTTCCGACAAATCACTGCAAAAATGCGACTCCCGAGGGGAATGTCGAGGGGAATCAGCAGCGTTTTGCGGCTTTTCTGTCGGTTCTGAACTGGCTTGCGGCAGATTGCACCGGCCAGCGGATTTCCGCGGCAAAATCTGCCGGAATACGTCATCGCATGCCGGCTGGCTTCCACCGGTTGGCCTGACACCGGCAGGGGAAACCCGCCGTTGCAAGTCTGCAGCAGGGCAAATCCGCAACAACCCCACCCTCGTTTTGTATCCATATGTGTCAATTCGCGGTTGCAGCCTGCCCTGCAGCCGGATGAGGGCGATATTTTCCCAATGCCTGCCACATTCGGTTGTGCTCGCGCCCTGCGCCGATTGCCGGGGTTCGTAATCATGGATAACCCGCGAGATGAACTCCGTAGTGCTGGTTGAGGACGACCTGATTCTCTCAAGTGTGATCAGTGAATACCTGACAACGCATGGGTTGCGCGTGCGGACGGTCAGCTGTGGGCGTCTGGCCATTGAGATGGTGCTGCAGGAACCTCCTGCGATTGTGTTGCTGGATGTCAACCTGCCCGACATTGACGGCTTCAGCGTCTGCCTGCGGCTGCGTCAGCACTACAACGGCGCGATTATGATTATCACTGCGCGAGCCACCGATGGTGACGAGATTCTGGGGCTGGATTGCGGTGCGGATGACTACATTGTTAAGCCGGTTCGGCCTGCTGTCCTGCTGGCGCGGCTTCGCAGCCACATTCGACAGAAGCTGGACCACAGCATCAATGACGAAGAGATTCGGGTCGGGAATCTGCGAGTCTTTCCGCTGCGACGGGCCTGTCGCATCGGAATGCAACCGCTCCCGCTCAGCAGTGGTGAATTCGATCTGCTGATGCAATTTGTGAATCGTGCCGGACAACCGATCAGCCGCGAGGAGTTGCACATGGCAGTCATTTCCGAGCCGTGGTCACCCAAAGATCGCAACATTGATCTGCGGATCTCCCGTCTGCGCCAGAAAGTCTGCAGCTCCGGCGAATCCGGACTGCAGATCCTCTCCGTACGCAACGTTGGCTACACACTGGTGCAGGAAACATGAGACTGCTGTATCTGAAACTGACACTGCTTCTGCTGGCCATCTTCCTGGCGGGAGGTCTGTCTTTTACAGCGAGGATGAACCGGCGCCATCTGCACGACCGGGAAAGAGTTCTGGCCGGGATTCTGGACCTGCAGATTGCAGGCCTGCGACTGGCAGCCGGCCAGTTGTTGTCCATGAATGAACTGCAGCGATCGACGTGGCTCAGTGAACAGAGTCGGGTATGGCGCGGCACACTGGCGGTTTATGAAATTGCAGACCTGCCTGCCGGCGATGCTGCGCTGCTGCAGTCCGCTGGCGGTTGCCTGTGTCAGTATCAGGATGGGTTTGTGCAATATGTCGCGGTACCAATCGATACAACCCGGTATCTTCGACTGGGGCCTGTTGCTGAGGTGTATTACGGACAGGTCGAAGAAGAATCACGGGCAACCCTGGACCTGCTGGTGACGCAGGCGGCGGACCCGGGAAAAACGATGCAGGAACTGCAGGAGTTGGCTGTACGTTGTCAGTTGCCACTGCAGATTCGCAGTCCGCAGTCTCTGCCCGCCAGCGTCAGAGCACAGCTTGAAGAAACCTCGCGACACGTGCTGTTCCGCGAACAGGACGATTTTCTGATCGCCAGCTCTGTGCCCGGGCGGGACTTTGTGCTGTGCACCGGCTCGCTGACGCGGATCCGCGTCACTGCCAACAATTATATGTGGGAATTGCTGTTGGCGTATCTGTCCCTGGCCGGGACAGTCATGGCAACTTTTCTCGTTGTAGCTGCCCGCGGATTGAAGAAGGTGGAACGGGCTGCTGGGTTGTTCGCCTCAGGCGACCTGTCCGTTCGAGCTGACGAACGCAGCGGCAGCGTGGCAGCATCTCTGGCCAAAGCGTTCAACTTTATGGCCAGTCGCACTCAAGCCAGTATGCTGGCGAAAACCGAGCTACTGCAACTGGTCTCACACGAACTGCGAACACCCCTTGCCAGAATGCGATTTGCCGTTGAATTGCTGGATGCTTCAGGCAGTCGGCAGGAGCAGGGGCAGCGCATCGCGGCCATTCACCATTCAGTGGATGACCTTGAAGACATTGTCGCCGAGGTGCTGGAATACGTCGGGAGCGATCGCACTGCTGCACTGGATTCACAGTGCTGGCTGGAAATTCCAATGGTCCTGGAGGCATTCAAAAGCTCGTTCACCGACAACAGTGGTCGAGTGCAGATTGTCTGGATCACCACGGAACAGAACTCCACCGACAGAATCTTTGCGGACCGCCGGGCATTTCAGCATGTGCTGCGAAATCTGATCAGTAATGCGTGGCGTTTTGCACGATCCACAATACAAGTGTCGGCAGTGCGGGCTGTCGTGACCGCCACGAAGGAATTTCACGGTGAACGCATGGGGCAGATGCAAGCGAGTGCTGCGACTGCCGTCTCTGGTGTCTGTGTCACGGTTGAAGACGACGGACCCGGGATCCCCGCGGGCAGCCACCAGGAAGCACTGGACCCACTGACCCGACTTTCAGACGAACGTGTGCAATCCGGAAGCACCCAGATACACAGGATTCCACGGAAGCATGGTGGCTACGGTCTGGGCTTGGCGATTGTCAAACGCCTTGTCGAGCGTCACGGTGGTTCGGTGCAGATTGATCGGGGTGAGTTGGGTGGGTGCCGGGTTCGCACGTGGTGGCCCGATCAGATCACCACAGAGCAGTCAAACAGTTAGGCCATGCAGTGCATCTTTGAGTACACGGACGGTGAGCCACCCCTGCCATTGGTAGATCCAGGTTGCTCATGCAGCAGGGGGGCGACCGCTTCGGTACGGACCGTATTTTACAGTGGCGGTTGGAATTTGCAAAAAGTGTATTGAATCAAATTTGACACAATCGGCCTCCGTCGCCAGTTCGTGTTGGGTGGCCCCGCCAGCGGTTCCGGCGGTGGGTGGCCCCGCCAGCGCTCTTCCCGCCAGCGCTCCCTTGTTCGTGTTGGGTGGCCCCCGCGATTGCCGGTCCTTCGCCTGAGTTGGGTGGCCCCCCGGGGATTTCAGCCCCTCCGCCGCCGGGCCTTGGCACGAACCTCGCTTATCGCCTTCGACCACCAGTCCGCGGTGGGTGGCCCCGCCAGTGGCTCCCTTGTTTCTGTTGGGTGGCCCCCGCGATTGCCGGTCTTTCGCCTGAGTTGGGTGGCCCCCGGGCGATTTCAGCCCTTCCGCCGCCCGGCCTTGGCACGAATCACGCTTATCGCCTTCGACCACCAGTCGGTGGTGGGTGGCCCCCGCCAGCGGCTCCCTTGTTCGTGTTGGGTGGCCCCCGCGATTGCCGGTCTTTCGCCTGAGTTGGGTGGCCCCCCGGGGGATTTCAGCCCCTCCGCCGCCGGGACTTGGCACGAACCTCGCTTATCGCCTTCGATCACCAGTCGGCGGTGGGTGGCCCCGCCAGCGGCTCCCTTGTTTCTGTTGGGTGGCCCCCGCGATTGCCGGTCTTTCGCCTGAGTTGGGTGGCCCCCCGGGGATTTCAGCCCC
>CAITYU010000504.1 GCA_903896675.1 uncultured Planctomycetaceae bacterium
CAGTCTGCTGTCTCAGATGCTGCCTGATTCGGCGGCCACACCGGCCCCGGAGGTTGTTTCGCAGATTCGTCAGCATCTGACGGAATCAGCGGAAACTGACGAACAGGGCAGACGTTCGCTGCGCATTACGCTGCCTTCTGATGATTCGTTGAATCAGTTTGCGGAAACGCTGGCGAGGCTCATGGGTGTGGGTGGAAGGTAGGCAGTCTGGCTGGATCGCAGTCAGGGGCTGGTGCGCTGCAGGCGGATGCCGGAGATTACGGGTTGGCCCTGTATGGCGCGGAATTCCAGTCGCAGTGGCTGTCTGTCGGCGGTTCTGGCGGTGATTTCCCGCACGAGGCTGCCACCAGGTTTCACTTCCACGTTTTCCAGTACGGGGCTGCCGTTGAGCAGCACGTCAAAACGGCGAGCCTGTGCAGCCGCATCAGTGACTCGAGCGTTGGGATCTGCGAAGTACAACTGCAACTTCCAGGAGCAGTCGTCGATTACGGCGGGAGTGGGCAGGCAATCATCGGATTTTCCGGCTGATGCAGGCGCTTTGGCTGTCTTTGAGCCGCCCAGCATCGGCTCGATTTCCAGCCACGTCACATGCTGCAGTCCGGAGGCGATGATCCAGGGCCGGGTGCTGTCGGCATAGGCGGAGGAGTGTCGGCGCCAGGCAGTTGCTTCGGGATTGACGCTGACGTGTGCGGGGGAGGTTTCTGTGACCACGGCGGGCCATTCAATCCACAGTGTGCCATCAGTATCCCGTCGATGCCCGGGGGCTCCGAAGTTGATCCCGAGGTCAGCAACGGGCTGAGCTTCACCATCGGGGCGAGCGAGCGCGTTGACGGTCCACGTTTCGACTTCCGGCATGTGAACCAGCGCCAGTGAAGTCTGGTTCTGGTATGAGCAGCTGCAGGTGCGTGTGTAGTCGGGGGCATTCAGGACACCGTTGGCGACGACGAGGTTGCCGGAGCAGCCTGAGCGGAAGCCGCCGAAGTTTCCGGTACCGCCGTTGCTGGTCAGATCATAGAAGCCTGCTGCTCCGGACCGGAAGGTGAGGAAGTTCTCGCTGGCCAGGATGGTATTGCAGCCGTAGGCGCGGTTCAGTGTGAATGGGGATTCTTCGCCGGTGAGGGGATTCACGATCAGCCACGGTTTGCCGGTCTTCAGAAACCATGCTCCGGCTGAGTCCTTATACGAGTTGGCATTGGCGATAATCATGTCGTTGTGCAGGATGCAGGGGCCTGAGTACTGCAGATCAGGCTGGTGCCAGACGACTTCTCCGGTGTCTGCGTGACAGACCATCATGCCACGATCCGGCTCACCGGACAGTCGATCGCTGGCTGCCGCACCGGCCTGCAGCAGCAGGTCATGCTGTTCAGAGTATCCCAGCCAGGTACCGAAGACGTTATCGTTTTTCTGCCAGAGTTCCCGGCCGGTCTGCGGATCAATTGCGACAATTCGATAGGTTACCGGGGCGGCGATTCCGCGGCGCTGCAGTTTCTCTTCCACTTGTTTCGGATTGCGATCGAGGCAGTAAATGCGGCCTCCTCCGGCTATGACACCGTTGTTCCAGAAACTGTGTTTTGCCGGAATTTTCCAGAGTTGTCTGCCGGAGAACCGGTCAAAGCCCACCAGCATCATACTGCCTGCTCGATCAAGACTTTTTGAGCCGAACCCCGCCTTACTGCCTCCGAACTTTCCGTCTTCCTCAGTAAACGACAGATCCAGTCGCTGACGGTATTTTGCGAAGCCCAGTCCTCCGATCAGCACATTCTGCCAGACTCCCAGATAGCTCCATTCCTGCGGTTCGGCTGGATTTTCCTGGGGCAGTTCGATGGTGCGAAGCAGTTGACCGCTGGCCGGATCGAGGACGCGGCAGACCGCTCCTTCCAGAATGTAAACATGTTCGGCTGTGGCGACGTAGTTTGTACCGCGAGCGTTGGCACCGGGAATGTGCACCTGGTTGTAGGCGGGATCGAGTGGTGTTTCCCTGTAAGTGGAGTCGTAGTAGACATCGAAGGTGCCGAGGTCTTCGAATTCCTTTCGCCACAGGACTCGACCTGTGTATACGTCACGAGCACTGAGTGTATTGATACCCTGAATGAACAGTCGTCCGTCGACCACCTGCTGGCCCGGGCCGTGGCCATGTCTGGGCAGTACGTCGAGGTTACTGCTGCCTCCGAACCAAAGAACGCCCAGCGGCAATTTGACTCGCGCGTCGTCGGACTTGCGGGAGTTGGCGATATCACCGTGCAGATGAGTCCAGTCGGCGGAATCCGGCAGTGCTCCGGTGCGAATCAGACGAACGCCCGAGGCATTGATTTCGACAGTGGCACGTTCGAGTTCTGCTGCTGTGGCTGCCGCTGCGATTGCCGCTGCGGCATCAGGCGGGCACAGCAACTGCAGTACTCCGCCATATGGCCTGACGGACTGATAAATTCTGTTCAGTGCAGTGGCATCAGTGCTGATACTGCTGCTGAGTTCCGCACCGATAACGATGGTGTGAGCGAGGTATGGGGCGGTGAGGAATTCCTCGGGTGCAGACTGGTGTGCCGTTACTTTTCCGTAGATTCGCAGATTCGTCCAGCGTTGTCGCAGTTCGGCAATCCGTGCGGGATTGTCATCAATGCAGGCCAGTTGAACGAAGGGCGAGCGTGCAGCGAATGCGCTGACGAGCGGCAGGTCTGCGGTACCAAACCACAGTGCATATCCTTCGGCAGGCAGGCTCTGCTGCAGTGCAGCGGCGATCTCTGTGGCATCGGCCGGCAGCGGCTCTGCGGGCAGCGGTGTGGTCAGGTCGTGCAGCACTGGCGGTGTCTCGCCGGTTGCAGCGCAGGCGTGCAGATGTCCCTCGGCCGTAACAGCGAACAGTCGCTGATCGGCTGCCAGCAGTCGCTGGATGCTGCCTTTGAGGACAGCGGGAGGAATGAGTGTGCGTGGCTGCGGTGGATTGTCGGGCGGGACATTCTGCGGATCAGCGGGCAGCGTGAGGCTCTGAATTCCGGCGGCGCCTGCGGCGTAGAGAGTGCCACCGGACAGGATCAGATCGCCGGACGCATCCAGCGGTGTTTCCCAGAGGACGTGGCGATCGGCGGCATGCACTCTGACGACCGGTTTGCCATTGGATTCCGCTGCCGTGTAGAGGAGTCCGTTGTGGAGCACGGGTTCACTGCATTGAAAGGACTGTTTGGTGCCCTTGTCGAGTGTGAATTCGCGGACACCCCTTTGTCGAGTGTGAACGAAGAAGGATTTGTCATCCGCGACGACGAAGGATCCGCCGACTCCCTTGCCGCCGGCATTCAGCTCGAAGTAATTCAGCGCACCGGAACTGCGATTGAAGACTGCCGGCACGGAGCGGCCTCCGGGAACAATCAGTGAATCTTCCGTGGCCACAAGTGCGCCCTGTGGTGCAACTCCGGCGAACGATGGCGCACTGTGCGGCTGCCTGATCCAGGTGGATCCGGTGGAGTCATTGATCCACAGCAGTCGTCCGGTCGAAACTTCGAGGGCGGCGATGTAGACACCCATCATGGGCCAGATACTGCTGGCGAAATACACGACTCCGTCGCGGATCACGACTCCGCCCCGAGCCGGCCAGGTGGAAATCAGGCGCTGATTTCCGACGATCCTGCGGGCGCTGGGAGCTGCGAGAAATTTCCAGCGCAACTGACCGGTGGCAGCCTCTGCACAGTACAGGAAGCCGTCGTCGCTGACAAAACAGACGCTGTCAGTGGTACCCGCCGGGGGCAGGCGGACCGGGGCGTCCGTGACAAAAGACCACAGTTCGCGACCGCTGGACGTTTCAAAAGCGCAGACGCGGTCCGTGTCACTGAATGCCACGATCAGTCGATTTCCCAGCACGATGGGTTCAAGCAGTCGGTCGTAGGGCATCAGATCGAGATTCAGTGGGTCATCCCATGCCTGCAGGCGAGCCGGTGCCTGCAGGGTCCACGCATGCTGCAGCTGCTGAGGCAGGACTGCAGTTCCGGCGGCAGATCGTCCGGCATCGAATCGCCACATCGGCCAGTCGGAGGCATCTGCCGAGACGGTGAACAGTGGCAGCAACAGGCAGAGCAGTGCGGTCACGAGGTGAGTCTTTTCCATGGCAAACAACCTGAAAAATCGGTGAGCGTGTTTCGTGGAATATCCTGGACTTTTGTGAATTCCTTATTCAGAGGCAGTCAGCTGGATGGTTTCGAACTGCATGAGTCGGAGGTCGATGCGGAGCAGGCGATTTTTCAGTGGTTGTCCGAGGCCGGCCAGCAGCTTGATGGTTTCCATGGCGGCCATGCATCCCACGCTGCCGCTGACAGCTCCGAACACGGGAAATCTGCGAGTCCAGCCGCGTGGGACATCCGGAACCAGATCCCGAAACCGCAGGGTGTGCGGTGGATGAATGACAGTCAGCGAGGCTTCCAGTTCGTACATCGCAGCCTCGACCACCGGGATTCCTCGTCGTTCGGCGGCATCATTCATTGCCAGACGTTCCTGAAACAATGGTGCTGCGTCAACGACGCAGTCGGCGAGACCGACCAGTCGATCAGCATTTTCCGCACACAGGTTTTCGGGCACCGCAATGATGTCCATGCGCGGATTCAGTTCGAGGAGTCGTCTGCGAGCGGATTCAATTCGCGGTTTGCCAATGCCGTCGTGCGTCATCAGCAGTTGCCGATTCAGGTCTGAGGGCTGAACATCGCCGGCATGTGCAAGGATCAATCTTCCAACGCCGGCGGCTGCCAGCTCATAGGCCACGGCAGATCCCAGCCCACCGACACGACTGATCAGCACTGACGCCTGTTTCAGTTTCTGCTGTCCGCTGCAGCCGAATCCTGTGACATCCAGTTGCCAGCCGTAAATTTCGGCTTCTTCTGCAGTCAGATCCCCTGTTTGTGTGTGTGTGTCAGTCATCAGCGTCAACCTCCGCTGATCATGGGCATCAGGGTCAGTCGTTCGCCGGGTTGTACGATGGTTTCCGGGCGGAGCGGCAGCAGGACGCGATTCTGCAGCACCAGCAGTCCCGGCGGCAGGGCGCTGGCGACTGTTTCCGGGGCAATTCCCAGCGATGCTGCGGCTGCCGGCTGGCAGTGCAGAAGTGCGGCCAGCACTGTACTGATTGTGCAGGTGCCGGATCCCTGCACAGTCAGCTCACTGGTCTGCATGGCACGCTGCAGCGGGCCGGAAAATTCCAGATGCACCTGCCACTGACTCATGTTTGTCGATATCCGCCCGCTTTCGAGAGTTCCGGTACTGTTCGTCCGCAGACGATCATACACGGTCCGGATCTTCTCTGATTCGGTCGTTCGGCTCAAGCGGAACGGTGGTTCAGGGAGCCTCTGTGGTGATCAGTCGCAGGCTGGTACTGTTGCCGATCAGCTCGGGAGCATACATGCCTTCGATGGAGGCCGGCAGAGCGGTGACCCGGCCGGGCGTTTCCGCCCGCAGCCGATAGCTGATGCTGTGCTGACCGCGGGCCAGTGAACTGAGAAACAGGCAGACTCGGTCATCCTTGAATTCCCGGTATGCCCGCAGGCTGTCGTAAACGTACCCACTGCGCTGATCAACAGGTTCAAAGCCACTGGGCTTTCGATCTTCCAGCAGCAGATACTCGTAGTCGTTGCGGCTGTCGAGTACCAGTTCGACCTCGACCAGAGTCCCCGAGGGCAGGTTTTCCAGTCCGTCGACAGGGATGCGACGGTACTTCAGGGTCTGCTGTTTGACTGCCTGACCGCGACCGCCCTGCACATCGGTCTGCCGATCATCGCGTTCCAGTCGGAAGAAGTTCCTGCGCACTTTCACTTCGAGTCCGGCTTCGGCGATCTGTTCTTCCTTAGTGAAGCTGGTCAGCCACGCACTGAAGTAGACAGGTCCCTGTCCCTGCCTGCGAATCTCAATTGTGTGCTGCCCGGTTGTCAGTTCCGCACCGGAAAGCAGCAGCATTCCGTCAAAACTGAACAGGTTTTGGCCGGTGATTTTTTCAGTTCGTTTAAGCTGTCCATCAATCAGCACTTCGACGGTCATGTCCGGTGAATCTTCCCCCGTTGCCCGAATGTACTGTGCCATGGATTCCACGACCATGGCGGTATCTCGAGTGCTTTTCCAGCGTGAGCCACCGTGGCGGTTGTTCAGCAGATACCTGACCAGTTCGGGCAGGATGGCGTCCTGGGGTGCGGCGGCCAGTTTCAGCTGCAGATAAGCTGCCATGGCTTCATTTTCACTGCCATACCAGTACCATGCGGACTGTTCGGGCAGCTGCAGCCACGCCGTCTGATTGGCTGGATCCCGAACCAGAAACTGTTCCAGGTTCTGAATGACCAGATCGCGATTCTGCTGCTGCTGCGAATGATGCATGTACAGGCCCGTGAGTGCGAGGCCGTACGCTGTCATTTGTCCTCGGTCACGCATCAGGTAATCACCGATGGCGGGATCCCCGGTGTTGTGTTCACTGAGCACACCGGCGACAAATGCATCCAGATTATCCGCGGTCATGCGGAACGGCAGCCTGCCGTTGTATTCGGGATCAGTTCGCCGTCGATCGCCTTCCCGAAGCAGTTCGAGTTGTGCCGTCTGCCATGCCTGCAGCCACTGCACACCGCGCTGGATGACATCAGGCAGGATTGGTACATCGTTCTGAGCGGCCACAGTCAGTCCATGCACGACCTGAGCTGTGGTGTGGGGTGAAGAATATTCTCCGTAACCCGAGAACCAGCCCCAGCCACCATCACTGAGCTGCATTTCCGTCAGTTTGCTGACTCCGGCCCGAATGATGGAGTTCAGTTGCTGTTCGCTGAACACGGGATTGAAGGATCCCGGCAGTCCTCGTGAGGACTTCCGGTCTTCATCGATGTGCTGCTGAATCCATGCTGCCAGCGTACTGCTGCCCATGCCGAAGCCTGCGGGCAGAGGCCGCAGGTCCCGCGTCTGCTGCTGCGGCGGCTGTCCCCAGTGCTGCGGGTACCTGCCGCGCCAGGTGCGTCCGGAGTTCAGCATGATCTGCTGCTGCTGAGCCAGTTCGAGGCTGACGTTCATTCTTTGCAGAGTGCGCTGCACCAGCACGGCGGGCAGGAAGCGATTCAGTGTCTGTTCAGTGCAGCCATATGGGTATTCAATGAGGTAAGGCAGCGATTCCACCAGTGATGCGGCGAGACTGGGACTGAAGCGGACTTCCAGTCGGGACTGTTCGGCATTTCGTTGTTCGGGTACCGTGACTGTGATGGAACTGCTGGTGTCCTGTGGTCGCAGGACACCCGTGAAGCTGTCGGTCCGCAACAGTCCGTAGACGTTGACCGGGACCTGAATTTCGGCGGCGTCGGAATCGCCTTCTGCGATGGCCGACATGCGAATTGTGGCTTTACCGGGGGCCACAGCATCAGCCATCCAGTCGACTCGCGTACTGCCTGAGGCGGGCACCATCACGGTCTGCTCGGCAGGGCCGATGAGTTTCAGCAGTCCCTCCGCGTGTTCGAAGACAACGCGGACTGATTTGTCTGTCGGCAGTGTGTTGTTGATGACAGCGGACAGGACGATCTGATCGCGTTCGGTGAGGAAGCGGGGTATCTGGGGTCGGATCATCAGATCTTTGGCGGCGACGATCTGACTTTCTCCTGAGCCGACCTGTGTGCCATCCCCGAGGGTCCAGACCTTGATTTTCCATGTGGTGAGGTTGTCGGGAACCCTGAAAGCGATTTCGGCAGTGCCGTCGTCATCGAGGCTGGTTGTGGTGGTCCAGAACGCGGTATCAGCGAATTCGGAACGCAGGGTGGGGGCAGCTTCATTTCCCGAAGCAGCTCCTTTGGCAGCGGCAGCGCCCATCGTGGCGTCCATCTGCATCGCCATACCCCGCATGGCGGGCATTCCGGGTGCGGCATCGGCGGGGGCCATGGCGGTGGCCGGAGCGCCCTCAGCCATCATCATTTCGACCCGGCCTCCGCCACCTCCGCCGAGGCCTCGCATGCCCTGGCCTGCAAACATGGCCAAATTGACCCGGCCTCTGTACAGCATCGATTCTGTTCCGAGGAACTGCATCTGCGGTTCCTCGGGCAGTGCCACGGGTGATTCCGACCGCTGCAGCGAGCTGCTGACTCGCAGGTAGTGCGAGCGTCGAACGTCCCAGAAGAAGCTGC
>CAITYU010000505.1 GCA_903896675.1 uncultured Planctomycetaceae bacterium
AGAAGTCTTTTGACCACGAAAGACACCACGTCCAGAGTCATCCAGAGGCGAGCCGGTAAACCTTGGGAGGGCGAGGCTCCCGCCGAGCCGGACGATCCGGCGGACTGCCACGGATTCGGCTCAGCGGGAGCTTCGCCCTCCCGAAGCGGTCAACACCCGTGGCAAGGCAATCATAGCTGCGCACAGAATTTCGCGTTAATCCTGACCACTGAAAACTGAAAACTGCCAACTGACAACTGAAAACTGGCAACTGACCACTGACCACTGACCACTGACCACTGGCAACTGCCAACTGGCATCTTCCCGCGAAACTTCATAAGCTCCAGCAGCCGAAAGCTGTTCATTGCTGCCGTGTTTCTGCCGGGAGTCCGCTGTGAAGTCCCCTGATATCAGATCCAGATTTTGTCGGGTGCGGCCTGTCTGGTGCTGCCTGCTGTCTGTGATTCTTTGTGTGCCGTCCGCCAGCACTTCGGCTCAGGATGCTTCGCCGTCGCCGGCTGCTGCCGTCGGCAGTTCTGAAGCGGATGCCGCCAGCCGCAAACGGATCGAGCAGCTCAACACGGAGGCTCGCGCGGAAGCGACGCAGCGTCTGGAAAAGTTTCCGCTGCCCGCAGATGGCCAACCGAGTACTGTCTCTCTGTGGTCTGCCCGCGGGGATGCTGACATGTTCCTCGGCAACTTCGCCGCTGCCGAAACCGCCTATCGCCGAATGGTGGAACTGGATCCGGAACTTGATGCCTCACACTGGCGTCTGGGAATTGCCTGCTTCTTCGCGGATCATGCGAAGGCCGGAGCAGACCAGTTTGAAAAATATCACAGCTTTGACAGTGTTGATCGGGAAAACGGTATCTGGCGATACTTCTGTCACCATCGGGCCAGCGGGCGAGAAACAGCCCGCCAGCAGTTGTTGCGTTATGATAAGGATGATCGACCTCCGTTTCGGGAAGTGTACCAGTTGTTTCAGGGCAGTCTGACTGCTGAGGCCGTGATTGCGGCGGCCGAGTCCGGGGCCGAGGAAACTCGGGCGCAGCGACAGTTCTACTCCTTCCTGTACGTTGGACTCAACGCGTCACTTGAGGGGGATCGCAAAGTGGCAGAAGCGACTCTGTCGCAGGCTGTGCTGAATGACTGGGGGCGACGGGCTGGCTACGGACCGAATTACATGTGGCATGTCGGTCGACTGGAACTCAATCGGCTGCGTTCTGTTCCGCGTGCGGCCCCAGTCTCATGCACGTCTGTTGGTGATCCATCCGACAATCCGGTCAGGTGATTGTGTCCCTGCCGAACTGAGCGATGTGCTGCTGGCTGCAGTCGATGATGAGTGGAAGTGGCGTTGGATACCGGCGTCAGTACAGGCGGCGCAGATTTTCAAGCTGCAATTCAGGAGGCTGGGTGATGCGACTGGGATTGATCAACAGTGCGTGGGCGCAGGCGGGACGGGACACCGCATGGGGTATTCGGAAGACGCGGGAGATTGGTTTTGATTCGATCGACATCTTTGCCGACCCGCTGGATATTGACGTGCGGGAGCGTGCATTGATTCGTCGTGAGTGCAGTGCGGCCGGACTGCCGATAGTGTCGGTCTGCTGTGTGGCCACGGGGCTGATTGACTTCAATCCGTCGGTGCAGCGATTTCATCTGGATCGCTGTCGGCGGTATCTTGAGTTCTGCTATGAGCTGCAGGCAGAGAATCTGCTGCTGGTACTGGGTGAATACATCTGGAACCAGGAAGTCATTCCACCAGCGGAGCAGTGGCGGACAGCGGTGGAGAACTGCTGCCGACTGGCGGACGTGGCGGCCGAGCTGGGGCTGCAGATTGCACTCGAACTGGAACCTTTTGCACTGTCGTTGCTGAACAGCGTGGACTCGATGGCTCGATTCCTTGATGACACCACTCATCCGGCGCTGCAGGCCAACATTGATATTTCGCACCTGCAACTGGCTCGAGTGGATGCCGGGGAACTGCAGCGGCTGCGGGGGCGAGCGATTCATGCGCATATTTCGGACTGCGATGGACAGCGTCACGGTGACCTTCC
>CAITYU010000506.1 GCA_903896675.1 uncultured Planctomycetaceae bacterium
CGGAATCGTGGGTGTGGCGGTTTCAGGGGAGGCTGAAAGCGGAGGCGGGAATGTTGTGAACGGTGAGTGGCAGAACAGGTTGTTTTGCGAGCATGGTTTTTTATGGCTCAACGTCAAATGAAGTGCGCGGTGCGAGGCCGCCAACGAGTGTTGTCCTGTCGTTGGGGGCACCGAACCAGTGCTCGGTAGTCCCCCTTGGGAGGGCGAGGCTCCTGCCGAGCCGTCAAACCTGGGGAGGGAGAAAAAAACCTGAGGTCGGAAACCCTGTTTTCGGGATCGTTTCAGTTCTGCCTCGATCACTCCCTGTCAACACCCCTCGCAATGCAATCGACACTTGCGCACAGGATTTCGTGTTGAGCCGTGATTTTTCTGCGAAGATCACGCTGTTCTCTGATGCAATTCCGAGCCGTACGGATCACAATTCCTGCCTGCGAACTTTGATTCTCCCACGTTTATCCCTGTTGAGACCTGCCATGACTGCCCGCCTGCCCCGGCTGACAATGCCGGCCCTGCTGTGTGCCCTGCTGTTTCCTGCACTTGTGACGTGTGCTCAGCAGCCCGATGTGCTGCTGCAGGCCGTTGATGGACAGCGCTGGATGAAGGGCAATATGCATACGCATTCGCTGTGGAGCGATGGGGATGACTTTCCCGAAAACCTCGCAAAATGGTACCGCGATAAGGGCTATCAGTTTCTGGTCTTCACCGACCACAATACTCTGCTGCAGAAGGAACGCTGGCTGAACACAGCCAAACGCAAGGGCAGCGAAAAGGCCGTGCAGCGGCTGCGTGAGCAGTGGCCGGCCGAGTGGATCGAGACTCGTGGGGAAGGTGAAGCCACCGAAATACGCCTGAAGACCTTTGATGAAATCTTTGCCCGGCTGGCGGTGCCGCAGGAGTATCTGCTGATTCAGGGCGAAGAGATCACGGATCGTTTCGGGAAACTGCCCGTGCACATGTGTGCCACAAACACGGTCGAGCTGCTGCCACCGACCGGCGGTGAATCCATTACGGACGTCATTCAGCAGAACATCAACGCTGCCACATCCCGCCGGGAACGGACCGGAGTCAAAACGCTGGTGCACCTGAACCATCCGAATTTTGGTTACGCGGTGACGGCTGAACAGTTGATGAAGGTTGTGGGCGAGAATTTCTTTGAGCTCTACAACGGACATCCCACGGTGCATAACAGTGGAGACGCCACGCATGCCGGCACGGAACGCATGTGGGACATCATGAACAGTTTCCGTCTGCAGACGCTGCAGCTGCCCCTGATGTACGGTCTGGGAACCGACGACGGTCACAATTATTTTGAGACCGCTGCCGGCAAGGGGGCTCAGCCCGGTCGTGGCTGGGTGGTCGTGCTGGCGAAGTCGCTTGAGCCGGATGCCATTGTGGATGCTCTGGAAGCCGGGCGCTTCTATTCGTCATCAGGTGTCAGTCTGAAGTCCGTGCATTACCGCCAGGGTACGCTGCGGGTCGAAGTGCAGCCGGAAGCTGACGTGCAGTATCAGATTCAGTTCATTGGTACGAATCGCGATTTTGATCAGACGTCAAAGCCGGCGACTGAGAAGCCTGAAGAGGCTGAGACATTGACGCGTGTGTACAGTGATCAGGTGGGGAAAGTCCTGGCGACGGCTGTCGGCCCTGTGGCGGAGTACCGTGTGACGGGGCAGGAGCTTTACGTGCGGGCCGTGGTGACGTCGTCGAAGCGACATCCGAATCCGTCAGAGGCCGGAGAATTCGAACGGGCGTGGGTGCAGCCGATCACCGTGTCTGTGCCGGCGGCAAAGTGATTCTGCGGAGTGGCCGTAATGATGCGCTGGTTCTGCAGTCTGCTGGTGTTGGTGCTGAGCGGTTCCGGGTTGGCAGCCGAAGAGGGCTGGCAGGAACCGCAGGATCGAGCGTTTGTGTCACGGCTGGACGGGACTGAGCAGCGTTACGTGCTGCTGCGGCCCGCTGACTATGATCCGGCGCGAGTGTACGATGTGCTGATCATGCTGCACGGGCATGGCTCGGATCGCTGGCAGTTTATTCGCCAGTCGCGAGCGGAGTGCAGTGAGTCGCGACGGTTTGCCGCACAGGCCTCCATGATCTGCGTGTCGCCGGATTATCGGGCCCCGACATCGTGGATGGGACCGGCGGCTGAAGCAGACATGGTGCAGTTGATTGACGAGCTGCATCGGGGACAGCGGATCGGCAGAATTCTGCTGCTGGGCGGTTCCATGGGCGGTACTTCGGCACTCGCCTTTGCTGCTCAGCATCCACAACTGATCGACGGAGTCGTCTCGCTGAATGGGACGGCCAATATGCTGGAATATGAGCAGTTTCAGGAGGCGATACAGGCGTCGTACGGTGGCACGAAGGACAGTCACCGGGAAGTCTATCGAACGCGCTCGGCCGAGCTGTTTGCCGCGAATCTGACGATGCCCGTGGCGGCGACGACCGGCGGGCGTGATACGCTGGTGCCGCCGGACAGCGTGCTGCGACTGCTGCAGCATCTGCAGACCGGTGGAGCTCAGGTGCTGTCGCTGCATCGTCCGGATGGCGGGCACGATACCAATGCTCAGGATACGCGTGAGGCGCTGGAGTTTGTCTGGAAGGCACTGCAGCAGCGATCTGCAGCAAAGGCTGAGCCGGCTGTTGTGCGGCCCGGACAATCGCTGCGAGTCGTGTGTCTGGGAGACAGTGTGACCGGCATCTATTATCACACGGGTGGCAGACGCGCGTGGCCCGAGCTGCTGCAGGTGGGACTGCAGCGAGCACTGCCGGGCCGTGAAGTGGCTGTGATCAATGCCGGCATCAGTGGTAACACTGTGGCCGACGGCCTCGCACGACTCCAGCGCGATGTGCTCGATCATCAGCCGCAGATTGTCACCATCAGCTTCGGGCTGAATGATCTGGCTCGGTCGGGTGAAACGCAGTTTCGGGACGGGCTGCTGGAACTGGTGCGACAGATCCGCGCGGCCGGTGCCGAACCCGTGCTGTGCACGCCGAATGCCGTGATTGATACGGCCGGTCGACCCGAACAGAAACTGCAGCAGTTCTGCCAGTTGATCAGGGACGTGGCGACGGAACAGCAGACAGCCTTCTGCGATGTGCAGCAGGCCGGGCTGAAGTTGCGCGAACGAGCCCCGCAGGCATGGCGAATGACCATGAGTGATGCGATTCACCCGAATCTGGACGGACATCGATTGCTGGCCGAGACTGTATGTCAGCGACTGACGGGTGTGCAGATCAGCCTCGCCGATTTAAGACCGGAGCCGGGGTTGCCCCGTGTACAGCAGGTGTTGCGGGACGGCGGCCGGCTCCGGATTCTGGCGATGCAGCCGGTTGTGGAACCGCTGCAGCAGGTGCTGGGGCAACTGGGACTGTCTGAGCGTTGTGACATCACCGTCTGGCAGACGATGGGTGAGCAGAATGGCAGGTTGATCGCTCGCACGCTGCCCGAACTGGAAGCTGAGGCTCAGCGAATGGTGCGTCCACTCAAACCGGACCTCGTGCTGCTGACATATCCTGAGCAGCGTCCGGAGCTGACGGACGAGCAGGTCATCCACAGTGTATCGTGGATTATGAACTGGTCACTGGATTTTGGCCGAAGTTCGTGGGACTGTGCGGTGGTGCACCCGCAACTGTTAAGCCGGGAAGCGGGATCTGCGGGATCAGGCGAATGGTCGGAATTGCTGCGGCAGCTGGTGCAGGCTCAGGACCTGCAGTTGCTGGACCGTGAACCGGGCTCCACGGCGACCGCTGAGCAGTTGCTGCTGGAAAGGCTGCGATTATTACTGCAGCCCTGATGCTGTGTCCCGAAGGTTATTCAGGAATCCGGGATCAACGCGAAATCCTGTGCGCAGCTGCAGATTGCCTTGCCTTGGGTGTTCACCCCCCCTTGGGAGGGCGAGGCTCCTGCCGAGCCGGACGTCAGTGTTCAGTTCTCAGTGTTCAGTTCTCAGTGTTCAGTTCTCAGTGTTCAGTAATCGCAGAATCCCCCCTTGGGAGGGCGAGGCTCCTGCCGAGCCGGACAACCACACAACACGCTGAAATTTCCGCGTTATTC
>CAITYU010000507.1 GCA_903896675.1 uncultured Planctomycetaceae bacterium
GGCAGTGGACCGGTGCCGACCGGAGCCGTCGATCTGGGCACCGTGATGCGTCACGAGCTGGGCCACATTCTGGGCTACGGCGATCTGGACCCCGCCACGGCGGGCGACAGCATCATGTCCGGTACGATCCTGCCCGGTCAGCGACGCCACGTGCCGATGGCAGGCAGCCCCGCTGATTTGGCCGCTCCGGACAACACCATACCGCAACCGACACAATGGAATCAGCGGGAACGCGATGAATTGTTGCCGGATGAAGCGGCACTGCAGTCGCCGGATGTCAGCCTGATATCTGTCGCCAGTGCAGCGCCAATTGCGAATGATGTCCTATCAGCCGTATCAGTCGTCAGACTGCCTGCACCTCAGCGAACGCTGTCACGGCAGTTGCTGACTGCAGACAGTGAAGCACAGGCCGCAGTCCCTGCGAGTCTCGACCTGCTGGACGACCTGTTCGGCAATCCACTGGAAGGGCTGTTTGAATAGTTGCAGGGGACAAGGATCACTCCGTTGCGAAAGTGCCCTTCACCCTCACCTTCACCTGAAACTCTGAAAATTCAGCTCAACGTAACATGAAAATCGCGGTGTGACGAAGCATCTTAACCACGAAAGTCACCAATTGTAGAGGCCTCCAAAGGCGAGCCGTTGGTGGCAGCCAACGGGTGTTGTCTTAAAGGGCGTCACCGAACTGGTGCTCGCTGGTATCAGGCGGGAAGGTGAGGCTGCAGGAGAACCGCGCGGTCCAGTGGCGCGACGGGTGTTTGGCTCAGCAGGAGCTTCTCCCTCCCAAATCCGCAGCACCATCAACCGTGGTAGGGTGAGTCTCCCGCCGAACAGTGGGTCGAACCTAACGGGTGTTGTAGTGGTGTTTGGGTCCCACGGAGCACCTTATTGATCCAAAGTTTCTCGACTTACTTTTGCAATAACCGGGTCAGTTGCGCCTTTGACTGCTCCGCATACGGCATTGCGTTCGCATCGCGGATCGGGCGTGCAGCCAGTTTTCCCAACGCGTGGTCTGCTGTCGTACCGGCCGTGTTTGCATCCCCCGCTGCCAGCCAGTTTTCTGCTGCCTGCTGTGACAGAAACAGAAAGTTCAGCATATCCCGATCATCTTCGGAGCTGAGCTGCATCACCCGCTCAAGCAGCTTACAACCTGATTCGGCGACCTGCGCGGCCACCACAAATTGACCATCAGCCCGAAATTCTCCGGCGCCGTTCTGCAGCATTCCCGACCCGATTCGCAGACACTGCAGCATGGCCGCACTGCCTTCGGGGTGCTGTCCCGCCTGGGCCTGCAGCAGCCGGGACCACCCAAGGAACCCCTGCCCGGCCTGCGAGTGATTTCGACGGCGCCGATAGTACTCGGTCTCCACGTAATACAGCATGCCCCGCAACTCGAGGAAATCGCCGGCGGAGCGAACGGATTCAGACATTTTTTCCCAGCTTGCCACCAGCCGGTTCAGCTCAACTTCCTGAACACTGTCCGGATCCAGTTGCCACTTCAGGCTGCACAGTCCGCAGGCAACCCGAAAGTGCTCCTGCGGAATCAGCCCATCGGGGCAAAAATGACGCACATACTCAGCGTAGACCGGTGCCGCCTGCTCCCGTAACTGCTGCCGCTGCTGTCCCCAGCCGGGATTCGAACTGAACTGCGTCTCGGCCAGAAACATGAGTCTTTCAGCGACACTGATTGCAGACTTGAGCGAACTTTCAACCTGCACTGCCCGATCCTCGGCAACCTGCCGGTTCGCGTCCGCTGCCTTCCCCAATTCCGTCGCCTGCTCGCGCAGATTTCTCTGAGTCACGCCGAAGTACACAGACTGTGCCGAAATCATCAAAAGAGTACCTGCAAGTGCAGACAGCAGCATAGCAAGACGTCTGTTCCTGCGACACCAGCGGAATGTTCGAACAGGCCACGACAACTGGCGAGCTGTTACAGGGCGACCATCAAGAAAAGCCTGCAAATCCTGCCGTAAAAGGTCGGCCGACTGATAACGATCTGACGGGGCCACTGACAGACACTTCAGGCAGATGTTTTCAAGATCCCGCGCCAGATCAGGACGCAGCAGCCTCGGTGACGAAGGCTCGCCGTTTTTCACAAGTTCCAGCAGGACGACAGGCGAATCGGCAAGAAATGGAGGGCGACCGGTCAGCAACTCATACAGAATCACTCCTAGTCCGTATATATCCACAGCAGTGCCGGAGTCGTTATCACCACCAGCCTGCTCCGGTGCCATATATGCTGGTGTTCCGACCAGTTGCCCGGCTACAGTAATGGTCTGATCGCCCAGCATGCGAGCAGTGCCGAAATCGGTCACAACTGGTTGCCACGCCGATAGGTCGCGAGACAGAGGCGTCTCGACTGCGTTGGGACGAGGCCTGAGCAGTATATTTGAGGGCTTCAGATCCCGATGCACGATCTGCTGGTCATGTGCGTGCTGCACTGCTTCACACAACTCAGACACAAATGCCGCTGCAGCTCGTTCAGATGCAACATGCCCCGCCAGAAGAACCTGCAGAGAAGGCCCCGAGACCAGTTCCATCAGTATCGCTGGAGCCGCAGACTCGGTAAATACCTCGTAAATCTGCATGATCCCGCGATGCCCCAGACGCCCCAGCAGAGAAGCCTCCTTCAGCAATCGCTGCAGCGACTGTAACCCAGCCGTATGTGGAGCGAGGAATTTCACTGCCAGCGATCGCCCAACCACCGAATCAAAAACTTCCCAGACCTCACCCATCCCGCCAGCACCCAGAAACCTGACCGGTGTGTACCGCGCAGGAAGTGAACCGGGCGGCCTTCCAGTAGACGATGCAGCCACACGTGACGCCGGGCCGGCCTGTTGAAAGGCAGCAATTGCCAGCAATTCCCGCCGGGATTCACTGTCCAGAGAGGACAGTGCCGGGTCCATCGGTTCGGCCCCCGGAAAATCAGACTCGGCATTCGACAGTGGCAGTACCGCACAGACAGCACCGCGGCAGACTGAACACTGCTGCAAATGAGCCTCGATCGGATGCACCTCCGATTCGTCCAGCTCACCAGAAAGATAATTCCTCAACTGACCACTTGTCAGACACGCGGAAATCATGGAGTGACCCCCGAGCACATCTGGCAATCCGTTCGAATCACTCAGCAGCTTCCGTGAAATCTGCATTCACCTGACGACGCCCCTCGGGAGCCTCCTCAAGTTGTTCCAGCAGACGAACCTCTCGCTGCAGCAATCGTTGAACACGAGAACGCGATGCGTAAAGAATGTACAGCGGAACCTGCATCTCAGCGGCTACTGTGATGCCAGACTCATTTCCAATTGCCGTGCGGTAAAACATCTCCCACGTGGAGCCTCGGACACGCTGCCTGACCAGCACCATCGCCCGCTTCATCAAATCCATTCGCCGCAGTTGCTCATAACGCTCATCCAGCACCGCGATCTCATCAATCGCCAGTTCATACTGCCCGTTCAACTCCTCGGCCTGACTGCGACTGGCCCGCGATATCGCATCGCTCCAGCAACGCCAGGCTATCGCCCTGAGCCACGCCCGCAGACTACCTCGACCCGTATGCGTAAAACCGCCGATCTTCTTCAAAACAACCAACATCGAATTCTGAACAATGTCGTCGGCTTCCAAAGTTTGCATGTGCCTCCAGCGACACCAGTCCTGGATCAGATCGCAACACCGCAAGGCAAAGTCACGCCACGCCTCCGTGTCCCCTTGCTGAACACGCCCCAATAAACCCAGAGATGTGTCTGAAATTCTGTGACTTCCCCGTTGCATGGCGACGCCTTGAATTGCAGCCGAATTCTACACACGAGCCCACAAGCCCTTGTTCAGACTGCGGCAAACTGAGGAGCTCACATCGGAGCTCACATCCCCGGGACTTTGCCTCGATGCTACGAATAAGCCTAACCCAAATCAAGCACATGGTCGCAGAATCCGCAGAAGTCATGGCGACACAACATTTTGAAAATCGGGAAATCCAGAATTCCGAATCCAGTTCAATCCGCGAGCACCATTACCGAGGGGGTGGTATGTGCATCTGCCGGCGGTCGATTTTGCTGCATGTGAATTGACTCGCACACCAGAAACCTATCGCCCCCCATCCCTCACAAATCATCCGCGGACACTGCTTCATCGACCGTTGGAAATCCGAACACTCGGGATACCCTTATGCCCCTGAATCGCTGGATCAAACAGGCATCGCGACTACTTGCCGAAAACTCCACGGCTTTGAAACACCGTTCTCGTAAGCCGCGTCGAAGCCCCCGGAACCAACTGATCGCGCGGCAGTATCGCACTGGGGAAACCAGCGTCAGATCGCACGCCGAAACACTGGAAAACCGCGTCCTTCCGGCCTCACTCGTCTGGGTCGGAGACATCAATCCCCTGTTCCAGACCGAAGTCTCAGGGAC
>CAITYU010000508.1 GCA_903896675.1 uncultured Planctomycetaceae bacterium
GTCACGTCCGCCGTGAGCGTTCTCAGCACCGTTGATTCAACTCCGTTGTCGTCAGGTACAGTGGAGTTGAACGGTTTGCGGTATCCATACGAGCGGAACGGTTTGGACTTCGCTGTCCCCGGTATCAGCATCCTCCGGCTCCCCGGAGTTGCCGCGAACTGGTCATAACTGTCAGAAAACTCCCCGTCCCGCGACAACAAAAACTCCTGCCAGCGATCCCGGTTCACCGCATTGCCGTTTTCATCCGGACTGCGATCCGTCGTAAACGGTGCCACCACTCCGTTGCCAGTCGCATCCAGCAGCATCGGATTGTCCACCAGCCCTGCATACACCTCCCAGTGTCGCAGCGTGTTCAGATTGACCTTCCCCGGCAGTCGCTCCAGTGACACATAATTCCCCAGCATCCGATGCACTCGCGAAGGTACCTCCACCAACTGCAGCAGACGATACCAGCGATTGTCCCGCGACCGATTCACCGCCGCACTCACACCCGTATCGTTCGGAAAATCCGGCTGCAGGAACATGGCAGCAGCAGCCACCAGAGCATCCGGAGTCGGATTGCCGGCAGCCGGCGGCTGAGCCTGCTGCTGCGGATTGAAATTCAGACGCTCGATCACGGACGTCAGCTTCCCCGGTCCACACAGCGGCACACTGAACAGCTCACCCGTCGATGCAAAGTCACGATCGAAATGTGCCTGCCACAGATTGAAACCGGCCGTCGCAGTAATGCTGTTTCGCCCGACCTCACCCGCACCGCCATTGCGAGCAACAATCGTGTTGTACCGCAGATTGGCCGGAGTTCCCGTGAAGGCTCCACGAGTCGAGTCGGCCAGCGGCTCCCGACGCTCCTCGCTGGTAATGTTCGGCAGCCGGTTCTGCTGCAGCTGCGTCGCCATGTCGCCGTCCGCGATCCCCACGTCCCGAAACTCCACCCGAATAATGTCCACATCCACCCACGGATTGGGATCCTGGCCGGGAACCGAACCATGAGTCAGTGCGGGCATATTCGGATTGGCCCGCCGCTGCAGCACCAGATCAAAACCCGGCTGCCCCGACATCGCAAAACTGCCCCCGTACAGACTGTTCATCGGAGTATTCCCGGCGTACGTCTGCAGGTTCTCAAGGAAGGCCCCCAGATTCGTCGTCGGATTGCCGGCCTGATCCACCATCACAAACCCGAGGTTGTGATCGGGATGCAGCAGGTCCAGATTGCACCGCGGCTTCAGCTCCGCCGCATTCGGGTCCGTCCGATTGGTGCCGTTATTCGGCAAAGTCCCGTTGCTGGTATTCGGAGCAATCAGGTCAAAGGTACTGTCCAGGTCAAAATCCACAAACAGATCGCTGCTGACCACGTCCGTTGTGGACGCTGTGGCAACGGAATACCGCTGGCCACCCTGAATGGTCTGATTCACAGCCGACTGCCCCACAAACGCAAACGCCCGATATGGGTTGCCACCATTCGAAGTGCCCCCGATCGGATCCGTGGCACTGGTGCGGTCATGCCGCACAATCCGCCACATGGCGTTGGCCATGGTCGTGTTGTTCTTCGTAGCCAATGGCACCGCATTCGGCCGCAGATTCTGCAGCTCGACAAACAGGTGATTGCGACCGGTCTCGTCCGGATACAGCGTGGCCGGATGGTCGATCGTGGCTGCCGGAGTCGCGGTACCGACCGCCAGCACTTCACTGAAAGCCAGTTCCTGAGCTTCCACGCCGTAGACCACACCGCGCACCGCACTGTCTTCGCGACTGCGACCACTGTCAGTGATGCCCGCAAAATTCGGATCCGATTCCAGTACCGGCACGGTTTCCATCGTGTACGGGTCGTCGTCCAGATTCCAGCCACCGGCGGTTCCGCTGCTGTCAGGCCCCAGATTCTTGTCAAATTCAAACTTCGTCACCACGTTGTCCGTGTCCATCGCATCGACCAGATTCACGGCAAACTGAGCCATCTCGCGCAGCTGACGATGCGTATACAGCGCTGTTCCCTCAGCCGCATTCGGATCATTGGTACCGAGCGAACTGCGAACACTGGTGCCCACAGTCTGAGCTCCGCCGATCGTGTACAGCAGCACGTAGATATCACGAGCCAACTGCTGGCGATCACGACGTGCCCAGTATTCCCGCTGTTCAGCCGTCACCGGCGGCCAGACCACGGGATTGGCCGGATCGAACGTGGGAATCGTGGTCGCGTTGACCACGGTATTGCCTTCAGACGCCGCCGGATGCTCGGTCAGCGGACGAAACCGCAACCCAGCCCGCCGCATGTACCGCAGAAACTGCACCGGCTGAGACTGTTCATTCGGAGTCTGTTCGGTGCGTTCCACATCCAGCAGATGATTGATGCTGAGTGGCAACTGCCCGATCAGATCCCGACTTTCACCGGCCTCCAGAGTCAGCAGACGACGCACCTGCGGGCGGAACGGATCAGTCGCACTGTACGGACGACCGTTGGCGACCGTTGTCCCGTACGCCGGCGGAAATTCACGTCTTCCATCCCCGTTGCCATAGCCGTCGTTGTCGGTATCAGCCCCGTCCGCATCGGCATTGAACTCCCACGCCCGCGGACCGTCATCTGCTGTACCCAGCGTCAGGTCAGCACCCAGATCATGGGTCATCATGTAACGACGCAGACTGTTGGAAAGCGTCGTGAATTTCTCACGCACTTCATTGTTCGAAGTGTTCTCAAAAGCAAACGGCGCCAGGTCGCTCAGACGCTCGCTGATATCTGCGGGCTTGTCAGCCGGTTGCATCTGCAGTGACAGCAAGTCCCCCGGAGCAAAGATCTGGTCAAACTGCTTTTGCGCATAATTCGGATCGAAAATCGTTTCCAGCGGATCTTCGAACAACGCATCATAGAACGGATCCAGAATCAGGTCGTCAGAGGCCTGCACACCAGAGTCATAAAC
>CAITYU010000509.1 GCA_903896675.1 uncultured Planctomycetaceae bacterium
CGCCAGCACAACAGACTCCGCATTCGCCACCAGCGTCACGGCTCCGGATATTCGCCCGGCCGCGATCAGTCGGGTCATTTCGGCAGAAACGCGACTTTCCAGGTCGGGCGACCACTGAGACTGCTGGCCAAAGGCCGGCGCTGCAAACACCACGGACAGTACAGTCATCAACAGCAGACGCGGAAATTTCTGAAAAACACTCATTGGGCTGGATCCGGAACAGGAATCAGGACACGGGACCGGGAGCAGGCAGTTCAAACACATGAATCGGAGACGTATTGGCGGGGTAGATGCCTTCTTTGGCCATCGACTTTTGCTGACCATAAGTGCCTTCGTTCGCCAGCACGGCAACCTGCCGCCCCAGCGGATGCAGCGCTGCACTGTGGCAGTTGGCCAGTGGCTGAGGATTCAGACAGAAAGGAGCTTCGCCGGCAGTTCGATGCAGAAAAAATCGACCGCGTCCCGGCTGCCCGCTGCAGACCCCCATCCAGTAATCTTCAGGGTGCCACAGCACCTGATGCACAAATCCTTCCTGGTTGTCACCCAGCTTCAGCTGCTGCAGTACAGCACCATCCGCAGCGTTGATCAGACGCAGGGACGGAACGCCCTGCACGAAGCCCCCGTTCTCCGGAATGCAGCCGGCAGCGGCAAGGACAGAACCGTCCCCATTCCACGCCAGCCAACGCACTCCGCCAACTTCCTGGATGTACGACAGCTTGTAAAACTCGGCAGCATCCCACGTCGTCAGATGCTTTCCAGCACGCAGATCGAACACATGAATTCCGCCCCGCAGATCTCCCACCGCCAGTCGCTGACCATCCGGATGGCAGGCTACAGAATACAGATCCTGCCCACCTCCGGAAAACTGCCTCAACAGTGAGCCGTCAGCCGGATTCCACAGACGCACCATCCCATCAGCGCCACAACTGGCAAGGCAACTGCCGTCAGGAGTCATAGCGAGGGCTCGCAGCCAGCCGGCATGAGCCTCCGCGTGCTCCCATTGCGGTCGCTCCACAGTCGGCGTCAACGACCAGCAGGCAAGCCGGCCCCAGGTGTCGGCCGAGATCAGCCACAGGCCGTCTGGCGAAATCTCCAGACTGCTGACCCAGCCATTGTGACCCGCCAGCGGTGGCAACACTTCAGATACGCTGGCATCGGCAGACTTCACATCGGCAGCCGGAACGGGCAAACCGGCAGATGGCAGACGCCAGCGATGAATCCGGCCG
Organism: uncultured Planctomycetaceae bacterium; assembly: GCA_903896675.1. Lineage (GTDB taxonomy): Bacteria > Planctomycetota > Planctomycetia > Planctomycetales > Planctomycetaceae > SXXK01. The sequence goes on from CAITYU010000509.1 coordinate 1,227, forward strand.
TCACGCCCCGCCGCCAGCAGCAGACTGCCATCGAGGCTGTAACGCAGCAACGACAACTGACACGAAGTCGGAATCTTCGCCAGTGCCCGCAGCTCTGCCTGTGAATGATGTATCCCGTGCATGGTTCCAGTCAGATTCAGTTGTCAGAACACAGATTTTCAAACCAACAGCTCAGCCACCGGGTGACAGTGCTCGTGAGCTATCGGCAGCGGTTGTCCGTGATTGTCCCACGCCACTTCACGACTGTTGATCCCCAGCGCGGTGAACCACGTGTGAAACATATGGCCGATGTCGTATGGCTCGGACGTCACCCAAGTCCCCTGGTCGCTGGTGCTGCCAACGGCAATTCCCCGACGCACACCGGCCCCCGCCATACACAGCGACCACGCCTCCGGCCAGTGATCACGACCCAGATGCCCGTTCACTCGCGGAGTACGCCCGAACTCACTCATCGCAATCACCAGCACCTGATCCAGAAGACCGGATGCAGCGAGATCCGAGATCAGCGCCGCGAAGGGCTGATCAAATCGCCGCACAAGGCTCAGACTGCCGTTGAAGTTGTCGCCGTGAGTATCCCAGCCGTAACTGTTGACCTTCACAAACTGCACACCGGCTTCCAGCATCCGCCTTGCCAGCAGCATGTGACGCCCCAGATCATGTGTCCCGTATCGCTGCACGTCAGCCGACGAAAATGTGGACTCGTCAAACAACTGACGCCGCTGCATCAGTTCCAGCCCCATGCTGTAAACAAATCCGTTGGCTGCAGTACTGGTCGCCGGACGCCCACGCGCATACTGACGGTCCGCAAACGCCCGAATGTCCATTCGCTCCTGCAGAAACCGGTCGCTGACATCAGCGTGCTGCAGCAGATTCTGCGGTGGCTTGCCGTCACCAAATGCCAGTGAACCGTACTGCGGTCCCAGAAAGCCGGCGTCCTTGTGCATGAAACCGCCACTGAGCGGCTTGATCCAGACATAAGGAGGCAGGCCACTGGCATTCGGCCCCAGCAGCTTCGTCACCGCCGAGCCGAAGTATGGATAAACAACGCCGCGGTCCTGCGGGTCACCTCGCTGAATCCGATCCACACCCGACGAATGAGCGTTATCCTGAGTACACAAACTGCGAACAATCGCCAGATGCTGCATCTGCTGCGCGGTCTGCGGCAACAATTCACTGAGATGAATGCCCGGCACGCTGGTGGAAATCGCTCGAAACGGGCCACCGAATTCCGTGTTGGGCTTCGGATCCCAGCTCTCCAGCTGACTGATGCCGCCATCCAGCCAGATAAACAGCACCTGTTTTGCCGAACGCTGCAGCAACGTGGCATGCACCGCCGGATCAAACAACGGCAGCGCAGCCGCAGCAGTACCCGTCGCCGCTGTACCCAGCCAGCGACGACGGGAGAACTGATGCTGATCTGACTGACCATGCGGCTGCAACATGCTTCTGTGATTCAGTACTTCAGTGATTCAGACAAAACTCAGTGGACGCCAGCAAACCCCAGATCAGATTACTGATGGCCTGCTGTCGAATTTCCCGACGCTGAGCCAGATACTCGCACACAAACCGCACTTCCTCAGCTTCAGGTACACGGCTGAGCACTGCACGGTACAATTCATCGGCCACAGCTGTGTCATCACTGCTGATGGCCAGTCGCTCCGCCAGATTTCCACCACCAGGCTGAATCTGTTCCTGCATCAGCGGATCATTCAGAACGAACAACGC
>CAITYU010000510.1 GCA_903896675.1 uncultured Planctomycetaceae bacterium
ACAGTCGCGCGGAGTAACGGCTGAAGAATACCCGGCCAGCCGGGACTGTGCAACCGGTGTCCGACTTTGCCCCCGCCTGTTCCCGCAAACTCGCAAACGCACCCTCAGTCCCACGGCGTTCGCAGCCGACTGAACCGACGCTCCGTCGCCGGTCGCACCACAACCACTCGCGGTCTGGTCTGCCCCGACGCCCCCAGCAGCCACGCGACAGCAAATCCCGCTACAAAACCGCCGATGTGAGCCCACCAGGCTACGCCCACCGCTTCGCCAGCCCCCATCGCAAACGTCCCCTGCCACAGCTGCAGCAAAAACCACAATCCCAGAAACACCGGGGCCGGGATAACCATCACCTGCAGAAAAAACAGAATCGGCACCAGCGACACCACGTTGGCCCTGGGATACAGGTACAAATATGCCCCCATGACACCCGCCACCGCTCCGCTGGCACCAATCGTCGGCAGCACCGACTCCGGATACATCCGGTAATGACTGAAACTGGCCAGCACACCACTGCCCAGATAGAACAGCAAATACCCCAGATGCCCCAGACGATCCTCCACATTATCCCCAAAAACCCACAAAAACCACATGTTGCCCGCCAGATGCAGCAGACTTCCATGCAGGAAAATGCAGCTCAGTGCTGTCAGCCAAACGGGGATCGGAGGCTGCGGAATCTCTGACCGCACCTCCAGCTCCCGCACCCCAAAAACAGTCTGCACCAGTTCCCGATGCTCGATCACCACCGGTCGCTCCGGATGCGAAATCCTCGCCGGAATCATCCCGTACAAAAACGTCAACCTGCCATCCTGGTCTTCCGCCTGCAGCAGAAATCCCAGCACACAGACAAGGATCAGCAGGTAATTCACAACCGGAATCGTCCGCGATGGAATGTTGTCTCGTAACGGAATCATCAGCCTGCTCCCCGATTTCGCTCGAACCGTCCCTCAATGCTCAGCGATCCGCTGCCGGCACGACTGGATCAGCATGGCGAATCACAAAATCCACCAGTTCCTGACACTCAAAAAAACCAGTCCACATATTGTGCCCCTGGCCCCTCGGCACCACCAGCCGAAACTCACCACCGGCCGCCCGATAACGCTCAGCAGCCAGCCCCGAGTTTGCCTCCAGCGGCACCACGGCGTCCACATCTCCGTGAATGGCAAACATCGGCACCTGAGCCTTTGCCAGAGACTGCAGGCGATCCACCGGATTGAACTCCGCCAGCCGCAAAACCAGCTCCTCCGCCGAAATCCCAAAGGCGCCGCTGGCCCGCTGCAAACCCGGATAACTGCTCAGACTGCAAACCGGATAGATGCCCGCAAACGCTGAGACGTGCTCCGGATGCAGTGCCGCCCATGACAATGTCATCAGGCCGCCCCGACTGCGCCCCAGCAGTACCGGCTTCGACGAATATCCACGCCGCACCATCTCAGCATGCAGATCATCAAACACGCGGTTGCCCGCTGGACTGCCATAGGATTCCCCCGCATCAATTCCTGCGATCGCAATCCCGGCATCCTGAAATTGTCGAAACATCCAGCGTTCCTCGCCACCCGGCAACCCCGGCAGCGTTGGGGCATACCATACCCACGAACGCCCGGAGCGTGGCAGGCCCCCACGGCCCGCAATCAGAAACGCCGGTCGCCCACCTGCCAAAAACGACTCACCCGCCAGCGGCAGCTGCTTCTCAGGGCGGGGCGACTGAGCCTGGACGGCTCCGCCACCCGCTCCGCACAACCACAGCAGCACGCTGCTCGCCACACACATCATCCCCGCTCGCAGTGCCACCATTCCCGGCTCCCCCCATTCCTCATTTCTCAACCGCAACACTGACAATTCCCCGCGACTTCATGTACCATGCCGGAACATCGCCAGCCCGTCCGGCGAATCATCTGCCATTTTCCCACCCCTGCCAAGCCTCACACTGCAGTCACCGACTGCCAATTCCATCGCTCGGAAGACACTTACGGATGACCAACGAAGCAGCACTCCTTCAACAGCAACTCCAGAATTTTCGCAGCGACTTTCACAGGCTGCGGTCCGAAATCTCCAGGGTCATCGTCGGCCAGACGGACATCCTCGACGATACCCTGATCGCTCTGATCGCCGGCGGCCATGTGCTCCTCGAAGGTGTCCCCGGCCTCGGAAAAACTCTCACCGTTCGCACACTCGCCAGCGCTCTGCAACTCGATTTTCGACGCATCCAGTTCACTCCTGACCTGATGCCTGCAGACCTGATCGGTACTCAGGTGCTGGCTGAATCAGCTGATGGTCGTCGCGTCTTTGATTTTCAGAAAGGCCCACTGTTCACCAACATCCTGCTGGCTGACGAAATCAATCGCGCCACACCCAAAACACAGTCCGCCCTCCTCGAATCCATGCAGGAACACTCCGTCACCGTGGCCGGAGCCACCCATCGCCTGTCCGAACCTTTTTTCGTCATGGCCACTCAGAACCCGCTCGAAATGGAAGGCACCTACCCGCTGCCGGAAGCCCAGCTGGACCGTTTCTTCGTGAAACTGCTGGTCCGCTACCCACGCCCCGAAGACCTCGAAACCATCCTCGACCGCACGACCGGCACGGCCCAGCCCACCGCAGCCCCGGTACTCTGCGGTACGCGTATCCAGGAAATGTCGGCACTCGCCCGCACCGTCCCCATTGCCAAAGAGGTCCAGCGGCACGCCATCGCGCTGGTGACAGCGACACACCCCGAACAGCAGTCTGCCACCGAAACCGCTCGCCGATACATTCGCTACGGCGCCAGCCCCCGCGGACTGCAGGCGCTGATTCTTGGAGCAAAAATTCGCGCCATTCTCGACGGTCGCTGCCACGTGGCCACAACCGACCTGCACCAGATGGCCCTGCCTGTCCTCAGACACCGCATCATCCTGAATTTCGAAGGACAGGCGGAAGGCGTCAGCACCGATGACGTCATCCAGCGCATCCTCGGACAACTCAGTGACTCCAGCTCAGCCAGTATTCGCTGACCCCACTCTTCGCCCGTAAAACCGCCCGCCATGCTCTTTCCTCCCGACTTTCTGACACGCCTCGAATACCTTTCGATCATGTCGAAACGCGTGTTCCGAGGACAATTGCTGGCCCAGCGCAGAACTCGACAGACAGGAGCCGGTATCGAATTCGCCGACCACCGCGAATACAGCCCCGGAGAAGACCTCAGATACCTCGACTGGAATGTCTACGCTCGCCACGGAGATCTGCTCATCCGACGCTTCCAGGAAGAACAGGACCTGCACCTGTGGCTCCTCCTCGACTGCTCCAACAGCATGAATCTCGCCGATGGACGCAAATTCGATCTGGCCCGGCAGCTCGCCGCAGCACTCGCATGGATCGCCCTCGCCGATCTCGATCGCATCTCCGTCCTCGCCTGTGCCGCCGGGGTCGTCGAGCAGTTTCCGCTGACCCGCGGACGCGAACGCATCCTCCCCCTCATGCAGTTCCTCCAGGGACTCACCGCTTCCACTCCGCAAACCAGCCTGCTTGAATCCGTCCGACAGTTCCTCCACCGACGACCACGCCCAGGTATTGCCGTCATCCTCAGTGATCTGTTCGACCCCGCCGGTTTCGAAGCCGGCCTCGACCAGCTGCGATTCAGCGGATTCGATCTGCACGTCATACAACTCCACCACCCGCTCGATGCTGATCCGGCGGTACTGGGTGATGCCGAACTGGTTGACGTGGAAACCGGCACAACCCTGCAGACCACCATCACGGAACATATGCTGAGCGAATACCGTCGGTTATTCCGCCAGCATCAGGATGCCGTTCGAAACTACTGTGCCCGCTACAACCTGGGCTGCACCCAATCCGGCTGTCAGGTGCAGTTCGATTCGCTTGTGATGGCCATGATGAAACAATCCGCCACGTCCTGAAAATGCCCCTCCAGTCCCTGAGCCCTTGCTGATACCATGACATTTCTGGTGCCAACAGCCCTTGCACTCGCCGCCATCGCACTGCCGATCACGGTCCTCTACATCCTGAAACTCAGGATGCGGCGCGTGCCTGTCTCTTCAGATCTGTTCTGGCAGCAGATTTTCCAGGCCCGACCGCCACGGTCCTTCTGGAATCGTTTCCGACACCCTCTGTCATGGCTCACGCAAATACTCATCCTGCTCACAATCGTTGCCGCAGCAGGCGATCCACGCTGGATGACTGGCAGCCCCCCGCACAGCCTCGTGCTGATCCTTGACGTCTCAGCCAGCATGCAGGCCGCAGAATCCGGCGGGCAGCGACTGGACCTGGCAACAGATCAGGCTCGCCGGATCATCAACAGTCTGCCATCAGGCTCACAGGCCGCGGTGATCGCTGCTGACCACCGCGCGGAAGTTGTTTGCGGCATGACCGACCATATCCCTGATCTGCTGCGAGCGGTCTCAGACATTCAGCCGTCCGCCGCCGCCGGATCCCCGGAACTCGCCATCACGGCCGCTGCGGAACTGCTCGGTCAGAACGATTCCGGAGAAATCATTCTGCTCACAGATCACTGCTTTGAATCCACCAAACTCACCGAGCACCCGCGACTGACGATCCTGTCCGCAGCCACGCCCCTCCCCAACATGGGCATCACCAAATGCCAGTCTCTGCGCAATCCCGATGATCCGCTGACAGCCGAACTGCTGGTCGCCGTCACCAACTCATCACCTCACACCGCCGAAGCAGAACTGGAATTACGCCTGTCCGGGACACTCAGCAGCGTCGTGCGTCTGAAACTCAGCCCCAACGAAAGCACAACTCGCTCGTTTCCCCGCAGCGGACCCGCCGGAGGCATCTGGCGGGCCGAACTCAAAAACATCCGTTTCTCACGTGACGCCGACCCAACAGCCCCGGAACCGGACGCTGATTCAGCCCCAACCGATGCCCTCACCATTGATAATTCCGCAGTCGCCGTTCTCCAGGATGCCCCCCGGCAGCAGGTGCTGCTGGTCAGCCCCGGCAGCCTGTTTGTGCAGAAAGTATTTGAGGCCGATCCGCTCACAGAACTCACTGTGCTGCCACAACCACCAGCGAATAATTCATGGCCACCAAATCATATTGTCGTGCTCCACGAAAATGTTCCCCGGCAACTGCCCGGTGGCCCGGTCATCGTTCTCGATCCCCGCAATGACTGTGATGCCTGGAACATCCGCAGCACTCGCGAAAATCCGCTGCCCGCACAAACCGTGGAAATGCACCCCATCACCAGAAACTTTCGCCTCGATGATGTGCTCATCCCCGCTGTCTCCGAACTTGAATTCCAGCTGAAACCCCGCATCCTCGCCGCTGCAGAAGATGGCCTGCCACTCTGCTGCCTGCTGCAAAGACCGCAGGGACCAGTCGTCGTCATTCCGCTGCACCTGACGCAAAGTGACCTCGCGTTTCGCACAGTTTTCCCGATTCTCATGTCCAACACACTGCGCTGGCTCGCCGGTCATTCTGACGCACTGCCTTCCGCAACGCAGGCTGGCCAGCAGGTCGCTGTCCCGCTGCAATTGACCGCCCCAGCCACCCCCAACCAATACTCCCTGCTGCGGTCTCCCGCTGGAACACTCACCCGCATTCCAGTCGTGCCCGACACAAGCTCGCCGCTGTCCGCAACGGCCCTCACCGGACCACTGCGGGAATCAGGCCTGTGGCTGATCGAACCGAACGGCGGCACTGCTCCACCCGGCACAAACTCAAACTCCGCCGTTCCCGTCGCCGTCAACGTGGCTGCTTCCTCTGAAACAGATCTGCGTCCTCGGCAAGCCTCCGAAAAATCCCCGAAATCCCCGCCCAGGGCAGCGGCTGTGTCCGGACGCCCGCCCTGGTTCTGGCTGTGTCTGGCCGCTGTGCTGCTGCTGACGTCTGAGTGGTTTCTGTATCAGAGACGCTGGATCACCTGAACACACCATGACCATCGAATTCGCTCAACCCTCGCTGCTGCTGCTGGCGATTCCCGCTGGAATCCTGCTGTGGCTGCTGTATCGCCGCAGCCTCAGCGACTTCCCTGTCCGACAGCGACAGCTCAGTCTGATCACACGCTCCGTGATCATGCTGCTGCTGCTGTGCAGCGCCGCCGGAATGACACTGCTGCTGTCCTCGACGGAACCATGGATCGTTTTCGTGACGGATGTCAGCCGCAGTATTGGCACCGAGGGACACACGGCAGCACAGGAATTCCTCCGCACCGCCGAACTTGCACGCGGACGCCGCTCAGCCACCTGGATCTCATTCGCCTCAACCAACTCCGCGCCAGCATTCACACCTCCCGCAGCCCCCGGCAGCACAGCCCCGGCCGACACTCAGACCAACCAGTCTCCGCCTGAAACCAACATCGAACGCGCTTTTGATGCCGCTGTGGCCACTGTCCCTCCCGGATTTGTTCCCAGAGTCGTGCTGCTGACCGACGGCCACCAGACAACAGGAGATGCACTCGCGGCCGCAACACGCAACACTGCGGAAATCTGGACCGTTCCGCTGCCCGCACCTTCGGCACCCGAAGTGCAGGTCTCCTCTCTGAAAGCTCCCCACGAAGTTCGCGAAGGAGAACCGTTTCTGATCGAGGCTGAAATCTCGGCAAATCACCCGGACGAAGGTACCGTCGAACTGTTCCGTGGCGAATTTCGAGTGGCAGCCAGACAGACCACACTGCAGCCTGGCAACAATGTGATCCGCTTTGAACAGTCTGTTGAACGGGATCGAGTGGCCGAATTCCGCGTTCGAATTTCCGGACTTCGCCAGGACACACTTCTCGACAACAACTCTGACCTCGCCCTCGTCAGCACCTCCGGAAAGCCCCGCGTACTGCTCGTGGAATCCGAACCCGACCAGATTCAGGAGCTGGCCTTTGCCCTGGAAGAGCAGGGCATTCCTGTCGATGTACGCCCGATTGAAGGCCTGCCCGAATCACTGGAAGCCCTGCAGAACTTCGAACTGCTGGTGCTCTCAAATGTCCCTGCCACCAAAATCAGCCGCCAGCAGATGACCGTCATTCAGACATGGGTCCGCGATTTCGGCGGCGGATTTCTGATGCTCGGTGGTGATCAGTCCTTCGGACTGGGTGGCTACTACCAGACTCCCATTGATGAACTGCTGCCGGTTCGCAGTGACTTCGAAAAAGAGCAGGAAAAACCATCGCTCGGCATGGTCCTTGTCATCGATCGCTCAGGTTCCATGGAAGGCGAAAAGCTGGAAATGGCGCGAGCTGCCGCGAGTGCGGCCGTCGATCTGCTGGGCCCCCGGGACCAAATCGCTGTCATCGCATTCGATGACCAGACCTGGGTCATCTCCGAATTGCAGCCGGCAGCCAGTCGCAGCCGCATCGCAGACCAGATCAGCCGCATTCAGCCCGGCGGAGGCACCAACATGTTCCCGGCCATGGAGTCCGCCTTCGAAACCCTGAACTCCGCCAGCCTGAGACTGAAACATGTCATCATGCTCACTGATGGCAT
>CAITYU010000511.1 GCA_903896675.1 uncultured Planctomycetaceae bacterium
CTCCCCACTCCCCACACCCCACTCCCCACTGCCCACTGACCACTGACCACTGACCACTGACCACTGACCACTGACCACTGAAAACTGACAACTGACAGCTAACGGAAATGCTCCAGCACCGCCTCGCGACTCGGATTCCGTATTACCCCTCGCTCAGTGATCAGAGCATGAATCAGTTCCGCCGGCGTCACATCAAACGCCGGATTGTAAACATCCACTCCCAGCGGCACCGTGCGTCGCCCAAAGCCCATGGTGATCTCGTCCGCACTCCGCTGTTCAATCGGAATGCCAGCACCCGTCTCAAGACTCAGATCAAAGGTACTTGAAGGAGCTGCCACGCAGAACGGAATGCCGTGATGCTTCGCCAGCACCGCCACCCCGTACGTGCCGATCTTGTTGGCGGCATCACCATTGGCCGCGATCCGATCAGCCCCGACGATCACCAGATCCACTCGCCCCTCACGCATGACCTGCGCAGCCATGTTGTCGCAGATCACCGTCACCGGAATGCCTCGCTGCTGCAGCTCCCACGCCGTCAGCCTCGCCCCCTGCAGCAATGGCCGAGTTTCATCTGCGAAAACATGTAACTGCCTGCCCGCCCGCGCTGCGGCGAAAATTACCGACAATGCAGTGCCGTCACCCGCAGTGGCCAGTCCACCTGCGTTGCAGTGAGTCAGCACGTTCATGCCGGACTGCAGCAACCGGGCTCCATGCTCGCCGATCGCCAGACACATGCCGCGATCTTCCGCATCAATGCGACTGGCCTCGGCCAGCAACTCTTCGTGCAGTTCGGCCGAACTACCCGCCCGCATCGACTCCACACTGCGCTGCATCCGCTCCAGTGCCCAGAACAGATTGACAGCCGTCGGCCGACTGCCAGCCAGCAGCTGACAGCACTCACTCAGCCCCTGCCGAAACTGCGCCATCGCTGACTGTCGCAGCCCCTGCAGCGCCAGCACAACGCCGTAAGCCGCCGAGACACCGATTGCCGGAGCCCCCCGGACACGCAGCACACGTATCGCCTCCCACACCTGCTGCACCGTCCGACAGTCCAGCTCGCGATACTCCTCCGGCAGAAGTGTCTGATCAATCAGCCGCAAACTGCCCGTCGCTGCATCTCCCACCCAGCGCAGTGTCTCGTACTCAGCCATCCCCGCTCTTTCTGTTGTCATTTCATGCCGTCAGCCAAACCTCTGTTTCGACAGAAACTGCACCGGCAACTGAGTGCTTCCGTCAACGATCAATTCAGCCGCGGCCGCTCCCAGCACCGGAGTAAACTTGAAGCCGTGACCGGAAAAACCAGCCGCCGTCACCAGTGGATACTCCGGATGCCGATCAAACAGAAAATGCCCGTCCGGACTCATCGAATACAGACATACAGCAGACGCGCAGGCTTCCGATTGCAGCCCCCGCAGGCAGCCTGCAGCGAACGCATCCACCGGCGCCCGATCCGCAGCACGGATTTCACGATCCACCGTCGACGCATCCTGCACCACATCACCGCCCGTATGCTCGCCAACCTTCACTCGCTCACCATCAACCGCCGGCAGACCGTAAAACTGGCCCTCCGGCAGATCAATCAGAAAAATCGGCGAACGCCACTGTTCTGCCCACCCGGCTGACTGCAGCGGATACCAGAACAGAGTTTTTCGCCGCACTGTGATCAATCGCTGATACTCGGGCAGCATCTGCGCCGTCCACGGTCCACAGGTGACGACCGCGGCAGCCGCCGTATACCGCCCAGACGTTGTCTCTACCTCCACGGAATTCGGACTGCACCGCAGACCCACGACCCGCTCCGCCGGCTTCACAATCGCCCCGCTGCCACACGCCCGCCGCAGCATCGCTCCCACACAACGCTCAACCCACAGGTAACCAGCCGTGGACTCGACCGTCACCTCATGCTCCTCCGGCAGCCGCAACACCGGATACTGGCGGCAGGCGTCAAACGCACTCAGATTGCGGATCTCCAGCCCGTGCTTCGCGGCGGCCAGCCTCGCACCCGCGATCACCTCGGAACCCGGGGCACCACTGAGCACCAGATCACAGCGCTGCAGCAGCGATTCACCCGACTCCTCCTCCAGTTGCTGCCACAGATCCCACGATCGGTGCAGCAGCGGCACGTAATCCGGATGCTCGAAATAGGCCTTGCGAATGATGCGAGTTTCGCCGTGTGAACTGCCCAGGCTGTGCGGCGGGTTGAACTGATCCACGCCCAGCACCCGCAGCCCGCGACGCGATAATGCACGCAGTGCCGCCGAGCCGAAACCGCCGCAACCAATCACTATGACGTCCCACGACATCTTCAAAGCTCGCATTCAGATCCGCAGAAAAATCTTCTGCCGGTACAGCCAGAGCAGAAACAACCAGTACACCGCAAACGTCGCAGTGGGCAGAGTGATCGGGCCATACCACTGAGGATCCAGCGCCTTTGGACCAAAAACCTGCTCGATGAAACCCGAAAAATGCACACGCACCAACTGCTCACGCACCCAGCCACTGACCGTCTGCGCCAGCAGGTAAATCAGAATCGAATTCGTCCCCACAACCACCAGCGGAAATGCCAGCAGCCGCAGTGGCAGAATGTCAAACAGCAGATAGAACACAGCCAGCATCGCAATCACATAGCCACCGCTGAATAACACCCACGACGGAGTCCAGATGCGTTTGACGATCGGACAGACCGTCAGATGCGCTGCCACTCCCAGCACAAAACAGCCCGCAGCCAGAACCAGCAGCAGTCCCAGTTTCTCCCCAGCCCCCCGCTGAGCGCTGAACAGCAGTTGACCGCAGATGATGCCCAGCAGAGTCGTCCCGATCGACGGCACGAAATTCAGCGTTGTGTATCCGCCTCGGTTTACCTCATAAGCCGCCGTATTCGAAAAGAACCACTGCCGGTACCACGAAGGCTCTGCGCACTGCGGAACCGCTGCCGCATCAGCATACGGCTCAGTGGCTTCAGCCGGTGCCGCTGGCGACGCTGGACCAGCACCCGGATTGGTCACAGGTGCAGAATCGCCCGGACCGTCGGACTCATAATCTGCAGGCACTGGCGGCGTATCTTCCAGCACAGGGGCAGGGGCAGGCTTTGGCTGCTCGCGACCGGTTGCCGGCTCATCCGCCACCGTCGCAGGCTGAAGTGACGGTTCCTGAGCTGTCGGCAGGACGACCAGACGCCATGGTGCGAAACGAATCCGAACTCCTGCAGGCAATGACGCCTGAACCGGAGCCTCTGCGGCAGCTTCCGGGGGCTTCTCCGTCCGCAGCTGCGGCAGTAGCCACTGGTCAAAGAAAAATGCGGCATTGCCGTTCTTCGACCACGGAGCCATCGTCCCCTCAAACACCTCACCATTTTCCTTCGTCGCATGAACCGCCGAAAAGTCATAGTCACCCGGAGGCGGATTCATGCGAAACCAGCCCCAATAACCAATCAGGATTACCGCGAGGGCAGCAAACTGCACAGCCACACGACGATTCAGCAGCAGCCATGCAAAGAAGTAGCCCAGACCAATCTGACACAGCACATTCGGAAAGATCCAGTTGGTACGTTCCTTACCAATCGACGCCAGGCAGACACCCATCAGCGTCAGCACCACGGACCGCCCCAGCGCATGACCGGCTCGACGCAGCCAGCCGTGCCCGCGAGCTTCCCGGCGCGCATACGAAAATGGCATCGAGACTCCGACCATGAACATGAAGGCCGGCTGAATCAGATCCCAGAACGACACCATCCAGTTGCTGAAGATGCTGCCCCACGCCGGATGATCAAAGTGAAACGCCAACTGCTTCCAGAAGTCTGAATCATACGCCCGCCAGACCGGTGACTTGCCGTCAATCTTCGAAAAGGCCAGCACACCAAATCCCCCGGCCGCCAGCATCGTCATGATGAAACCGCGGAAGGCATCCAGTGACACCAGTCGACCCGAAGCGGTCGTCGGAGCAGGCCGATCCTGCAGTCGCCCCGGACGCTGACGACGCGGTGGATCGCCTTCGCCCGACGCACCGCCTCCGCTGCGCTCAGCACTCGCCGAACCGGCACCGCCCTGCGCCAGACCCTCAATCCGCCGGGAAACCGCAGCGCCCGATTTTCCCGCCGAATTCTGCCACACTCCACCCGTTGAAGCAGCCACCCTCGGAGACTCGGTCAGATCCGGCCCACCAGGCTGATCCTCCAGCGACAGCACGTACTTGACGACCCGCAGGCGATCCATTCGCGTCCGCATGGCGGCTCCTTCGTTCAGAGGACACAGCAGAAAACAGGGCAACCCGCACGCTGACGCACCAGGCTTCCATGCTGCGTCCACCCGCGATCAGCTTGCGGGAAACAGGCCACCAGAAACGGCAATTCTTGCCGATTTAGCCAACCGGATCAATTCCAGACCTGAACGACCCCAAAGCCCCATTTCGCCCATCCCAGCTCTTCAGGCCGTAACCTCCGATGCACTCTGCCGACAATCCCCCGTCATACCTACGCCGAATCTTAACAATCATGAACGTTTGCCACCGAGTTTTTGCTCTTCCACTCTGAATTTCCAAATCCAGACGGTGGCTTAACAATTGCTTAACAATCTCCACTGAAAAACAGTGCTGAGGGAACTGCAGCGGTCAGGCAGCATCGCAGCCTCAGTGGTCCAGCAGCCTGTCGCGAAGTCAGTCGGAGCAGATTTGTGAAGTTTCAATTACTTATCCTCACCCTTCTACTTGGGTTTCCTGCCGGGTGTGGCAAACCGCCGGCAGACGCCCCCAGCGTGCCGATCCATCCCGTCAGCGGAATCGTCACCCTGGATGGCAAACCGATTGAAGGCGCGCGGCTGGCACTGATCAGTCTGCAGGGCCAGCAACCCGGCGATATCACTCCCAACGGAATCTCGGATGCTGAAGGCAAATTTCAGATTTCCACCTATTCGGTCGCGGATGGTGCCCCGGACGGTGCCTATGCAATCACCGTATCGTGGCCTGAGATTCGCAATGCCGGCAGCAGTGAACCGGACTACGGCAGGGAACGGTTGCCCAAACGCTATCAGATACCGGAGCAATCCGGGTTTGTTGTTACTGTCAGTGAAGACCTGCAGGACGCGTTGACTCTTGAATTGAAAAGTAAGTGACGCGTTCCGATCAGATTTTCCTGGCGTCAGTTGAATCGTCTTTGCTGCCTCGGGGTGGAGGCAGCGGTAAAGTTTTTCAGGGAGTGCGTGGTCCATGGTGAAGTTGTCTGAGCGGAAGTTACGAGGATTTACGCTGATCGAGTTGCTGGTGGTCATCGCCATCATCGCGATTCTTGTCGCACTGTTGCTGCCGGCTGTGCAGCAGGCACGCGAAGCAGCACGTCGCACGCAGTGCAAGAATAACCTGAAGCAGCTGGGCCTCGCCCTGCATAACTACGAAAGCACCTACGGGATGTTTCCGCCCAGCCGCATCACGCTGAGCAACCCTACCTTCCAGATCTCCTGGAACACCATGATCCTTCCGTACATCGAGCAGGACAACGCCTATCGCCAGTACAACACCAACCTCAACTGGTTCAACGCAGTCAATGACCCGGTCACAACCATCCAGTTGCCCGCATTTGTCTGCCCGTCAACGCCCGGCAGCCGACCGCTCCCTACGCTGACTCTCTACTCCGCAATTTCCGGTGGCACACGAACAAACCAACCGGTCTGGGGTTACAACGACTACGGTTCCATCAATGCCGTCCGCAATGCGTTCATCGTCATGGCCGGACTCCCCTCCATCGGCACGAAAGATGCCATGGGAGCCATGGGGCGTGGTCCAGGTGGCACAAAAATCCGTGATATCACTGATGGCACATCCAACACACTGCTGCTCGGTGAAGGCGCAGGTCGCCCGCGTCAGTACATCGGACGCCAGCCGGGCCTGAACCCACGCGTCGGCAACGTGGCCTTCGGTACTCAGTTCACCGCCGACGGCTGGGGCTGGGCCGATATCAACAACGGTTTCAGCATCGATGGCTCCAACACCGCCGGCCTGCAGAACGACACCAGCAGCAGCGGTGCAACGACGATCGTCGGTCGCTGTACCATGAACTGCACCAATGACAGTGAATTCTACTCGTTCCACACCGGTGGGATTCAGACCGTACTGGCAGACGGTTCGGTTCGTTTCCTGTCGGAAAACATGTCGGCCGCAGTGCTCGCCGGTGCCATTACCCTGCAGGGCGGCGAAGTGATCGGCGAATTCTGATTTACCCTGCAATCAGTGGACTGTCCACTGGTTACAGTTCACACACGGAAGGCTCCGAGTCCTCTCGGAGCCTTTTTTCGTTGACATGCGGTCACTCTGACGTCACTCGGCCGGACACCGAATAGCCGGTCCACGCATACGATGCGAATGTCGCTTACCCAAGGCTCGCCACTGCCTGCTCGCACGTGGCAAACACGGGAATCACCTGATCAAGTCCGGCAATTGACAATGCCGTCGCCCCGAAACTGTTCAAGCCACTCAGAGCCAGCTCTCCCCCTCGAGCCCGCAGCGTCTTCTGCAGCAGAACACAGCGTCCCAGAAACGCCGACCCGATGAATCGGACGTTAATCAGATCCAGCACCAGCCGTGGTGGCTCCAGCGTCCGCACGTAGTCCACTGAGAGACCTGCATCGTCCAGATCGTTCTCAAACAGACTGGCAAACTGTTCGCCAGGACGCAGCACTGTGACCGCCCGCCGCTCCGAATCCCTGTCTTCACTGGTCATGCTGTCCACCTGCTGTCAGCGGTGAATTTGAAGCGCCGATTGTCCTCCATCTCGAAATTATCCAGAAACCCCGATTTTGATCAATTGAAATCAGCCCCCTCGGCGAAGTTGCGGCCGATGTTCAGAAATGCGAGATTTTGGTGTACAGGACTGAATTCACCCGCTCCCGGGCTCTCCCTACCAGCGTGCACAATGACTTCACCGCCCAAATCCCGTGTAATTGTGGTCACCGGCGTCTCACGTGGCCTCGGGCAGGCAATGGTGCGCAGGTTCACTCAGGCCGGGCACAAAGTCTGCGGATGCGCACGAAACTCAGAACAGCTTGCACAACTGGGGAATCAGCTTGGCAGCAACTGTCGCCTTGATCCGGTGGATGTGGCGGACCCGGTGGCCGTTGCTGCGTGGGCAGCCTCGGTCATCGATGCTTTCGGTCCCCCGGACCTGCTGCTGAATAATGCGGCCGTCATCAACGCCAATCGCAGTCTCTGGGAAGTCTCCGATCGCGAATTCCGACAACTGATCGACGTGAACGTGAATGGCGTCTTCCACGTGCTCCACAGCTTCCTGCCTGCCATGGTGAAACGCCGCAAAGGTGTCATCGTGAACTTCAGCTCCGGCTGGGGACGCTCCGTCTCCGCACAGGTCGCCCCCTACTGCGCCTCGAAATGGGCCATCGAAGGACTCACTCAGGCACTCGCCGAAGAACTGCCGGCTGGAATGTGTGCCGTCCCCCTGAATCCAGGCGTGATCAACACCGATATGCTCAGAAGCTGCTTCGGCAGCGGTGCCGCGTACTACCCGGAAGCCGACGAATGGGCCGAACGAGCAGTCCCGTTCCTGCTGGGAATCACCGAAGACCACAATGGTATGCCACTCACCGTACCTGGCTGAAAAACGACGTTCCTGCGAAACCGATCCACACACTCCCATCGGTCCTTGCACGATTGATTCTCCCTGATATTGTTCTCCGCCGCGCCAACCTGACCTCAATTCTCAGGACACGACTCCCATGACCCAACTGAACAAATACAGCAGCAAAATCACTCAGCCCGCCTCCCAGGGGGCTTCCCAGGCCATGCTCTACGCGACAGGGATGTCGGCCGAAGACATGCACAAGGCACAGGTCGGAATCACCAGTGTCTGGTACGAAGGCAATCCGTGCAACATGCACCTCGGCGACCTTGCCGCACGCGTCCGCGAAGGCGTGCAGGCGGCCGGAATGGTGGGCATGCGATTCAACACGATTGGGGTCAGCGACGGCATTTCCATGGGAACCGACGGCATGTCGTACTCCCTCCAGTCGCGTGACCTGATCGCTGACTCCATCGAAACTGTCATGTCAGCACAGTGGTATGATGCCAATATCTCGCTGCCAGGCTGCGACAAAAACATGCCAGGCTGCCTGATCGCCATGGCTCGACTGAATCGCCCCGCGCTGATGATCTACGGCGGCACCATCCGCCCGGGTTGCAGCCCCAAAGGTGAAAAACTGGACATCGTCTCGGCGTTCCAGTCGTACGGCGAGTACATCAGTGGTCGCATTTCTGAAGACGAACGCGCAGGCATCGTTCGCAAAAGCTGCCCCGGCGCGGGCGCCTGCGGCGGTATGTACACGGCTAACACCATGGCCTCCGCAATTGAGGCCATGGGGATGACTCTGCCCTACAGCTCGTCAATCCCGGCTGAGGATCCTGGCAAGCTGGAAGAATGCTTCCGGGCTGGTGCCGCCATCCGCAACCTGCTCGAACTGGACCTCAAACCACGCGATATCATGACTCGCGCCGCCTTTGAGAACGCCATGGTGCTGATTATGGTCACGGGTGGCTCCACCAACGCCGTCCTGCACCTGATCGCCATGGCTCGTGCCGCGGGTGTGTCCCTGACGATCGACGACTTCCAGAAAGTCAGTGATCGCATCCCGTACCTTGCCGACCTCAAGCCCAGCGGCAAGTACGTCATGGAGGATCTGCATTACATCGGTGGCACACCGGCCGTTCTCAAATACCTGCTGGAAAAGGGCCTGATCGACGGCAACTGCATGACCGTCACCGGCAAAACACTGGCAGAAAATCTCAGCAGCCTGCCGGGACTCACGGCCGGCCAGCAGATCATTCGCCCGCTTGAGAATCCCATCAAGGAAACCGGGCACATCCGCATCATGCGAGGCAATGTGTGTCCTGATGGCGCTGTGGCCAAGATCACTGGCAAGGAAGGGCTCGTCTTCGCCGGTCCCGCCCGCTGCTTCGACTCTGAAGAACTCATGCTGCGAGGACTTGAGCAGGGCCGCATTCAGAAGGGTGACGTGGTTGTCATTCGCTACGAAGGTCCCCAGGGTGGCCCAGGTATGCCGGAAATGCTCACACCGACATCAGCGATCATGGGAGCCGGCCTCGGATCCGACGTCGCACTCCTGACTGACGGTCGCTTCAGCGGCGGTTCGCACGGTTTCATCGTCGGCCATATCACACCTGAGGCTCAGGTCGGAGGTGTCCTCGCACTGCTTCAGGATGGGGACCGCGTCACCATCGATGCAGAAAACAACGAAATCAACGTGGATCTGACCGCCGATGAACTGGCTGCCCGCAGGGTCGCGTTTGTCCCGCCGCCGTTCAAAGCCACACGCGGGACTCTGGCAAAATACATTCGTCTCGTAAAATCTGCCTCGGAAGGCTGCGTTACTGACGAATCCTGAGTATACTCCGGTCGGATACGGGACTGAGGCGGCACCCACCTGCACTACGCCGACTGCCACGTGTTTTCCTGACTTCATTTGTTCGGGCTGACTCGCGGAATTCTGTTACAGGGGTGGCATGCCGTGCTGACTGGCGATCTCGAAGAATCGATCGGTTTTGTTTCTCATCATTCTGAACAGTACGCTCAAACGATGCGGAACAGCCTGCATCGCTACATCGTACTGAAATTGCTGGCCAACGGCCTGCCCGTTCCGCCGCGGTTTGAGGACCACGATCGGCTGGGGGCACCCAGACTGCTCAGTACCTACCATCATCGGCTAAAGCGCCTCGATTCCATCCACTGCCCCGCAGATGCGCGTATCGAAACCTTTCTGCGCCGGTACTTCGACCGAATCAAGGGCTGTAGTGCTCTTCGCTTGCCCGATCTGACCGTCATTCTGGACCGACACGGCATCGCCCGTGAACTGTCGCTTCCTCACGACCGCGATGAATACACCAACCGGTTCGGTTCTTCCTACCGTGTCCGTAACGGAGTGCTGCACAATCCGACAAATGATCGTCGCACCACCGAAGGAACGTTTCACGTTACCGAGGGTGGACTGCCCGTCCCCCGTGATAAAAAGGCCGTGCCAAGAATCGCCTTTGCCGCATTGTTTCGCCACGCCATGACCCCCCCGCGGGAACTCCTGCAACTGCCATTCAGTTGCCACGAAGAACAACCGGCCGAAGCCTTTGTGTCACTGCTGATCCGCCCGGTCCTCTGCCCGGAAGTGCAGGGCTGGTGCGAAGAACAATCCATGGAGATTCGCTTCTTTGCTCCCGGTTCGCTCGTCAGCAATCTGGACTTTGTCGAATCGATCTTCGGCAACGCCGGTGACCCATTCCTGCCGGCCAACGACGCAGCCCTCGATGTGCACCACTGGAGCGGTCACACGGGTTGTGTCATTGTGGCACCACATCTCGTCGACCTACTCAAAAAAGATGTCGGCTTGCCACACTACGATGATGCCACGGAACGTCAGCGACAGGATGGGATGTGCTGGAAAAGCGAAGATGAAAAATACAACGAAGGCCAGCCCTTCAAACTGACCTGCCGCGATGAAGAGGGTGTCATTGTCACGCTGATTGCCGACAACTACTACGGCTACTGCAAAAAGGAAGTCAAGACACAGCTCAGCTATGCAGCCAATCTGGCCGGCCTGGTGGAAGAAGAGCATGCCGGCGGAGCCATGGCATTTGCCAGCTTCAATCTCGGTGAGGAGTTCAATGCGGACAGCAAACGCTACAACAATCGCACCTTCGCCGATGTAGCCCGCGATTATCACTCGTTCATCGATATTCAGCCGGAAGGCTACGGCATTGACCGCAACCATTCGAATGTCATCTACGTCTCCGAAAACGCCCGGTTCCGCGTCTCTGACCAGAGAATCTCCTGGTTCTACAACAGCCACCTGCAGCAGATCCCACTCCGTCCCGGTTTCATCTACATCACCCCATCAGGTTACAAGGTCCGCCTGGAAAAGCACCCGGCAGCCCCTTCGTGGAGACTCATCGGCACACTGTTTGAAGGCGTCTTCTGCCACAAACCCTGCACCGTCAGTGGTGGCGGAAAAAGCGAAATCAGCAAGTCCATCGGTGACTATCTGCTCCACGGGCCCGTCTTTGTTGCCGATGCACAGAAGGATCTGGATCTTGTCCAGCAGATCTTTGACCGGGATTACTCCGACCGCTGGAGACCTGACGGAACTGTGCACCCGGATTACTCCCGGGCTTCCAGTCGTCGTATCATGGACCCCTCCCGGTCCCTCGGCAGCGTCATCAAACTCCTGACTCCGTCGACAGACTACACAGACGAATACAACGCATGGCTGGCCGGCATCCCCGATCACATCTATGCGATTGTCTTTGTCATCAAACGAATGCATACCGGAGAAGAAGCGGACTGGCGGAAGTGCTTCTCCGTCGACATCGTCAACGGCACAGCCGGACACGAACTGAAATTCGGCGAACGCAAACTGGTCGGTACCTACCTGCGAGTCGGGCTGCTGGGAGAAAACACCTGGCGCACCTACAAACTTCGGCAGGACTTCGCGCCAGCACAGAAGGTGCAGACTGAAGATGACATCAGCGTCTCTGTCATCGTCCCGCGCCGCAGCCTGCAGCACCTGGGAAACGTGCTCACCGAAGAAGTCAGCTACAAGTTTGTGCAGAACTGCGAATACCGACTGTTTCAGCGCCCCGATGATGCCATACATCGCGGACTGGATCGACAGACCGAAGCAGACCTCGCTCGCGCCGACAACTTCATCGTCAACTTCGAACCCCTGGCCCGTCGCCACGTGTCCGAGATCATTGATCGACCCGTCGATCTCAGCCAGTTCACTCTGCCAATGCAGAAACTGCTGCAGGACATGCTGAACAGTGATGACAGCTACGTCGTCTGCTCAAATACTCCCAGACTGGTCAACGGAGTTCCCAGCAAAAACCCGCGATATCTGCAGCCCCGCCCCGATCTCATCAACCCGGTAAACCGCTACATCGGGGAAATGGGAATCCGACTCTCGCGCGCTGTTCCCGCGGACAAACCCGTTCACTCTCCGGTTCAGGCTGTCCTGATCGGCAGACGCAATAATCCACCCGAACTCGCCAAAGGCATTCGACCGCTCTCGGTCTATAACCCGATCCACTATCAGGAACTGCCGGAACTGTTCATGGACTTCATCAGTGCACTGTCCGGAAAAAGCCCCTCCACCACGGGCGCCGGAAGTGAAGGTGCACTGACAAAGGGACCATTCAACTGCCTCAGGCCCATTACAGACCTCAATAATGCACTCGTCAGCTATCTGCTGACAGGACTGGATGGATTCTCCACACCGGCCGGACATATCGGACCTGACGTGCGAGTCGATCACGATATCAGCCTGCTCATTCCGGAAATCTGGTGTCGACTCAGCCCGCAGGAACGGTCCGCAGAATTCCTCATCTCGCAGCAGTTGCTGCAGAAACTGGATGACTTCCAGCACGAGGGTCGCGTGATTCCCGCCAGTCGCCTCGGCTGGCGAATTACTCCAAGGTTCATCCGTCACTTCGGTGGTCGTGTCTTCGACAATCCGAACAAAGTCTTCGATGAGGCGATTCTGTGCCCCGAAACACAGGATCCAGCGGCATTCGCCGACGGAATTCTGTTCATCGCCGAAGCTCAGACCCGAATTGCCAATCACTACTTCGAAGACGGCTCTGTCGAACTGGCCTGCCCACCACTCAAAGCCCTGCTGCACATCATGGTCAAGGGTACCTGGGAGGGCCTGACGGTTCATGATCCGGCATTCCGCAACCTGTTCACTCTGGAATGCATGCTGCAGTCAGAATGGTACCAGGAACGCCTGCAGAAACGCCAGGAACGTGAACAGAGCCTGTGGCAGCGTCATGTTCAGTCACTGGATACCTTCCTGAACAGCAGCGAATACAACGAAGAAAAACTGCACCTCGATATCGTCGGTCGCCTCGACTTCGCACGGCAGATGCTCGCAAAAGTCTCAGCCGCCGAGTACCTTACAGATCTGTCGGGCACTCTGGGAGCTGATCGGCTTTGACTGCAATAATACCGGCAGAGCACTTCTGAGACTTCTGCTATGGCCCTGATACCGCTCATTGACATCACTGAACTGCCTCCCGGCACCTGCCGGGAGGTGGTTGCAGCAGGTCGCGTGTTCGCCGTCTACAACGTCGACGGTCAGTTTCACGCCCTTGACGGGATTTGTCCACACGCCGGCGGTCCGCTCGGTAAGGGCACACTGCGGGGTGGCGTGGTAACATGCCCATGGCACGGCTGGCAGTTTCATGTCGCCACCGGCCAGCATTGCCTCAACTCACGTGTTTGTGCGGCATCCTATCCCACAGAACTGCTGCACGGGCAGGTTTGCATCCAACTCGACTGATTCCGGAAGGCTCCTCGTATGCTGCGAAATCCGGATCTTTCATGGCCGGCGCTGGCGGGTTTCTCCAGATCCATGGCCAGACTGCTGGAAGCCGGAGTGGAAGTCCGTAAGTC
>CAITYU010000512.1 GCA_903896675.1 uncultured Planctomycetaceae bacterium
CGGTGCACGTTTCCTGATTGCGCGTCGCCTCGTCGAAGCGGGCGTCCGGTTTGTGACGGTGACTTATGGGGCCTGGGATACGCATTCGTATCATTACCGCGGAATCGAAACCCAGATGCCGGACCTCGATCGGGCTTTCGCCGGCCTGATCACCGACCTCGACCAGCGCGGACTGCTGGACAGCACGCTGGTGCTGATCACCAGCGAGTTCGGCAGGACACCACGCATCAACGCAGGCGGTGGGCGGGACCACTGGCCGCGAGTCTTCAGTGTGGTGATGGCGGGCGGTGGCGTCAGAAGGGGGCACATTTACGGTGCGTCCGATTCGCTGGCGGCCGAACCGGCTGATTCTCCGCTGGGTGTCGAAGACTATGCTCACACCATCTACCACCTGCTGGGGATTGATGCCGGCAGCAGCCTGATGTCGCCAGGGGATCGACCGCAGCGGATCGTAACCGAAGGTCACCTCGCTGAAGGTCTGCTGGCCTGATAATTCACTTCGATCGTCTCCTGGCTCGGTGCTCGCTGGATCATTGACATGCTGCGTACGTCTGCGTTTCTGTGTTGTCTGCTGGTCGGACTGTCCCTGTGCGCGGCCCCGCCGTCGATGGAACGGCTGACTCCGGCTGCCGGTCAGTCGGGAACGGAATTCTCGGTCAGTGTGACAGGTTCGGGACTTGAACGGGTGTCACAGGTGGTGTTCTATGATCCGTCGCTTCGCTGCACCCGAATTTCCGCACTGTCCGACAACGAACTGCAACTCACGCTGCAGTCCGATGCCGGTTGTGACCCCGGTCCTCGGGCTTTTCGAGTGCGCTCACCCGAGGGTTTGTCGGAACTGCTTGTGGTGTCTCTGACGGCACTGCCGGTCGTGGGTGAGCAGGAAGACAACAGCAGCATTGAGTCAGCTCAGACGGTGGCCCTGAACAGCACTGTTGTGGGGACCATTGAGGACGGGGATGCCGATTGTTTTCGGGTGCAATTGCGGCAGGGCCAGCGGTTGTCGGTCGAGGCTGAAGCCATTCGAGTGGGCGGGGCCATGTTCGACGCTGTTGTCAATGTGTTCGGGCCGGACGGAACGTGGCTGCGATCGATCGACGACACGTTTGAAACGCGGCAGGATCCGTGGTTGACGATGACGGCTGAAACCGCGGGCGATTATGTCGTGCAGATCCATGAAACCAGCTTTGAGGGCAGCGAGTCCAGTCGGTATGCACTGCATCTGGGTGACTTTCCCCGTCCGGCCATGGCATGGCCACCCGGAGGTGCTGCCGATGCCCGGACGCAGGTGGAGTTCCGTGGCGACGCGGCGGGAGACTGGCAGCAGTCTGTGGCAACTCCGAGTGTGACCGAGAGCGTCACGATCAGGGTGTTTCCCGAGGCTGCGGGAATCCGAGGTCCGGTGGGTGTGCCGTTCCGGGTTTCTCCGTTTCCGTCTGTGACTGAAACGGCTGACGGGTTGTCAGCGTCAGCGGCATCCCTGCCTGTGGCATTCAACGGCATCGTGTCAGCTCCCGGGCAGGCTGATATCTGGAGGTTCATTGTTCCGTCTCCCGGCAAGTTTCGGATCCACGTACTCGCCACTCGCATCGGCAGTCCGCTGGACGCACTGCTGGAGATACGCACGGTTGACGGGACCCTTGTGGCGGCCGGTGACGATGAGGACAGTCTGGACAGCGCGGTCAGTGTGACGTTTGCTGTTGCGGGGGAGTATCAGGCGATCATTCGTGACAAGCGTGGCAACGGCAGTCCCGGACACTTCTACCGGATTGAAGCTGCCCCGTGGCAGCCGGAGCTGACTGCATTTCTGCCGCGTCCGAATCGACTGTCACAGGAGCGTCAGACGCTGCAGGTACCTCGAGGCAATCGGACTGCGGTGTTTCTGGGCGTTCGCCGCGGCGGTTTTGATGGTGCCGTGCGACTGGATGTCAGTGGACTGCCCGCCGGGGTTGAGCTGGGATCCGTGACTGTGCCCGCCGATCGATTCTGGGTGCCGCTGGTGCTGGAAGCCGGCGAGCAGTCGGAAGTCGGCGGTGGTCTTGTGAATCTGGCCGTCACGGGACAATCGGCAGCGGGGCCGGTTGCCGGCAGGTTTCGACAGGTTGTGGATCTGGTGGCCGCTTCCGCTGATCAGCTGTTTCAATCTGCGGAGGTGGATCGGCTGGCGGTGGCGGTCACCGAACCTGTTCCGTGGCGAGTGGATCTGCAGCAGCCGCGAACCGCGCTGGCACCCGATGGGACGCTGTCGCTGACGGTCACGGTGCATCGCGATGCCGGTTTCTCCGGTGCCATGGAAGTCAGTTTTCCTTTCCTGCCTCCGTGGGTTGATGGACCCCGGAGTGTCGTGATTCCGGCAGCGGAAACCGAGGGCATCTTTACGCTGCGTGCGTGGCCTCAGGCGGAACCGCGAACGTGGCCACTGTGTGTGGAGGCTCGACCGGCCGCGGGCACAGCGGAACCGGACGGACTTCCGAGGGAACCGGGAGAGCGTCGGCAGCGATCGCGTCCGCTGCATCGCACGGCGGTGGCTTCACGACTGGTGTCACTCACGATTGCTCCTTCGCCGGTTGCCGGTGAATTACAGCCGATCATCACCGAACAGGGGCGGTCGGTATCCGCTCGCTGTCGCGTGGTGCTGGGCAAAGACCTTCCGGAACAACTGACAGCGGTGCTGGAGGGTCTGCCGAATCGAGTTGCGGCAGAAGCTGTGACGCTGAAACGTGACGCAACTGAGCTGCTGTTTGTGGTACAGCCGGAGCTGACAGCACCCGTGGGAAGTTTTGACGAGGTGTGGGTGCGGTTGTCCGGCGAACTGAATGGAGAGCAGGCGTCGTGGATTGTCGGACGCGGCGCGGGGCTGCAGATCAAGCCATCCGGTGAACTTCAGTTGGGAGCCGATGGACAGCCGCTGAGTCGCCTGGAGGTGCTGCGGAAAAAAGCGAAGGCCGAATAGAGCTGGTCGGATGGTGCGGTCTGTGACACAGGAAACTGAGCTGAGGGTGAGTGACCATGACGTTTCGACTGATATGTTGTTTGCTGTCTGCAGTGGTTTGCCTTCTGCAGTCAGCGGCGAAACTGGAGGGAGGGGAATCCGCCGGTGAGCTCGTGGTTTTTCCTGCCGCAGTCTCAATCACCAGCGGGCGGGACATACAGAGAATTCTGGTGCTGCGTCGGTTGTCGGACGGCAGCACTGAGGATGTGACGGCTGCGGCCACGCTGGAGTCATCCGATCCGCAGGTTTTCAGAGTACTGGACCGGCGTATCCAGCCGGTGTCTGATGGCAGTGGCCGACTGCAGATTCGTCTGGCCGAAGCAACGGCTGCAGTGCCGGTGACGGTTACCAATTCTGCCGAATTTCCCGAGCTCAATTTCCGCAGCGAAGTGCTGGCCACGCTGACGAAGGCCGGCTGCAACAGCGGCAAGTGTCACGGGGCTGCTTCAGGCAAGGATGGATTTCGTCTGAGTCTGTTCGGATATGACCCCGAGGGTGACCAGTATCGCCTGACTCGTGAAATCCCCGGCCGGCGAGTGAATGTGTCCGCCCCTGACCGCAGTCTGCTGATCCAGAAGGCGCTTGGCAACGTGGATCACACCGGAGGGCAGTGTATTCAGGAAGACAGTGCTGAGCTGACCACACTGCTGACGTGGATCCGCGCGGGTGCACCGGCGGATCCTCCGGAAGCTGCCGTGCCTGTACGTCTGCGGGTCTATCCTGAGGAGGCGATCTTCGCACAGAAGGGCAGCACGCAGCAGCTGCTGGTGATGGCGGAATTCAGCGATGGAACTGACCGGGACGTTACGGATCTGGCTGTCTTCCTGAGTAATAACGATGCTGCTGCCGGGGTGGATGCCGTCGGCCTGACGACGGCCAATGGACCGGGCAGTGCATTCATTCTGGCGCGATTCGACAAGTTCACGGAGGGAACGGCGATCATCGTTCGTCCGGGTACTGAGTATCGTTTCCCGGAGCTGACTCCGGTGAACGAGATCGATCGACTGGTTTTTGCCCGCTGGAAGAATCTGCACCTGCTGCCGTCCGAGCTGTGCTCGGATGAAGTCTTTCTGAGACGCGCTGCGATTGATCTGACCGGCCGACTTCCGCAGCCGGAAGAGCTGCGAGCGTTCGTGGCGGATACAAGCCCGGACAAGCGTGCACGGATGATCGACCGGCTGATGGAGAGTCCTGACTTTACTGAGCTGTGGGTCATGCGCTGGGCCGAACTGCTGCAGATACGCACCGCCAACGGAGTCAGCCCCAAGGGGTTGCTGCTGTATGATCGCTGGCTGCGGGAACGAGTTCGTGCGGGAGTGACCATCGATCGTATTGTGCGGGAACTGCTGCCTGCAACCGGCGGTACTTTTGAGAACCCGGCCACCAGCTACTATCAGACGGAAACGACCCCGCAACTGCTGGCGGAGAATGTTGCACAGTCCTTTCTGGGAACTCGGATTCAGTGCGCCCAGTGCCACAATCATCCGTTCGACCGCTGGACGATGGACGACTATTACGGCTTTGCCTCATTCTTCAGCCAGGTGGGGTACAAGCAGGCTCAGGATCCGCGCGAGATTATGATCTTCAATGCGGCTGCCGGTGGGCTGAAGCATCCTGTTGGTGACAGGGATGCGGTACCGACATTTCTTGGGGCTGGAGTCGCCGTTCTGCCCGCAGGAGCTGATTATCGCGAAGTGCTGGCCGCATGGCTGCCGTCGCCTGCCAACCCGGCGTTCGGCAGAAATCTCGCCAACGTCGTCTGGTCGCACTTCTTCGGTATCGGGATTGTTGAGCCGGTGGATGACGTTCGCGTCAGCAATCCGCCATCGAATCCCGCGCTGCTGCAGTACCTTGGTGAAAAGCTGTCTCGCGATGGCTACGACATCCGTCCGCTGGTGCGCGAAATCTGCAACTCACGCACATGGCAGTTGTCCACTCAGCGAAATGACTCGAACCGACTGGATGAACGACATTTTTCTCACGGCAGAGTCCGTCGCATGCGGGCTGAGGTTCTGCTGGATTGCATCAGTCAGGTCACCGGGACCACTGACGATTTTCGAGGCCTGCCGGCAGGCAGTCGGGCAATTCAGATCGCGGACGGCCAGACACCGAATTATTTCCTCTCCACCTTTGGGCGATCCACTCGCAACACTGCGTGTTCGTGCGAGGTCAAAACGTCACCCACTCTCTCACAGGCACTGCATCTGCTGAATGGTGAAACCACCTCCGGAAAAATTGCCGAAGGCCGACTCATTGAACGCCTGATGCAGCAGCACGACGATCCACTGATTGTCGTCAGGGAACTGTA
>CAITYU010000513.1 GCA_903896675.1 uncultured Planctomycetaceae bacterium
AAGAAAAAGTGATCGCCCGGAACGAGAGCATCCGCTTGTGCGGATGCCTTTCAGTTTTCAGGTGGCAGCGGCACCGAATTCCGCCACGGTATCGACTGTGCACTTGCGGTCGAGGTGTGTGTATCCGCCGTCCACGAAGATAATCTGTCCGGTGGTGTGACTGGAGGCGGGTGAGGCGAGGAAGACGGCCATCGCAGCCAGTTCTTCGATGGTCGTGAAGCGTCGTCCGAGGGGGATCAGTCGTTCGATGGCAGCCCGTGCGGCGGTCGGGTCGGGCATTTCTGCAAGGCAGCGTTCGTACAGCGGCGTCCACGTTTCGGCTGGCAGCACAGCATTGACTCGGACGCCCGCCGGAGCCAGTTCGACGGCCCATTCGCGGGTGAGGGCATTGATGGCGCCTTTGGAGGCTGCGTAGCCCGAGGTGCCACCCTGACCGGTTTCACAGACTTTGGATCCGATGTTGATGATGCTGCCGCGAGCCTGTTTGAGAAAGTCCATGGCGTAGTGGGCCATTGCATAATAGTGCAGCAGGTTCCGCTGCAGGGACTGTTGAAAGGCCGCGGGCCCGGCGGCGAGCCCCACTCCGTCGTTCACGCCGGCATTATTCACAAGGATATCGATGCCGTGGAAGTGCTGAACCGTCTGCTGCACGGCGATGGCACACGTGTCGGTGCTGCTGAGGTCGCCCTGAACGAAAAGGTAGCGATCGGGAGTGGCAGTGGGGGGCAGTGAGTCGGCTGGACTGCGGCTGACGTTGACGACTTTGGCACCTTCATTCAGCAGCAGGCAAACGATGCCCAGACCGATACCTTTTGAGCCACCGGTGACGATTGCGATTTTGTTATTGAGACCAAGGTCCATGTGGAGGTCCTGTGCAGTGTGCGTGGGCAGGGTAATTGCGGAAGTGTAGCGGAGAGTGCGTTTGGTTCGAAGGCAGCCGGGTGTGGAATCCGGGTGGCTTTGCCACTGACGGGGACTCGGGGTATTCTGCAGCATTCAACTGACCGTGGTGCGGGGAAGAATGGTGGAAGGGAAGCGGATCATGCAGCGTCGGGAATTTTCGCAGTCGCTGGCTGCGGCATTGGGAGCTGTTCCATTGGTGTCCGCCGGAAATGACAGCGATGAATTGCCGAAGAAAGTTGCGAAGGCGTGTGATGTACTGGCGGCGGCGGTAGCTGGCGGGCATGTGCAGTCGGCAACGCTGCACGTGCGGCTGCGGGAGCAGCGTTTCAGTGCCTGTTTTGGTGATGCAAAGTCCCCGGACGCCATGTTTCTGCTGGGATCAATCTCCAAGCCGGTCTGCATGACGGCATTGATGACGTTGTTTGATCAGCAGCGTTTTGCACTGGATGATCGTGTTGCGAAATACCTGCCGCTGGCGGCTGGTGACGGTCGTGAGTCGATGACGCTGCGGCACTTGGTGACTCATACGTGTGGCCTGCCCGATCAACTGCCGGAGAACAACCGCCTGCGTGCTGGGCATGCGGGGCTGGACGAGTTTGTGACGGCGGTGCTGCAGACACCGTTGCTGTTCCGGCCGGGAACGGCCTATAGTTATTCCAGTATGGGGATTCTGCTGGCGTCGCGAGTGGCAGAGCTGCTGTCGGGACGTTCGATCTCGAACCTGGTACAGCAGTCGGTTTTTGACAAACTGGGTTTGCAGCATTCTGTGCAGGGGTTGGGCCGCTTTGGTCTGAAGGACGTGGTGCCGGTGCAGATTGACCAGGCGGCTCCTGAGGCCGGCGGGGGTGATCCGACAGCAAAGCTGTGGGACTGGAACAGTGAATACTGGCGCACCCTGGGGGCTCCGTGGGGCGGCACGCACATGTCGGCTTCTGACGTTGCTGAGTGGTTGTCAGAATTTCTGGAGCAGCGGGAACGAGTGCTGACGGCGACCACGGCGAAACTGATGATTCAGAATCACAATCCGGAGAACCTTGAGTCTCGCGGGCTGGGTTTTGATGTGGGGCGGAATTCCGGAAGTCGTGGCTGTTCTGATCAGACCTTTGGTCATACGGGATCCACCGGGACGATCGCGTGGGCGGATCCTGAGATTCGTGCGATCTGTGTGGTGCTGACGTCATTGCCTGGTCGTGCGATGGACCCGCATCCGCGCGAGCTGGCGGCTGACGCCGTTGTGCGTGGCCTGCGTCTGATGGTGTGAAGCAATGTGTGAAAAGTGGCGAAGCAGGGGCAGATTCATGATGTACGCAGGATTCCATCGCAGCGTGTTCGCAGTCGCTCTGCTGTTTTCGATGGCGACGAATGTGGAATGTGGTGAGCCTGTGCGTTTGCGGGTGATCAGTTACAACATGCACCATGGCGAGGGTGTGGACGGCAGGCTGGATCTTCCGCGGATTGCTGCTGTGCTGCTGTCCGAACAGCCCGATCTGGTGGCCCTGCAGGAAGTTGACGACCGGGCAGCTCGCACTGGAGCAGTCAATCAACCGGCCGAGCTGGCTCGGCTGACCCGTCTGCACGTGGTGTTTGGGGGCAATATCGCGCTGCAGGGTGGGCGGTATGGAAACGCAGTGCTGTCCAGATATCCGGTGCAGCGTGAGTGGAATCGTGAGTTGCCGAATGTGAATGCGGGCGAGCAGCGTGGTTTGCTGGGCGTGGAACTGGAGTTACCGGGTGTGGGGGAGCGACTGCTGTTCTGCAGTACTCATTTCGATCATCGTCCCGCTCCGCTGGAACGAATTCAGTCGTCTGAGCGAGTGAATGAGCTGTTGAAGGAGTGGAATGGTCCGGCTGTTCTGGCGGGTGATCTGAACGATATTCGTGGCAGTCAGGCTCTGCAGATTCTGGAACGCGACTGGCGGATAGCGAACGACGGGGAATTGCCAACGATTCCTGTGGAGCGACCGGTGCGGCAGATTGATTTTGTGCTGGTGCGTCCGCGGGAACGCTGGCGGCTGGTGGAAAGCCGGGTGTTGCCGGAAGCGGTGGCATCGGATCATCGAGCGATTCTGAGTGTTTTGGAACTGGTGCGATAGAGTTTTCAAATCAGCCTGCGGAAGGAATGGATCGGACATGGTGGCATTTGCGTGGCGTTTTGCGGTCCTGCTGCTGGTGTTCTGCAAGTTGACGAGCGGGCCATTGATGGCTCAGGAGTCGCCTCCTGCGGATGCTGTTGTTGCTGCTGCACTGCAGCCGTATGTGGATCGTGAGGAGCTGGCTGGTGCCGTGGCTCTGGTGGCTGACGTGAAGGGAATTCTCAGCATCACTGCGGTCGGTGCAGCGGATCGGGAGTCCGGCAGGCCGATGCGTGGGGATTCGATGTTCTGGATTGCGTCGCAGTCCAAGCCGATGACTGCGGCTGCGGTGATGCTGCTGGTGGATGCCGGTAAGATTGCTCTGGACGATCCGATTGAGAAGTATCTGCCGGAGTTTGGCGGTTTGATGGTCGTCTCCGAGAAGGATGAGCAGCGAGTGGTGCTGCGGAAGCCAGAGCGACCGATTACGATTCGTCAGGTGCTGTCACATACCAGTGGCATGCCGTTTCGATCAGCGCTGGAAGTTCCGGTTCTGGATCGACTGCCGCTTGCCGATCGTGTTCGCAGCTATGCGATGACGTCCCTGGATTTTCCGCCGGAGTCAAAATATCAGTACAGTAATGCGGGTATTAACACTGCGGCCCGAATTGCCGAGGTCGTGACCGGGCAGTCTTTCGAGCAGTTTCTGACAGAGCGACTGTTCGAGCCGCTGGGGATGAATGAGACGACTTTCTGGCCAAGCGAGGCTCAGGCGGAGCGCATTGCCACGGCATATCGTCCGAAGTCTGGCGGTGCGGGCCTTGCAGCGACTCGGATTGAGCAACTGCAGTATCCGTTGACAGACCGGTCTGTTCGAGCGGCCATGCCGGCGGGAGGATTGTTTTCGACTGCTGCGGATGTCTCGCGGTTCTATCGTATGCTGGCGAACGGTGGCGAGTTGGAGGGGCGACGAGTTCTTTCGGAGGCGGCTGTTCAGCAATTGACGACTCGGCAGACCCCGCAGTCCGTGAAGGAATCCTATGGGCTGGGTTTTTCTGTGTCCGAGGACCGGTTTGGACACGGCGGCGCGTATTCCACAAATTCTTATTATGACCGTCGTCAGCAGCGGGTGCTGGTGTGGCTGGTGCAGCACGCGGGTTTTCCCGGTCGCGGTGCTGACAGTCAGGATGCGTTTCGAAAAGCGGCACTGGGGCTGTGAATCGTGGCGGATTCTGCGGTGGTGGTGAGCTGCGTGCAGTCGGTGATTTTGGCGTTGGGGAGGGTGACTGTGGTACTGCGAATTCTGCTTCTGGGGCTGGCATTGACTGTGGGGTGTTCGACTGCCGGTGATCTGCATGCGGATGACCGGCCGAATGTTCTGTTGCTGCTGGCCGATGACCAGTGCTTCAGTACTTTGCGGGCCGCCGGTAACGACGAGATTCAGACTCCGAATCTGGACCGTCTGATGGCTCGCGGAACATCCTTTCGCCGTGCCTACAACTCGGGTGGCTGGCACGGAGCGATCTGTGTGGCCAGTCGCACGATGCTGAACACCGGACTGCAGCTCTGGAAGGCTCGTGATGCGGAGCAGAGGCTGCCGAGCGAATGGATGCAGAAAGGGCGGTTGTGGCCGCAATTGATGTCGAAGGCCGGGTATCAGACATTTCTGACCGGGAAGTGGCATGTGAGTGTGGATGCGGCAAAGGTGTTTGAAACTGTGCGGCATGTGCGAGGTGGGATGCCGGAGCAGACGATGGCTGGTTACAACCGTCCGGTGAGTCGAGAGGATCGGGGTTGGCTGCCGTGGGATGAGTCGCGGGGTGGTTTCTGGGAGGGAGGTCGTCACTGGAGCGAGGTGGTTGCGGATGACACGGTGGATTATCTGCGGGCAGCGGTGACGGATCCGAGACCCTTTTTCATTTATGCGGCTTTCAATGCGCCGCATGATCCGCGGCAGTCACCGAAACAGTTTGTGGATCTGTATCCAGCGGAGCGGGTGCGGGTCCCGGCCAGTTTTGTGCCACGGTATCCGCATGAAATCGGCGTGTATGATATTCGGGACGAGAAGCTGGCTCCGCTGCCGCGGACTGAGTGGTCGGTGCAGGTGAATCGGCAGGAGTACTACGCGATTATTACTCATATGGATCAGCAGATTGGTCGAATTCTGGAGGCCTTGGATCAATCCGGCGAAGCGGATCGCACGTGGATAGTATTTACGGCGGACCATGGATTGGCGTGTGGCAATCATGGTCTGATGGGCAAACAGAATCTGCATGATCACAGTGTGCGGGTGCCGTTTCTGGTGAGTGGGCCTGGGGTGGCAGCGGGAGTGCAGCGGGACGAGTTTGTGTATCTGCAGGACGTGATGCCGACGGTGCTGGAGCTGGCGGGTGCAGTGATTCCGGAGCATGTGCAGTTTCGCAGCCTCGTGCCGCTGCTGGGTGGCCAGCCTGGGGCGCGGTGGCGGGACTGTGTGACCGGTTCTTACATGCAGAGTCAGCGGATGATTACGGTGGGGAGTGACAAGTTGATTCTGTATCCGGGGATTGGCGTGAGTCTTTTGTTTGATCTGTCAGCTGATCCGGAGGAGTTGCGGGATATTTCGGGTGAACGTGGAGCGATGGTAGTGAAGCGGCGGTTATTCGGAAGGCTGCTGGAAGAGCAGGGCTGGATGGGTGATAAGCTGGATTTGCGGGGGAAGTTTGCGGAGTTGGCTGAGTAAGCCGGAATGACGTGTCGTTGAGTCTCCGTGAATGGCTGGCCTGGGATGCCGTGTCGGGAGCAGTTGGTGTCGGTGGTGAGTGCACGTGGGCGGGCAGGGTGACGGGCAGGGCGACGGGCGCGGCAGAGGTGGTTGTGTCAGGGTGGACTGAGAAGATCGGAAATGTTGGCTGCAGTGGGGACTGCTGGTTTGTTTGTTCGAAGTTCTGTCGGGATACTTGTGGGCTCTTTTCAGGCGGCTGCTTGCCGTCGGTGTTTAAGGATTTTTTGGGAATTCAGTGATGTCAGCAGCAAACGCCGCGTTTCCGGCTCTTCCGAATGGTGCAGGGGCGATTGACGCCAACGCACCCGCAGCATTTACTCAGACTGCTTCCGGGTTGAAGTACCGGATTCTGCGCGAGGGGGCTGGTAAGAAGCCAACGGCCAGTCAGTCTGTGGAGGTGCACTATCACGGCTGGCTGGATGGTGGTCGGGTGTTTGACAGTTCGTACCAGCGTGGCAAGACGATTTCGTTTGGTCTGAATCAGGTCATTCGGGGCTGGACGGAGGGGATGCAGTTGGTGGGTGAAGGTGGGATGATCGAACTGGAGATTCCAGCGGATCTGGGCTATGGGGCTCGAGGGGCTGCTGGCGTGATTCCGGGCAATGCGACACTGCACTTTCTTGTGGAGCTGATCAGCA
>CAITYU010000514.1 GCA_903896675.1 uncultured Planctomycetaceae bacterium
GACGGTGCAGGCGCACCTGACGGTGCAGCGCCAGGTGTACGCACAGTCTCTGTTCGTCCTGCTGCTTTTTTCTGCTCAAGCTCCGCAAAGATTTCCTGCAGCATCGCATCTTCGGCTTCCGCTTTGGCCGCAGCCTCAGCCTTGCGGCGACGATTCACCAGCTTGCGGGAACCTGCTCCGCTGCGCTGACCGCGACCGACTGGTGCCGGGGTGGGGGCAGTCGTCCCGCGAGTCGGGTTTCCGGAGCTGCGTTTGGCTGGTGTCGCAGCCGTTTCATCGTTAACGTGGCGGGGGTGGGAATCATCCGCAGTCACTTCAGGGTGCGACTGCGGGCCCGCTGTTCTGGGGGCTGCAGTACCAGCATTCTGCGAGCTGTCCGACTGACCCAGCATGAACACGATTG
Organism: uncultured Planctomycetaceae bacterium; assembly: GCA_903896675.1. GTDB lineage: Bacteria > Planctomycetota > Planctomycetia > Planctomycetales > Planctomycetaceae > SXXK01. Next base: position 404 of record CAITYU010000514.1, read on the forward strand.
ACAGTTCGTGAAATTCGGACGCCGGCTCCCACAGGAATTCATTATCCCGCCGAATCAGCGTGTCCTGCGAAATCCTGCCGATTTCCGCCAGTCGAATCAGCGACTGTCCGGCTACCGGGCCCAGCGTGATGCCCTCCAGTTGAAACCAGAACAGGTCACTGGCTGCTTCAGCCTCCGCCGTATCTTCTGCTGATTCCTCAGGTTCCGGCTGCGAATGCAACTGCAGAAACTGAGCTCCTGTGATGGCATTCACGGCGTCCGAACTGCGGACGGGATCGCTGGCAGCGAGAGTTCCGTCCTGCAGCAGTTCGTGAATTATATCGGCCGATACCGGCCCGAATTCTTCGCCCAGCAGCGAGTAATACCAGTCCGACATTTGATTTCCCCGGCAGTTTCAGACCTACGTTCCATCGCAGAACCTGCGACAATTGCCGTAGTCTCGCCGGGGCGGGTTGTGCAGGTCCAGCACCTCTGCAGCGACTGAACACAATATTAACGATACGCTCGCAATTGCGACGATCGGCACGAACCGGAATTTCGACCCACCCAGCATGTGAACTCGCGGCTTAACACCGTTTTCACTATACTTCCATCGGTCCAGTGTGCGTGTCCGAATCATCATTGTTGAGGTTCTGCAGTGTCCAGTCCCACAGCCGGCATTCAGCAGCGGATTCAGCAGCGTAAAGCCGAGGTGGCTGCGATACGCAGTGAGCTGCGGCAGCAGAGACTTGCGGACACCACCGGGCTGGCCTGCACGAACTGGCTGTCGGATCGGATTGATGGTTTTGTCTGTGATGCGTTTCGGCAGTCTGCCGAGCTGTTCACCGGCGGTCTGTCAGAATCGTGGTCGCTGCTGGCTGTGGGTGGCAATGGTCGCCGTCGGCCGGCTCCTTTTTCGGATATTGACCTGCTGATCATCTGCGATCCGCGGCAGCAGTCCCGTCTGCAGCCGCTGGTGGATGTCGCCATGCGGGATCTGTGGGATGCCGGGGTGCAGCCGGCCTGTACCATGAAGTCGATTGACGAGTCCTGTGAGTATGCCGTGAAGGATGTGCAGTTCGCCACATCCATCATGGAACCGCGCCTGCTGGCCGGTTCCGTAGCACTCTCCGGCACCTTCAATCAGCAGATCTCCAGACGTGTGATGCAGACAGACGCCAGTGGGCTGATCCTGCAGTTGCAGGAATCCCGTCGTGCCGAATGGATTGCTCGCGGGAATTCCGTCAATCAACTGGAACCCGACGTCAAGCGTTCCCCCGGAGGACTGCGCGACATTCAGTTGCTCCGCTGGGTGGCGTTCCTGCGATACGGTTCACCGGAACCGGAATCGCTGCAGCAGGCCGGTGATATTTCCGAAAGCGAACTGCAGGAATTGCGCCAGGCCGACCAGTTCCTGACTCTGCTCAGACTGGACCTGCACCTGCTGCAGAATCTGAAGCAGGATGTGCTGACCCGCGAACTGCAGTTGAAAATTTCTGAACAGCGACAGATCGCGGCCACGGATCCGTCGCGTCCTGTGGAAGTCTTCATGCAGCAGTACTTCGGGCATACGTCGCGAGTGGCCGCGATTGCCCGGCGAGTGGCCGATGTGCCACGTCCCCTGACTCTGCTGCAAAGACTGCGCAATCGCTTCATGCCGGTGCTCAGCAGACACGGATATCAACTGCTGGACGGCGTGCTGCATCTGAATGAATCGCAGCTCAGGTCATTGCAGAACCCGACGGTGATTCTGACGGTGTTCAGCGAAGCTGCGGCCAATCGTGTCCGGCTGGCTCCGGAGGTCATTCGCGGTATCTCCGCTGCCGTTGACCATCTGCCGGACGAACCGGACTACGATCAGAGCGAGCAGTTTCGTGAGCTGTTGCGGGATGTGACCGGCCTGCCGACAACGCTGCGCACCATGGCTGAAACTCGCTTCCTCGAATGGCTGATCCCGCCGTTTCGCGAAATTCGCAATCTGATGCAGTTCAATCAGTATCACAGCTTCACCGTCGATGAGCACACGCTGAAGACCATCGACGAAGTCGCAAAGTTTGCCACTGAAAAAACAGCGGTGGGTTCTGCGTATCAGGAGATTCGGCACCGCGCGACGCTGCATCTGGCACTGCTGATGCATGACATCGGCAAAGGCCGTGCCGGTGACCACAGCATTATTGGCGAGCGACTGGCGGAAACAGTCTCTGAACGACTGCAGTTGGCAGCCAACAAACGCAGTATGCTCATGTTCCTCGTCCGGCATCACCTGATCATGCCTGATCTGGCGCTCCGCCGGGATATCACAGACCGCGTTGTCCTGCTGGATTTCGCCAGACTGGTCGGTGCTCCGGAGCTGCTGCGAATGCTTTACTGCCTGACGGTAGCCGACATTCGAGCTGTGGGGCCGGAAGTCTGGACGGACTGGAAAGGGGACCTGCTGGCTGACCTCTACAACCGCGCCAGCCTGATACTCAGCGGACGCCCCTACAATCACCTCGAGCGGGAACGCATCCAGAAGATCCGCGCGGCAGTTCGACAGTCCTTCCTGCCCTCGACGGGACAGGTTGTGAAGACGGCCGAGGAATGGGGGCAGTGGGCCGATGCCGAACTGGATTCCCTGCCGCCGCTGTATCTGATGAATCAGCAGCCCGAACGCATTGCACGGGACCTGACCGTCATCCAGCTGCTGGATGGACGCGACGTGAAAATTGAAGGTGAATACGATCCGGAACTGGAAATTGTCAGTTATCGAGTCTATGCACCGGAACAGTTCGCGGCTGCCAGTTTTCACTTCGTTGCCGGCATCCTTTCGGCCATGGGCATGGACATCAAGGATGCTCTTGTCTGTACAAGCAAGCGCGGCTTCGTCATCTCGCTGTTTCGAGTTCAGGATCGGAACTTCAGCGGTGGAGTGCCGCACTCGCGAATCGAGGATGTGGCGGTCGTGATCGGAGACGTTCTGACAGGACGCAAAAAGGCGGAAACCATCTTCCGTCGCAGCACTCTGATTCGGCTGCTTGGACAACGCGCCGTGATCACTCGCCAGGCACCCAAAGTCATCGTCGACAACGACTGCTCGCAGCAATACACCGTGATCGACGTGTTTGCCACTGACACCCAGGGACTGCTGTTCACACTGGCCCAGACCATTCACGAACATGGCCTGACGGTGCACCTTGCACGCATCGCCACCAGCGTTGATCAGGTAGTCGACGTCTTCTACGTGCTGGATGCAGATCGCAGAAAACTGGAAGACCCGGAACGCATAGCCAGCCTTCGCGCTGCGCTGCTGGAAGGGATCGGCAAGCTGTCAGCCGGCTGATTCGATACAACGTTGTTCGAATCGCCGACGATGCTGTCGACCTGCGCTGTGCATTTCATCACCACGGAAAATTGCCACACGACTTCCCTGCGTTCCCCCCGAATCGCCCTGCCCCGCCCGCCACCCCCTGAAAACTGAAAACTGAAAACTCATCCGCGTTCGCTGAGTGCGATCACAACCGAAGCTGTCAGCAGGATCGCGCCGATCAGTCGCAGCAGCATCACGCTGCGGCTGTGCTGACGTTCAGCCGTCGCGAATGTCCCGGACAGCAGCCGCGCCAAAGCCACGGCCCACAGGCCGCGCAGGGCATAGACAATGTTGATCCGTGTCGCGTCCCCGAAGCGACTGAGTGACCATGACATACTCATGGCCTGCAGAGCCATCAGCAGGGTCCCGATCAGCAGCGGGGCGAGGATGGGAGTGCCGAGCAGTTTTCGCGGACGATCGGCGCAGGGCAGCAGTGCCAGCGACCAGAGTCCTGTGCACACAAACATGGCCGGCAGGAAGACTGCCGCCCCCCAGCGCCGCCCCCACAACTGCAACCCGGCATCAAACAGGGACAGGGATACGGCCGCCAGCAGCGCAAGCCCGATTGTCAACAGGCTGCGCAACATCGAACGGTCACTGCGATCGCCAGCTGCTGCACCCGCCTGAATCAATCCGACCCCCAGCGTCGCCAGACCCGCACCCACCCAGACCCGCCCCGAGATCGGCTCGCCCGCCAGACCCGACAGGATCACGGCCACAATGATCACCTTGACTCCGAAGACAGGAGTCGCGACGGAAACGTCACCGTGCTGATAGGCAAAATATGTAAAGACCTGGCCAGCCACGAAACTGAGCGCCACCAGCGCCGCCTGCCACCAGCCGGCCGACGGCAGCAGTTGTCCGGTCAGCAGACCACACAGCCCCCAACCGGCTGCCAGCCAGAAATTTGCCAGTACCGTACTGGTCCATGGACTGCCGCCAAGCGAGATGGCTCGCTTGGCATTCAGCATCCCGAATACAAAGACCACACTGGAGAACAGCGGGAACAGCAGATGCAGCGGCAGCAGCACGAATCAGCCTACTTCGAAGCTTCGGAAAACTGTTTCCACGCCCCGGCAATGTCAGCCGCAGCCGCATCGCCGTCATGAATGTACAGGCCGTAACGCAGTCGCAGCGTCTGACCCTGTTGCAGGTGGACAGGTTTCGCTTCACTGGCTCCGTTCGTATAGGCCTTTTCGCCGAACGGGCTGATCGAAAACAGACCGTAATCACGCACGTGATAGCGAGAGGGGCGGAAGTTTTCCGGATGATCCATGATGGTTACGCCCACGGTTTTGCCGTTCACTTCCCCGCTGTAATCCACCCACGAAAATGTCCGACCCCAGCATTTGGCTGTCGTTGCTGAACCGTCACTGGCTGTCACTCGACCGCCGTTCTTTTCTTTCATCGAAGGAGCCACCCGGAAACCAAACAGACCTTCCTTGGTATCCTCAAACACGACCGGGCCATTTACGGCCGTGAAAGTCATGTCGTAGACCAGCAGGCGATTGGCATGGATGGTCACTGTGGCAGCCTCTTCCACTTCGGCTTTGCCCGACTCCGGATTCTGCCACGCGTTGACGGTACGGATCACCGCTGAGGGACCTTCGGCACGCACGATTTCGGTACTGGTGTTTACGATTTTTCCCTTCTCGGCCCAGAATTTGACGCCATTGACTTCGTCGATGGCATTCCAGATGCCCTTGTGATGCGGGTGATCGGCATCCGAGGTGTCTCCGAGGGCTCGATTCACCACCACACCACCGGCTGTTGTGACGGGCAGAAAAAAGGGCTTCGGCAGAGTTTCACTGTAGTTGAAGGTGGTGAACGGCTGTCCGTTGATCTGAATCTCCACGGTCTGACCTGCGGCCGGCCGCATCGTCACCTGATCGGCGGCCGAGACCATGGCGGGATCACTGCACAGCAACAGCAGACAGATCAGAGACAGGAACAGACGGGTATTCATCGGTGGCCTCCCTTTGCAAGGTACGGAATCTGCAGCGGAAATCTGCAGAACCGGCATCCTAACGATTCCCGGCAGATCCGCCCAGAGAACGGGCAGTCCGCTCGGGAAACCAGCGTTTTCGGCAGTTTCTGCCCGCATTGCAGTTCCTGTGGCTTCCCGAATTCCTCTCGATTCTGCCTCCTGGCTGGGACGGGTTTACACGGTTTGCCAAAACCGATATACCTTCACTCCAATTCGCGGACCGGACGTCGCCTGCATTCGGAGCAGGCAGCCGGAGCAATTCCTCGGATGACCGAATGAACGACACCAAAGTCATCGGGTGCCTGTTTCGCTGGAGGAAGCTACCTGTGTCGGATATTACTGATAAAGTTATTGCAATCGTCGGCGATCAGCTGGACGTTCCCAAGGAAGAAATCACCCGCGACAGCTCGTTTGTCGACCATCTGAAAGCGGATTCTCTGGATATCGTTGAACTCGTCATGGCGCTCGAAGACGAATTTGAAGTCAAGATCCCGGACGAGGATTACGACAAGATCAAAACCGTTGGCAATGCCATCGATTACATCAACGGCAAGTCAAAATCCTGATCGTACCGGCTGACAGTTTCACTTCGGACCGCGGATTGACGGCTCAGCAGCCTGCTGGCCGTCTTTCCCCTGTAACCGACAGAACTGTTCGTCGGATCCTGCGCCGAAAGCTGAGTGTATGTCACGCCGTCGAGTAGTGGTGACAGGCCTTGGCGTTGTCACCCCGCTTGGCTGCGAACTGGACGACGTCTGGGATGCGTTGTGTCGCGGTGAAAGCGGCGTGGGCACCGTGGAACGCTTCGACTGCCGCGATTTCAAAGTCCGCTTCGGCGGCGAAATCCGGCAGTTTGACGCCACCAGATATCTGCAGATCGATGCCCGTGATCTGCGTCGCGCCGATCGATTTTCCCAGTTTGCCATGGTCGCCGCTGAAAAAGCTGTGGGCCAGGCCGCGATCGATTTCAGCATCGGTGATCCGTACCGCTACGGAGTGCTCGTCGGCAGCGGCATCGGTGGGCTGGACGAAATTGAATTGCAGCACTCAGTGCTGTTCGATCGCGGACCGGATCGCATTTCGCCCTTCATGATCCCCAAGCTGATCATCAACGCTGCCAGCGGTAATCTGTCCGTTCGCTGGAAACTGCGCGGCCCCAATACCTCCGTCTGCACCGCCTGCGCCTCCGGTACCAATGCCATCGGCGATGCCTTTCGCATGATCCAGTGTGGCATGGCCGATGTGATGCTGACAGGAGGCACCGAAGCTGCTCTGACACCCATGGGCATTGCGGGCTTCGCACGCATGGGAGCTCTGTCGGTCCGCAATGATGCACCACAGGAAGCCAGTCGCCCCTTCGATGTCGACCGTGACGGATTTGTACTGTCCGAAGGTGCCGGTATTCTGGTGCTTGAGGAGCTCGAATTTGCCCGCCGCAGGGGTGCCCGCATCCTTGCTGAAGTCTGTGGCTACGGACTGTCCTCGGATGCCACTCACCTGACCTCACCCGATCCCCAGGGAACAGGGGCTGCACGAGCCATCCACGCAGCTATCGCCGATGCCGGACTGAAACCTGACGACATCGACTACATCAATGCTCACGGAACCAGCACGCCACTGGGTGACGTCGCCGAAACCAACGCCATCCGCACGGTCTTCGGACAGCACGCCGATGCTCTCGCGGTCTCCAGCACCAAAAGTCAGTTGGGACATCTGTTGGGAGCGTCCGGCGGAGTCGAGTCGGTGTTTTGTGTGCTGGCACTGGAACGACAGGTCGCACCGCCCACGATCAATCTTGATCATCCGGATCCCGCCTGCGATCTGGATTACGTGCCGCACGAGCCTCGGCGGATGCGAATTCGCTGTGCCATGAAAAACAGCTTCGGCTTTGGCGGACACAACGCCTGCCTCGTATTTCGCGAGCATCGCTGAGGCTGGCAGCCACGTTTTCCTCAGTGAAAATTCCGTCCGCAATAAAAACCTGTCGAAACAACAGTTGTCTGCACATGGGTTTTCTGAGTAGGATAGAGCGAGTCTGTGCCCCGTTAGCAGCCCCGTACGCCCGATGACCTCATGAAAAATCCACTGCTCGCTGAATACTTCTTCCTGCAGATTGCGGTCATCCTGACCACCTGCCGCATCGTCGGCATTGTGGCTCGTCGCTTCGGGCAGCCGCAGGTGGTGGCGGAAATGATTGCGGGGGTTTGCCTCGGGCCGTCCCTGCTGGGTCTGTTCTTCCCGGAACTGCAGGCGGCAATCTTCCCGTGGGATGCCAAAACCCGCGATTCGCAAAGCTACATTTATCCGGTCTCGCAGCTTGGGCTGGCCCTGTACATGTTTATTGTGGGCATGGAATTTCGCCTCGACATTGTGCGGTCGCAGTGGAAGAGTGCGGTCGCCGTTTCGCTTGCCGGAATGCTCAGTCCATTCCTGCTGGGAGGCCTGCTGGGACTGTACTTCCACGGTTCCACTGATCTGTTTCCGGCGGGCAGCACGGCGTGGGCATCTGCTGTCTTTCTTGGTGCATCCATGTGCATCACCGCCTTTCCCATGCTGGCCCGTATCATCCACTTCAAGGGACTCAACGGGACTCGCATGGGCACTGTGGCCATTGGTGCCGGCGCCATTGACGATGGCTGTGCGTGGTGCCTGCTGGCAGTTGTGCTTTCCAGTATCGAAAAATCTCCCACGGCAGCCCTGAAAAGTATCGGCGGCGGAATTGCCTTTGTGCTGTGTGTGTCGCTGGTACTGCGACCGCTGCTGCTGCGTCTGGAACGCCTGCTGACACGCGACGGTCGACTGACGGAACCCGGACTGGTGATTTGCCTCGCCCTGATGGCTCTGGGGGCTTTGACAACCGACAAACTGGGCCTGCACGCGGTGTTCGGTGGCTTCATCGTCGGCACCGCGATTCCCCGCGGCCCAATGACGGGCGGTGTGACCGAGAAGGCTGAACCGCTGACAGTTGCCCTGCTGCTGCCGATGTTTTTCACCTTCAGCGGACTCAATACAAAAATCGGTCTGTTGAACACCACCTCCGGCTGGCTGATGTGCCTGCTGGTCCTGCTGGTCGCCATGATCGGCAAAGGCGTCTCCTGCTGGCTGGCTGCAAGGGCTACCGGAGTCCCCAATCGGGAAGCACTGGGAATCGGAGTCCTGATGAATGCCCGTGGCCTGATGGAACTGATCATCATCAACATCGGACGCGAACGCGGCCTGATTTCTGACCAGTTGTTCGCCATGCTGGTGATCATGGCAATCGCCACCACCCTGATGGCCTCCCCCATCTTCGATCGCCTCGTCGGTCCCACCACCCCGCCCGCGTCCCATCCCTAGGGAGGGCGAGGCTCCTGCCGAGCCGGACGTCAGTGTTCAGTGCTCAGTGCTCAGTGTTCAGTGTTCAGTGTTCAGTGTTCAGTGCTCAGTGCTCAGTGTTCAGTGCTCAGTGTTCAGTGCTCAGTAATAGCAAAGTCCTCGCTTGGGAGGGC
>CAITYU010000515.1 GCA_903896675.1 uncultured Planctomycetaceae bacterium
ATCCCGGAGGCCGCTGTGGCGGAGCTTTTGGCCGCCGATGTGGCAATCGAACCGGTGGGTTTGATCGACCCGGCGGTGGGCATGATGAATATGGCTCTGGACGGTTGGTTTGCCGGCAGCGAGTTGCGTGCAGCAGAGACGATTCTGCGGGCACCGCGGAAGTTCGGGGCGTGGACGGTGGACATGGGTGATGTGGGCCTGCACATTGGCAGTCTGTCGGCTCATGCGGACGTGGGCAATGTCGTCGACCTGAACGGGACTCGATCGGGTTCCATGTATCAGACGCTGAATCTTGTCCCGGGAACTCCGTATCGCATTCGTTTTCTGATGTCCGGAAACTGGCTTACGAATCCGCTGAAGCCGCGGTCTTTGTCGGTGCTGATCGGACTGCAGAAATTTACATTCACGATGGCAAAACCGGCCAACTGGGCTCCGCACCAGATGGGCTGGGAAGAGAAGGTGATTGATTTCATTCCGCAGAAGGCGGTGGTTGGTTTGCGGTTTTCGTCCGAGAGTCCGGCGATGGCGGATGGGGCGGCAATTTGTCAGGTCTCGGTCCTGACGAAGCGTCCGCAGCCAGGACCACTGGATTCGATTCCGGTGCCACTGCCGGCAGATCTGGCGGATTATGTGGTGGACCGTGATGCGGCGATCGTGCTGGGTAAGGCATTGTTCTGGGATTCGCAGGTGGGCAGCGATGGTCGCACGGCCTGTGCTTCATGTCATTGGAATGCCGGGGCGGACATTCGCCCTGTGAATAGTCTGCATCCCGGAGCCCCGGGCAGTGCATTCGGCCATCAGGCCAGTGCTGGCCCGGCATTCGATGTGGCGGCCGTGGAGCATTTTCGTGGTGCGAATCAGTTGCTGGCAAGCGACGACTTCCCGTTCCATCGGGTGCAGAATCCGACGGAGCCGGCCCGTCTGGACGGCAACCCGGTGACTCGTGATACGATGGAAGTGGCGGGTTCAGAGGGTGTGCTGAGCCGACGTTACACGTGGCACAACGCCGGCAGTGCGTGGGATGATGGCGAGGATACTCCTGACGCTGTTGCGCAGGTTGCAGGCGTAGCGGTCCGGCAGGCGACCGGTCGAAATGCTCCGACGTCCGTGAACGCGATTTTCTTTGATCGCACGTTCTGGGATGGCCGTGCCCGACGTTACTTCAACGGTGTGAATCCGCTGGGTGAGCTGGATCCGACCGCGCGAGTGCTGCAGTCGAATCCGGATGGCACGATGAGTCCGGTGAAGATACTGATTGACAACGCCAGCCTCGCATCGCAGGCCTCGGGACCTCCGAACAGCTCGGTGGAAATGGCGTGGTCCGGTCGTTCGTTTGCTGAGTTGGGGCGGAAACTGCTGGGGCTGCGTCCGCTGGCGCAGCAGCAGGTGGCCGAGGACGACAGTGTGCTGGGGCTGTACCGTGACGCAGGTGGTCGCGGGTTGAATCAGGACACAGCCGGCTATGCAGCACTGATTCGAAAGGCGTTCCAGCCGAAATGGTGGAATGGCCAGAAGCTGACCGCCGATGGCTACACCCACATGGAAGCGAATTTTTCGCTGTACTGGGGACTGGCAATTATGATGTACGAGTCGACGCTGGTGTCGAATGATGCTCCGTATGACCGCTATGCCAAAGGTGATCAGACAGCCCTGAGTGCTGAAGCAAAGGAAGGTCTGCGGATTTTCATGAATGAAGGTCGCTGCATCAACTGTCATCATGGTCCTGAGTTTGCGGGAGCGACGGTCAGTTCGATACGCGGAGTGCTGTCTGAGCCTGATGGTCGTGGTGTGACGCTGATGCCGATGGCGATTGGAATCGCCTTTTACGACGAGGGTTTCTACAACATTGGCGTGCGTCCGACGGCTGAGGACATTGGTGTGGGGGCCACGGTACCAGGACTGGGGCCACTGTCCTACAGTCGCCGTGAGCAACTGGGTGAGAACATTGATCCGCTGAACGTGGTGACTGCGGATCGACGAGTGGCAGTGGACGGTGCCTTCAAGACTCCGACGCTGCGTAACGTGGAACTGACCGGTCCCTACATGCACAATGGCGGAATGAAGTCACTGACGGAAGTCGTGCAGTTTTATACTCGGGGAGCCGACTTCCGAAAGACAAACATTGAGAACCTTGATCCGGGTATGCACGGGATTTCCCAGTTGCAGGGTAATCCTGAGTCGATTGCTGCGGTTGTGGCTTTCCTGCAGCATTTGACGGATGAGCGAGTGCGATTGCAGAAGGCCCCGTTCGATCATCCGGAACTGGTGCTGGTGAATGGTCACAGCACGACAACGATGCCGCGGGCGACTGACAATCTGGTGGTGCTGTCGGCCACGGGAGCTCAGGGGGGGAAACCGCTGCAGACATTCGAACAGGTGCTGGACAATGGACTGGATCTGTTTCCGATCAGCAATCCGCGTCCCGCAGCTCCGGTAGCACCCGCTGCCGACCCTGCTGCTGTTGACCCAGTGGCTGCCGCCCCTGTCACCGTTGACCCCGTCCCGGCGTTGCCTGCTGCGGTGGAGCCAGTCGCGGCGGATCCGGCAGCGACTGCCCCGGTGGCCGAGCCGGCGGTGATCGGTCCGGTGGAGCCTGCGGTGGCGGAACCAGCCGCCGTGGCGGTGCCCTGACTGGGGATTTGAAGCCGGTCTGGCCGGACCCCGGGTTCATTTTTGCGGGGCCGCAGCACGCAAGTGCTGCGGCCCTGCTTTCTGTGGGTCTTCGAGTGGGGAGATTCGTGTGTTTTCCGGGAGTGGCCACGGGAAGACGGGGAGCGGCCTGAGTCGGGCCCGCAGGTCAAGTCCACGAGAAAACGACGCCGGGGTCCTGTTCCTCTCGGATTTCCGGGTGCCGTTTTCGGGGCTTGAGCTATGATGACCGCTGGAAGATGGTTCCCGCGTGCTTTTCTGTATGGGCGTGGCTTTGCGTACTCCGATCATCAAAGGACTGACCTTCGCAGCAGTTTGCGGCCTGTTGGGGCTGGCTTGGTTTTTTCGTGGAGTTTTTCAACCCTCGGCCGCCCCTGTCGCAGCAGCCAATGAGACTGCTCCCCAGAGGGCTCAGGTGCATTCTCTGGGGCGTCTTGAGCCTGCCAGTCGGATTCTTGAGTTGTTTCCGGAGTCCGGCAACGAGGGAGTGACAGTTCGGCTGCTGCACGTATCTGAGGGGCAGGATGTTGAGGCTGGGCAACTGCTGGTGACGCTGGACAACATCGATCGTCGGCGTGCGAAGCGGGCCGAGGCGGAGGCGCGGCTGCGTGCTGCGGAGGTGCGGCTGCAGCAGGTGCAGGCGGGTGCGAAGCCGGGCGATATCGCGGCGCAGCGGGCAATCGTGGCTCTGGCTGAGCGTCAGTCCGAGTTGGCGCGGCGTGAGGCGGATCGGGCTCAGCAGTTGCATGCTCGCAGGGCGATCAGTGATGAGCAGCTTGAGGAGCAGCAGTGGGAGCTGGACCGATGGTTACTGGAGAAGCAGCGTGCCGAGGGAACTCTGGCGGGGCTGGTGGAAATCTTGGACACGGATCTGCGTGTGGCTGAGACGGAGATTGATGCAGCGCGGGCTGGGCTGGAAACGGCGACCGCTGAGCTGTCAGGATCTGAGCTGCGATCGCCGATTGCCGGTCGGGTGCTGCGGATCCTGACGTATCCGGGCGAGCGGATTGATCCGGAGGGTTTGCTGGAACTTGCCAATGTGGGCGTGATGCAGGCTGTGGCTGAGGTTTACGAGGGCGACGTGTCGCTGCTGAGTGCGGGTTTGCGGGCAAGGGTGGTTCTTGATGCTTCCGGGGAGGAGCTTTTCGGGGTAGTCGCGGAGATTGGCAACGCAGTGGCTCGCAAAATCGTGCTGACGAACGACCCGGTCAGCGACACGGATGCCCGAGTTGTGGAGGTGCGGATTGATCTGGAACCAGAGTCAGCACGGCGTGTGGAGCGTCTGAGCAATGCGCGGGTGGAGGTCTTCATTGAACCTGGTTCAGCGAACCAGAGTGAGAGCAGTGCTGTGCGGGTCAACCCGGTAGCTGGTTATACCAGTCAGTCGTCTGATGGTCGCTGAGCAGGTAGTGAGCTGTGGGGGAATACCCGAGGGTGGGCCTGTTGTCCTGTGCGCCGTTTCGCAGTGATCCCTCGTTTTTCAGTGGCATTTAGTTTGCGATTCCGCCTTGTGCGCAGCAGAATTTTCCCCTGGGACTGACCGTTTGTCGAAGTCTTGGGGGCCGGTGTGCTATGTCGCCTGCTGCTGAACTGGATCAACTCTGGGCTGCTCATACCGAGGGGCCATCTCTGGCGGCGGTGTCTGCGGCGCTGTCTGAAACGGCTGGTCCCCGGGAATTATTGTCGCTGATTCGGCTTGATCAGCGTCGTCGCTGGCGTGCCGGCAGTCCATTGTCAGTGGAGGATTATCTGAGTTCGTGGTCTGGTCTGCCTGCCGGAGTGAACTGGACGCTGGAGTTGCTGGCAGAGGAGTGTCTGTGTCGCAGTCAATCTGATGCTGTCATCGAGGCAGAGATTGGTGGTCGTTTTCCGGAGTACCGGGATTTGGTGGTCCATCTGGTGCGTCATGAGCCCGTGGCAGATGAGTTATCGCTGCGGTGGAGATTGTGTGGGCGTCTGGAGGAGTTGTACGAACGCGGGGACGTGCAGCCGCGTCTGGAGTATCTGCTGGCGGGAGTGATTCCGGAGCTGCGGCGGGAGATGTTTCCGGATTTGCTGCGGGTTGAGTTGAGATGCCAGCAGCGGCGTGGCGTGACGATTGTTCCGGAGTCATGGCAGCAGCGATTTCCCTGTTACGAATCAGAGATTGCTGAACTGTTTGGTCTTGTGTGTGAGGCTGGTCGGCAGGGTGCAGAGCTTTCGCAGCGGACTGTCGTGCCGGCGGATGGCTCGGGGAGGGCGGCAGCCGAATTGTTGAACGAGGTGGTGGAGGCGGGTATTGGCGAGTTGGGGGATTACCGGCTACTGGGTGTGCTGGGCCGTGGTGGCATGGGCGTTGTTTATCGGGCACGGCAGCGGAGTCTGAATCGTATTGTGGCTCTGAAGACGGTGATTGCGGGAGTGGGGGCAAGTCGAGAGGACGTTCTGCGATTTCGCAATGAGGCTGAAGCGGCGGCAAATCTGCGGCATCCTGGTATTGTGGCTGTGTATGAGGTTGGCGAATCCGAGGGGCGGCATTTTTATTCCATGGAGTTTATTGAGGGTCAGGATCTGTCGCGGCTTATCCGTGAGCATTCGCTGCCGGGTGAGCAGGCGGCGCGATATCTGCGGCAGCTGGCGGACGCGGTGCATTATGCGCACGAGCATGGGGTTCTGCATCGCGACCTGAAGCCTCAGAATGTGCTGCTGGATGGTGCGGGTGCTGTTCGGATTACGGACTTCGGGCTGGCGAAGCGTGTGCACGCGGATTCGCAGTTGACGGGTGATTTTTCCATCATGGGGACTCCCAGTTACATGCCTCCCGAGCAGGCTGATCCGGGCCGTGGTCCGGCGGGTCCTTGGAGCGATATTTATGCGCTGGGAGCGGTGTTATATGAGTTACTGACGACGCGTCCTCCATTTCGCGCGGACAATCCGCTGGAGACGATGCGTCAGGTGCTGCATGAGGATCCGATTGCGCCGCGACTGCTGAATCCGCAAATTGCGCTTGACCTGCAGACGATCTGTCTGAAGTGTCTGGAGAAGGATCCTGCGCGGCGATATGACTCGGCGAAGACTGTGTCTGAGGAGTTGGTTCGCTTTCTGGAGGGGCGTCCGATTCTGGCTCGTCCTCTGGGTCGTCTGCAGCGTCTGTGGCGACTGTGTCGTCGCCATCCGCGTGAGTCGATGCTGACAGGGCTGGTGTTATCGGCGATCGTCGTGGGGGCGGCTGGTGTGGGCTGGCAGTGGCTGCGGGCGGAGGCGAATCTGCAGCGAGCGACTCGTAATTTTGATCTGCTGGGGCGGGCGGCGGATGAAATGCTGGTCGTGGTGGAGGAGTGGGTGACGCGCACACCACCGCGATCTGAGGCTCAGCAGCAGAAGCTGTACGGCAGCCTGAAACTGTTTGAGACATTTTTGCAGGACGAGCCGGCGAATCGGACGGCTCAGATGCGGCTTGCGGAAACGCATCTGCGAGTGGCGGAGATTCGGCGTTTGCTGCGGCAGCAGGTTCAGGCATCGCATCATTATCGCGAGGCGGTGCGGATATATCATTTGCTGTATGAGTCGGATCGCGATCCGAGCGTGCATTTGGCTCTGGCGGGTGCTCTGGACTGGCTGGGAAACATGGAGCGTGAGTCGGAGCGTCCGGACGTGGCGGCTACGGCTTTTGAGGAGGCATTAAGAATTCAGCGGGAGCTGGCGGCAGTCAATCCGAGTGCGCAGGTTCTGGGATCGCTGGCCAAAACGCTCTACAACCGCGGTCTGCTGCGACTGCAACGTGGAGACCCCGGGGGATCGGAAGATGATTTTGGGGAGTCGATAGCGGCGAGTGGGCGGGCGTTGCTGGCGGAACCTGCAAGTACTGAGTTTCGGCAGGGGCTGGCCCGCTGCCGACTGAATCTTGGAGTCCTGCTGAAGAATGCCGGGCGGGCAGCAGAGAGTCTGCGGGAGTGCGATGCCGCAATTCACCTGCTGCGACAACTGGTTGCCGAACAAGTCGGTGAGACGGAGTATTCCCTGGAGCTGGCTCAGGCTCAGCTGAATCGAGGCAATCTGTTGTTTTCAACTCGCCAGCGGAACCCCTCCCTCGTGCCTGATCCACTGTCTGAATCCGCCGCGGCATTCGGAGCATCAGTGGAGGTGCTGGAGTCTTTGCAGGCCGAGTATCCGAATGTTCCTGAGTACCATATACAGCTGGCCAATGCGCTCAATGGACTGGGAGGAGTGGAGCAGGAGCGGCAGCAGGCTGAGCGAGCTGCTGAGTCATGGCAGCGAGCCCGAGCGGAGTATGAACGAGTGTTGAAGATATCGGGTGAGAGTGGGGACATACGAAGTCGGCTGGGGCTGGTGCTGTTCAATCTGGCGCTGCTGGTGCCGAAGGATGAGCCTGCGGAGCGGGCCACGCTGCTGGAGGAAGCGTGCGAGCAGCAACGGAAAGCGCTGGAAAAGTCTCCAGAGGCTCCGGCGATTCAGGCCTTTCTGCGAACGCAGCTGCTGAGTTTATCGCGAGCGAGTCTGCTGGCGGGACAGCACCGGCGGGCTGCGTTGGCGGCCGAGGAACTGGCGGAACTGCAGTTGCGGCCGGGCGATTGGTTGGTCGCGGCAGGGTTGCTGGTGCGAAGTGCGGCATTGGTGCCTGCAGAAGCGTCTTTGGCTGATGGTGTACGCAACGAGCTGAGGATGGACTACCAGAATCGCGCGGTGACGCTGCTGCAGCGTGGTTTGGCGAGTGGGGCGATATCGATGGACGAGCTGCGGTCGGACGAGCAGCTGAAGGATTTGCAGGAAAACCCGCAGTTTCGAGAGCTGCTGGAAACTGTTTCGAGAAAATGACTGTCGCTGCGGCGGTTTCTGCCTGTTGGCCTTCCTGTCAGAAGTGTTTTCAGCGGACCCGGATGGCCAGCGGGTGGACAGACGGCGAATTGCTATCGATTTTCTGAAGGGCAAGTCGCGATAGCATTAGGGGGTGTCTATCAGCGCGGAGGCTGTGGATGTGAGTGCTGGCTGGTTGGGGGGCTGAAGATGTGCAGTCTGCGGTGTTTGTCCGGCCTTCTGAATTCTCTTGTTACAGGGTGCCTCTGTCTGGTTCTGGTGAGCGAGCCGAGTGCGGCTCAGGAGGGACCATTGGCTGCTCGGACAGCGGGAGCCGCTGAGCGCCGTGCGGCGACGGCTGAGGCGGAGGCTGACGAAGAGGATGGCCCTCTGGTAGCGGACAGCACCGTGGGGTACATTGATAACCCGATCGTTGGCAACCAGTTTCGGTTCCGCTACGACTCCAACTACAATGCTCGGCAACCTGCCCGTGCGGAGTATCTTTGGCCGGTGGGTGGCAAGCGCGGGCCCGGGCCCGGTCCGGATACCAGTGTGGACTACCAGGACCTGGCAGCATATACGGAGCTGGAGGTTGCGGATGGCTGGTCGTTGTTTGGCGAAGTGCCGGTGCGTTTCGCGAATCCGGAAATTCAGGACAACACAGCGGGGCTGGGCGACAGCAATTTTGGTTTTCGTCACGCTTTTGGTGTGACGGCGGACAGTGTGCAGACGTTTCAGTTTCGGGTGTATGTGCCGACCGGTGACGGAGATCGTGGTTTGGGCACGGACCATGTCAGTCTGGAACCGGGCTTGCTGTGGTATGAGCAACTGGCACCGCGGTTGACTGGATTTGCGGAGTTGAAGGACTGGATTGCGATTGATGGGTCAGAGGGTTTTGCGGGGAACGTGCTGAGATATGGGGTGGGTGCCAGCTATGTGCTGCTGGAGGAGTGTCGGCACCGCAATGTGTCGGCAGTGACGGAGTTTGTGGGCTGGACGGTTCTGGACGGTGGCAGTGCGATTACGACACCAGGTCCGGTGACGCGTTTTGTGGATGCCGCCGGCGACACGATTGTGAATGCGAAGGTGGGCTTGCGCTGGCGAATCTCAGTGGACACGGATGTTTACGGTGGTTACGGTCGGGGCCTGACCGGGGATACTCACTACAGCGATATGCTGCGGCTGGAACTGCGACGATCGTGGTGAGACGGGGAGGGGGGCGGTTCGGGGGTGTTCGGGGGCTGGAGATTGCTGCCGGCGGATGCTATGCTTCTGTGTCAGCAGGCTGGATGCAGTCTGTTTGCCCACGTGGACCTGATTCAATCCCACCTCGCAGGAATCCCGCATGTTTCGAGTGTGTTTGCCGCGATTGAGCGGACTGCTGTGTGCAGTTGCGCTGTGTGTTATTGTCTCATCCGGGGCTTCCGCGCAGCAGCGTCCGATTCGCGCTCTGCTGGTGCTGGGGGGCTGCTGTCACGACTATCCGAAGCAGCAGAAGCTGCTTACGGAGGGAATCTCGAAGCGGACGGAAGTGGAGTGGACGGTCAGTTTTGATCCGGATCGCGGCACGACTCACCTGAATCCGTGGTACGAAAAGGAAAACTGGGCGGACGGGTTTGACGTGGTGATTCACGACGAGTGCACGTCGGATGTGAAGGATATCAGGGTGGTGGAGCGGATACTGCGTCCGCATCGGGAGGGTCTGCCGGCGGTGGTGTTGCACTGTGGCATGCACAGCTACCGTACCGAAGGGTATCCTCAGAAGACGCCGTGGTTTGAATTCACGGGTCTGGCCAGCACGGGGCACGGTCCGCAGGAGCCGATAGCGATTTCGTTTCTGAGTGAAGCGAGTGCAATCACGAAGGGTATGCAGAGCTGGACGACGGAGAAGGAGGAGCTGTATAACAACTCGTCGGGGCGTCTGCTGGAAACGGCAGAGCCTCTGGCTCTGGGTAAGCAAAGCTGGGTGGGCCGTGATGGCGGTCAGCAGCAGGCTGAAGCCGTGTGTGTGTGGACAAACCGTTACAACGGAAAGACTCGAGTCTTCGCCACGACACTGGGGCATAATAACGTGACGGTTGGCGACGATCGTTACCTCGATCTGGTGACTCGTGGTATGCTGTGGGCGGTGGGGCGTCTGGACGAGGCGGGTGCTGAGAAACGCTGAGTGAGTTGTCCGGCGGTTCCGGGGAATCATTTTTTACCAACGCTGAATGCAGAAAGTGAAGCAATGACTGAATTGAAGCTGAAGGGCAACATCAAGCACTCGGTCGTGTTCTGGTGTTTCAATATTGCTGGGGAATTCTGGAGTTTTGAGAAGACCTGTCAGGTGGCTGTCAGTCTGGGCTGCAAGTCGATAGAGATCTGCGGGCCGGAGGACTGGCCGATGCTGAAGAAGTACGGTCTGACCTGTGCACTGGCGGCCAACGGGATGCCGGGCGCACCGTTTATGCGTGGTCTGAACAATCCGGAGTTTCATGACGAGGTCATGGCGGCGACGAAGAAGACGATTGATGCGTGCCATGAATATGGATATCCGGCGGTGATTGCCTTCACTGGCTACAAGTGGCGAAATCCCGAGGATCCGACCAGCGGTGAGATCAGCGCTGCCGAAGGTGCTGCGAACTGCGTGGCGGCTTTGAAGAAACTGGCCCCGTACGCGGAAGAGAAGAACGTGACAATCTGTCTTGAGCACCTGAATACTCGAGACAGCAGTCATCCGATGAAGGGCCACCCGGGATACCAGGGTGATGACATTGACTATGTGGCTGACATTGTGCGTCGGGTGGGTTCACCGAAGGTGAAGCTGCTGTTTGACATTTACCATGTGCAGTTGATGAACGGAGACGTGATACGGCGACTGGAAGAGAACAGGGACATTCTTGGGCACATTCATACGGCCGGGAATCCCGGTCGCTGCGAGCTGGACGAGAACCAGGAAATCAACTTTCCGCCGATTCTGCGAAAGCTGGTGGAACTGGGCTACGATGGCTATGTGGGCCATGAGTTCATACCGAACCGTGATCCGCTGGCCGGTCTGCGTCAGGCAGTGGAAGTGTGTGACGTGTGAGGCTCTGAGTGGGCCGTGCGACGTGATTGCAAACGGGTGCCTGCCTGCTGCAGGGGCACCCGTTTTGTTTTGAGTGCTGAAGTTGTTACCCGAGGTGTGGGCTACTGGTGTGCTCAATCGGCCAGCACATCGGTTCCCAGCAGGTCGTCGACCAGTCGACGATGGGATGGGCGAAAAATCCCGAGGATATCCACAATCGTGAGAATGGGGCCCAGCAGCGGAATGATGCCAAGAATGCCTGGGATCAGTTCGCGGCCGAATGTTTTCAGCAGCCCTGCAGGCCGCCCTGTTGCGGTGTCCCAGACCGTCAGTCCGCTGATTTTCTTGCCGATGCTTTTGCCTTTGCTGTAGAGCATGATGGACACGACCAGCAGAATCAGCGCGGTGATCATCAGGACGATGCTACCGGGTCTGAGGAGGGGGCTGACAGTTCCGCGAGATGTTTGACTGAGGCCGAAGTAGAGCAGGGCGTAACCGGGCAGGGAGACGACGGTTATAATCAGTCCGTCCAGAATGCGAGCACCGAGTCGGTGCAGGGGACTGGCTCCGATCACGCGTGTCCTGCGGGTCGCTGCGTGTGACTGAGGCTGTGGTGCTTCCCACGGGTTATAGTCGCCTGACGACAATTCTGAGCGTCTTCGACCCTGACCGCTGGAAACAACTTCCACTTCGTCATAGCCGTCGGACTCGAGGTCTGAATCCAGCAAGTCGAAGGGATTTTCTGCTGACGGTTTTTTGCCGGCTTTCTTTCTGGTGCTGGCACTGTCATCGAGAGATTCACCGCAGAACCGGCATTTGACGGCAGCGGCCTTGATGGTTTCGGCGCAGTAGGGGCAGGTTTTGGTGTCGCTGGCGATGGCTGGGGTGGGAGGCGCAGCAGGTTTGGCAGTCACCTGTGGTGGGGCGGTGGCAGGTCGTGGCGGTGGGTTGGGTGGTACCGGCGGTTTGGCTGTTTCCCCCGCCAGAGGTTTCAGCACTGGTGACGAGTCTTCAATGCGAAAACCGGCGGACAGCACCGGTACGGCCTGCATTTGAGATGGTTTGGCTGCCGTGGGAACCGGCACTTCGATGGATCCCTTACAGTCCGGGCAACGGACTTTTTTGCCGGCCAGTTCGTCTTTGACATTTCCTTCCCACGCACAGAGGCAGCGAATCTTGATGGACATGGCGAAGCAGTTTTCAGGCAGTGAGGATGAGTGCAGGCTGAGACGTTCAGAGAGTGCAATTCAGGCGAGGGATGTAATTGCTTTGGCGCGGATTACTGTGGGGCAGCGGGAGTTTCGCCAGCGGGTGCCGGCGCGGAAGCGGCTGCGGCCGGGTTGGCTGCGGCATCAGTCGGCGCTGCTGCTGGCGGACTGGGGGCGTCACCGGGAGCCGCCCCGGGGCCACCACCGCCGGGCGGGCCCTGCAGCGCCGGGGGGGCCTCGACCTCACCCTCGAGTTCCAGCACGATCGTATTCTGCGACGGATCACTGGTCACATTGATTGTCAGTGGGGTGGTGTTCTGATTCAGGTATTTGCTGGGGACCAGTGGTCGCGGCGGAATTCCGGGGGCCATGCTGCTGACGGCGACGCGGTGAGTTCCGGCGGTAACACCGTCCACATCATTTGATCTCAGCCTGAAGCGTCCTTCCTTGTCCAGCTCACCAATCCCGACACCATATTCGTCATCGATACTTTGTGTCATCACGGCTCCCACTGTCACGGGCTTGCCGTTCAGCAGAACCTGACCTGAGAATGGATACAGCGGTTTTGGTCCGCGTTCCATGAAGAGTGCCAGATACACGCCACCGGTGACTGTGGCAGCCACCAGCAGGAGAATCAGGACGCGAGCGATACTGAATGAATTGCCGCTTTGGGCTGCAGTGCTGGAACCAGCGTTTTCGGACACCGTGGCATTCCCGGAAAACAGGGTGGAGGATTTACGTGGGATCAGGGTTGCAGGTAGAGTCGTGGTTCCTGAGTCCCGTCAGCAGTTTGAACGATAGTATAAGTTTCCCCGGGA
>CAITYU010000516.1 GCA_903896675.1 uncultured Planctomycetaceae bacterium
CCAGGCGGCCAGATTCTACGGCGTGAGTGTCTGCGTGTCGACCGGTGGCAGCGTGCAGCCGAATGCCCGCGTTCGTGCATTATTCCGTGCCGTCATCCCGTGGCGAGCCGGGCAGGGAAGTGCCCTCGTGTGTGGCCTCGACGTCGCCTCCCCAACCGCGGTGCGAATCTCCCCTGCCGGTTTCGTTCACCGACTGGCGTTGGGTGGCCCCGCCGACGTTGGGTGGCCCCGCCGGAGCGCCACCAGATTCGCCATGGGTGGCCCCGCACCGGCATCATGGGTGGCCCCGCACCGGCATCCTGTTCTCCCGCCCGACTGGCCTCGGGTGGTCCCGCCAAAGTTGGGTGGCCCCATCGAGGAGTCCCCGCCCCAGCCACGATAGGCTGCCCCCACGCGTTTCCCTGCGACCGATTGGTGTTGGGTGGCACCACCGATCCGCACTGGGTGGCCCCACTGGCTGTCCCCGTTTTGCACTGGCTGTCCCCGTATTGCATTGGACAGGGCAGTGCTCGGTTGGGCGGCCGGGCCGCATTCCGAACCGCGGCGGAAATCTCCTACTTCGTTTTTGTTCACCGACTGGCATTGGGTGGCCCCACTGGTTGTGCACGTCGTCAGTGCCCCGTATTGCAGTGGGCACGGCAGTGCCCGGTTGCGCGGCCGGGCCACCATCCGAACCGCGGCGGAAATCTCCCCCGTCGGTTTTGTTCACCGACTGGCGTTGGGTGGCCCCGCCGGAGCGCCACCAGATTCGCCATGGGTGGCCCCGCACTGGCATCCCGTTCTCCCGCCCGACTGGCCTCGGGTGGTCCCGCGAAAGTTGGGTGGCCCCACTGAGGTGTCCCCGCCCCAGCCACGATAGGCTGCCCCCTCGTGTTCCCCCGCGACCGATTGGTGTTTGGTGGCACCACCGATCCGCAACAATGGGTGGCCCCACACCGTGGGTGGCCCCGCACCGGCATCCACTGCCCACTGACCACTGCCCACTGACAACTGACAACTGCCCACTGACAACTGCCCACTGACAACTGACAACTGACAACTGACAACTGACAACTATTTGCTTTTTTCCCCGCTGCGAATGATGATTCGTCACAAGCACCGCGAACAGCTCTGCAAACAACGAAACAACCGTCACATCACTTTTCTGTGTCAGCCTCCGCCATGTCAGCATCCGATTCCGTTGCACGCCGCGCATATTGGACCGAACAACTTGAACTGGGCTACAATCTCGTCCAGCAGATCGAACGCTGGCCGGTCCACGAATGTCTGGAATCGTTTGCCAGTCTGCCGGCTGCCGCAGCGGAAGCCGGCATCGAAATGCTGTTTTCTGAAAGCAAAATTGCCGGAGGCCTCGATCGGATTCACTGGATTCGTCGCTCCCTCGTGCCGGATGTGCTGGCTATCGCCTCCGCCATGCTCAGCCGTGGCTGGGTACTCAAAATCGAAGACAGCTATCGTTCGCTGGAAATGCAGACGCGACTGGGCAGCAAACCGGAAATCTTTGATGCGATCCTGCAGAAGTGCATCTGGGAAAACGGAGGCACCGTCCCGGGCCCGGATGTGCTGTTTCGCCGCGGTTGCGTGCTGGTCGCCAACGTCCCCAAAGTCGGAACTCACATGTCCGGCACGGCCATCGACATATCCGTTTTTCGACGCAGCGATGGTACTGAAGTGTGGCGCGGTAACTCCTATCTGGAGATGAGCGAACGCACTCCGATGCGATCACCCTTCGTGGAGCCTGAGTTCACTGCCAACCGGCTGGCCATCACCGAACTGATGGAAGCCCAGGGATTCATGCACTTTCCGTTTGAATTCTGGCACTACAACAAGGGAGATGCACTGGGGCATATTCTGAGCCGAATTCCCGGTCCGGCAGCGTTCGGCCCGGTGCACTGGGATGCTGCCACCAACACCGTCACTGCCGTTCCCAACGCTGACCAACCGCTGCGTCCGCTGCCCGAAATTCAGCGGGAAATCGACGCTGCCATCGCGCGACTGAAGGCCTGATGCCTCAGAGCAGGGCCTGTGGTGACTTTTTTGGCTCAACGCAAAATGAAGTGCGCGGTGTAACGAAGTTTTTAATCGTGAAAGACAGCACTTGTCGGGGCATCCAAAGGCGAGCCGTTGGCGGAAGCCAACAGGTGTTGTCCTGAAGTGGGTCAGCGAACTGGACGTCAGTTTTCAGTTTTCAGTTTTCAGTTTTCAGTTTTCAGTTTTCAGTTTTCGGTTTTCGGTTTTCGGTTTTCGGTAATCGCAAAGTCCCCCCAGTTGGGTGGGCGAGGCTACCGCCGAGCGCGGGGGATTCAGTGGCGTGCCGAGGAGTTCGGCTCAGCCGGAGCTTCGCCCTCCCAGAGGGGTGCAACACAAAAATCCGTGGTGAGGGTGAGTGGACCGGGCTACCGTGGATGTCCGTAGTGTCAGGAATATACGGGCTACGGTTGCGGCATCACCTGAGGTACAGAAACTCGCTCGAATTCAACAGCACATGACACAGGTCCGCCACTGCAGACTGCTCCGTCGTCTGTGCCGCGATACCACTCTGCAACCGCAATGCAGCGCCAGCGGCTGAAGAATCCCGCAGAATGCCGGGTTGAGCTTCAAATCGCCAGAAGGCCAGAGTCGTTGGGCCCGGTGCTTCACGAGTCAGCAGCAGTTCATCCTGCAACAGCACCGCAGAACTTAATCGTACGTCGTCCAGCAGTCCGTCAAACTGACTGTCTGCTCCCGGTCGATAGCCGATCGATACCGGTAACTCGTTCTGCAATCCTGCAGCCAAATCCAGCGGTACCGAAACCACACTGATCGGCTCGTCCTCGTTCGCCAGATTCCGCAGATAAAAGACCGCTTCACCCGGCTCACTCTCGGATTTCGCAGGACGCACTGTGACGGCAGCAAAATATGGCACGTTGAATTCCACGGTGTGATCCGAAAACAAAGCCGCCTCGCGCTGCACGCCACCCACCGTGCGGCCAAACAACTGCAGCACCAGCGTCTGCGGCTTGCGTCGCGATCCCTTGCCAGTGACACCGAAGACCCAGCCACTGTGCTGAGGATTTCCGTCCCACCGCGCGGCAATCGTGCGTACCGCCCCGGAATCAAACACCGATCGCAACTGGAAACAGCTTTCAATGGTGAAGCCCCCGGTGTCGCTCTGAGCCCCCACGTGGGCTGCCATTCGCGGCGCCTGCTGGTCCGGGTTCAGCAGCAGTGCCTGACCTGGCCGCGCCGGCAGACTGCCCACCGGCAGGGCACCAGCCTCAGACTGTCGCTCAGTGTCCTCACGCATCTGCTGCATCTGCTGGTCCAGAAACCGGCGAGCTGCAGCCAGCTCCGCTGGCTGCGGATTACGGCCCCACGCCGACAGCCACAGCTCGTGCAGCAGATCGTCAGAAAATCGCTCACTTGACTGACCGTTCGGCAACAGGTGCCCGGCCAGACGGCCGGCATGATTCAGCATGATCTGACTGTTAAACAGCAGCAGTGACTGCACCGGCGATGTTGTCGTGTCGCGGGCAGCCGTGCTGGCAAAAAACTGAGGCAGATCGAACACATCCAGCAGCGGATCCCGCGCATTTCGCATGACTCGCAGATAGATGGATCGACGCGGCACATCGGAATTCACTCCCGGACCACCGGCCTTCCGATCCAACTGCCCCGTCACCGCCAGAATCGCATCACGAATCTGCTCGGCGTCCAGACGCCGTACGTCACCGCGCCAGTACCACTGATTCTTCGGATCCAGCACCTGATACTGTGCCATCTGCGGATGCTCGGCCGATTGTCGATAGGCGGCTGACGTGACCAGCAGCCGATGCAGCGGTTTCAATCGCCAGCCCTGCTGCAGGAACTGCCCGGTGAGCCAGTCCAGCAGCTCCGGGTGCGTCGGCGGACCTCCCAGCGTGCCAAAGTCGCTGGCGTTCGGAGCCAGACCGCGGCCGAAATGACCCTGCCAGATTCTGTTCACCATCACGCGCGCCGCGAGGGGATTGGCCGGATTCGTCAGCCAGCGAGCCAGTGCGGCACGTCGCCCCGTCGTCTGACCAGAGGCACTGACCTGCACCGGCAACTCAGACGCCTGCAGAATCTGGGGCACACCCGGCAACACGGTCTGCTGCTTTTTCGGAATGATGGTGGGTGGAGCCTGCGGGCCGATGTCAGTGACCACCAGCGCCGTGGGCAGAGACTCAGGTTTCAGACGATCAAACTCCGCCAGTTGCTTGCGCAGCTCCAGCAGACGCTCTTTCGCAGCACCCTTGATGCGATTGTCCAGCACTTCATATTCGTAGTCCACCTGCCGCCACGCGAGATGATACAGTTGCTGCTCAAGCGGTGACAGTTCCTGCGGTGCGGACTTCAGCAGAGCTTCGATGTCCGGCGGAAACATCTCGATGGCCTTAATCCGTGCATCATCGCGATACGGCTGCTCCAACTGAGCAATCCGGGTGCGAATGTCGGCCGTTGCCGACTGCCACTGCTGCAGTGCCTGCTGATGTGACTGCAACTGGGCAGTTGATGCGATCACCGTTCCGTCCTTCGGCAGCAGTCCCGCAAAGACCGCCCGCAGGCGGAAGTAATCGCGCTGCAGCAGCGGATCATACTTGTGGTCGTGACACCGCGCACACTGCAGGCCCAGCCCAAGGAATACATCGGCTGTGGTGTCGGTTACTTCATTCAGAATCAAATCCCACTGGCCCCGTGCATCCCGATTGTTGTACTCATAAATCCAGTGCCGCAGAAAACCGGTCGCCACCAGTGCGTCCGGACTGTCAGGGAACAGTTCATCACCCGCCAACTGCTCCTGCACAAACCGATCATACGACTTGTCCTGATTCAGCGAATCGATCACATAGTCGCGGTAGCGCCAGGCGTCCGGTCGATATCCGTCAGCACGATAGCCGTCGGAATCCGCGTAGCGCACCACATCCAGCCACTGCCGCGCCCAGCGCTCACCGTATGCGTCGCTTTGCAGTAACCGGTCGACCAGTCGTTCCCAGGCATCCGGACGCTGGTCTGCCTGGAATTCCCGAATCTGCTGCGGTGTGGGCGGCAACCCCGTCAGATCAAACGTCACGCGTCGAATCAGAGTGGCTGGATCGGCTTCAGGAGCCGGACTGAGCCCGGCCTGCTGCATGGCCGACAACAGAAAGCGATCGACATCGTTGCGAACCGAGGCGGTGTGCGTACCAGAGACTTGCGGGACGGTCGGCTGGGCCAGAGGCTGAATCGCCCACCAGCGACGATCGTCGTCGGTGAAACCCGACTGCGGCGGACGAGGCGCGGCACCCGAGTCCACCGGCATCGCCGCACCGGACTGCACCCAGTCCACCAGCAACTGAATCTCAACCGCCGGAAGCTGGCCCGTGGGAGGCATCTGGTAGCCTTCGTAGCGCACGGCCTGGATCAGCAGGCTTTCAGCAGGTTTGCCACGCACCACAGCCGGACCGGATTCACCACCAGCGAGAATGGCGGAAGGAGTGTCCAGCCGCAGACCACCCTTCTGCTTGCTGCCATCGTGACATTCGTAACAGCGAGCTGCCAGCAGCGGTCGGATCTGCAGTTCGAATTGACGGATCGCCTCAGGTGCGGCAGTAGCCGTTGTGGAATCATTGTCGTGCGTCTGAGGAATTGTCGGGTCCGTAGCGTCCGTCTGTGCCGCGGCACGGGACAACAGCAGGTCCGGACAGGCCGGGCACAGCACTGCGATCAGGATGACGGAATGGATCAGCGCGGGACGCATGTTCAGACACTCGAGCTTTCTTCGGCGGGCCGCTGGTAATGAGTGCCGATAGTCTGACACGAAGCTGCAAAAAATCCCAGTGAAAAACCGGCCGCGGGCAGAAAACGACGGGATGTCAGCAGGTGCTGGTGGCACAGAGCGGAATTCCCTGAACTGCCTGCTTTCTTCCGCCACCGACTGGCGATAAAATGCACAGGTGGAGCAGCCGGTGTGTTTGCCCCGTAATCCCCGGTGCACTGCAGTTCCACCCTGCGCCAACCGGCTTTCAGTGCCGATCCACCAATTTCCAGCGGTGTCCGCCATGTCTGCCCACAAAGTCAACAGTATGTTTCGCGGACGCCGTGACCTGGCCCGTGCGGCTGCCGGCTCGTTGCTGCTGGGCTGGCCTGCCAGCGAAGTGGTCCCCAAATCCTTCGGTGATGGTTTGAAGCCGCTGGTGGGACAGGGCGGTGCCGGCAAAGGGGTGGGCCGGGCCAAAGCCTGCATCGTGCTGTTCATGTGGGGGGGGCCTGCACAGCAGGACACGTGGGACATGAAACCCGGTGCACCGCTGGAATTCCGCGGTCAGTTTCAACCGATCAGCACCACGGTACCGGGTCTGCAGATCTGTCAGCATTTGCCGCAATTGGCGTCTCGAGCCGAACAGTTGTGTGTGATCCGTTCCATGACGCACGACGACGTCAATCATACAACGGCGCCGCACTGGCTGCTGACGGGGCGAAAAAGTCCGGGGGACACGGGCCTGCCGCTGGACCGCGACTGGCCTTCCATCGGCTCGGTGCTCAGCCAGCGTGGTTATGGTTCCGGGCCGCTGCCGCCGTTCGTATCGATGATGCCCGTGGTACCCAATGGTGCGCCGCGGTTTGTCGAACAAAGTCATGGTCAGGGAGCCGGCTGGCTGGGTCCGATCTACAATCCGCTGCGAATTGATGCTGACGCCAGTCTGCCGGACTACAAAGTGGGCGAATTCTCCCTGCAGCCGGACCTGTCAGCTGACCGTCTGCAGCGTCGTCAGTCTTTGAATGCGGCATTGCAATCAGCCACCGCGGGTGCCGACACGACAGGTCAGGTCAGCAGTTCGGTGGTGGGGATGAATGAGCAGTACCGGCGGGCGTTTGAGCTGCTGGGGTCGCCGCATGTGACTGCTGCGTTTGATCTGACTCAGGAATCCCCGCAGACTCGTGAGCGCTACGGGATGAACATTCACGGACAGTCGGTGCTGCAGGCTCGGCGTCTGGTGGAAGCCGGCGTGCCGATCGTGACAGTGTTCTGGCCCAACGACGGCATCACGAATGTCAGCGTTTACTGGGACACTCACTCGCGCAACTTCATCGACCTGTCGACTCGGCTGTGCCCGGTCACCGACCAGGCATTTTCTGCGCTGCTGGATGATCTGACTGAGCGTGGGATGCTGGATGAGACGCTGGTGCTGTGGACCGGTGAAATGGGGCGAACGCCGCGAGTGGGTCAGTCGGTGGTGGGTGGCGCCGGGGCTGGCCGGGACGGTCGGGACCACTGGCCGAAATTGTTCAGCAGTGTTCTGGCTGGTGGCGGTATCCGTGGCGGAGCGGTTTATGGAGCCAGCGATCGCTACGCCGCGGAACCTGCGGATTCGCCGGTATCTCCGGCCGACCTGGTCGCCACGATTTACCATCAGTTGGGGATTGATCCGCATTCACTGATTTATGATCGACTTGGTCGTCCCGTGACGTTGTGCGAAGGTCAGATCCTGCACGCGCTGCTGTGAGTCGTGTTTTTTGGGATCAACGCGAAAATTGACCCTTCGGGACGGCGAAGCTCCTGCTGAGCCGAACGGCTGTCTGGTTGCTGAATCCCACGGCTCGGCAGGAGCCTCGCCCTCCCAAGGGGTTGGCGGCTCGGCGGGAGCCTCGCCCTCCCGAGGGGTTGGCGGCTCGGCAGGAGCCTCGCCCTCCCGGGGGACGTCGCTGCGTTGTTTTGGGAGGGCGAAGCTCCTGCTGAGCCGCAATTCCACGCCGCTCGCTGAGTCGCTTTCCAGGCTCCCCACCCCGTCGTCGGCAACTGGCGGGGACCCGTAAGGAATTCCGCACAACAGAGCCGACCGGCCCTTGCAAATCCGTGCCGACGGACGACAATTTTGAGAACTGGAACTCTCTACGGTCCTTGCCAACACGCAGTCAGGGCAGGAACGATGATTAAGGCTGTTTCTCTTTCAGAAGCAGAGATCCTTGAAGAGCTTGTCGGGCCGGCTGACAGTTCGCTCAGTCGTCGTGTGGCACAGGAACTGCTGTCCCTTGAATTCAGCGTGGCTGCGAAAGAGACCATCCGCGAACTCCTGCAGAAGAACAATGCCGGAACAATCACGGAAGTCGAGCAGGAGACTCTGCAGAATTATACTCGTGTCGGACAATTTCTTGACCTGCTTCAGGCGAAAGCCAGAGTGTCCCTGATGCAAAGTGGGTCTTCGCTGTGATTCCAGCGACCTTGCGAGAGCAGGTTCGGTTGCGGGCGGCGGACCAGTGTGAGTATTGCCAGATGCCGCAGGCACAAACTCAGTTGCCCCATGAAGCTGACCATATCCGCTCATTGAAGCATCACGGAGCCACTTCTCTGAAAAATCTGCTGGGCCTGTGCTCTGTGCAATGGCTTCAAAGGCAGTGACATTGCGACATATATCCCTGAAACGACTGAACTGACTCGCTTGTTCAATCCACGGCTTGATCACTGGCACTCACATTTTGTCTGGTCTGATGGCGTACTTCTCCCTTGCACAGCAGTCGCGGCTGCGACAATCTCATTACTGCGGATCAATTCAGATCGTCGCGTGTCTCACTGACGACTGCTGATCAGGTGCGGTCTCTTCCCTGGTCTGCAGCCCCCTCGACACATCCGGACAGGCAAGTTCGTCGTGATCGTCTGTCTGCCCGCGTGCCGGGACCGGTGGGCACTGCAATTCGCGAGGGCGGATTTCCGGAAGGTTTGGCGAGACCGAAACAGTGGTTCGCGTTTCGAAGTCCGTGATGGCCATCTTGTTTTGGATGACACCAACCAGGACCGCGGTTCCTTTGGAAGTTGGTATCTGCATCAAGCAATGAACGGGTGGCGGATTCCCTTCAGTTCTTCATGAGGGACTGCAGTTGTGAGTTTGTCAGGAATTATCCCCTCGCTGCGAGCACGTCGCGGTGCTTTTATCCCAGTGTCACGAGGACCAGAGGCTGTTTGTGAAGAAAGGACGTCAGGGCATCTGAAGGACTCATGAATCCGCCCCGTCTCGAACTGTTGATCCTGTCCTTGTGAGCCGGTATTCCTGTAGTCTGCTCGTGGGCTTGTCCGGGATTGTCATCTCGATAAGTCCCGCATGGAGTGCCGGTATCAAACAGGCTTCGCGAAAATGCTCCTCGTGTTTCAATCCCAGCGTGTCCTGAATCTCCTGTCGCTTCATCGGGCCATTTATCACCGCAAGCAGGCAAGCAACTTCCCCGGTGACTTCCCCGGTGACTTCGGGGGCGAAGAAAGTCAGGGTGACGCCGAGGTTCTCTTCAGCTTGCCATTTCGGTGCGGAAAGGCCGTTCTTTTCGCACTCGTGGACCATCAGCACACTTCCCCGGCCCGCCTTTTCCATCAGGCCTCGCAGATACAGCACGTGGTGGGAACGGCACGTTCGTTGCCGCCAATTTCAGCGACCTGCTGACCGCCGCGGAGGCGGTTTCGCGTTTCCTTCGCCTGCGTTTCCTGCGGAAAATTCGGATCAACGCGAAATCCTGTGGGCAGCTGCAGATTGACTTGCCAGAGGTGTTGACCCTTCGGGATGGCGAAGCTCCCGCTGAGCCGAACGGCTGTCTGGCTGCTGAATCCCACGGCTCGGCAGGAGCCTCGCCCTCCCAAGGAAGGGACTTTGCGATTGCTGAACACTGATTACTGATCACTGACGCCCGGCTCGGAGGGAGGCGCGGACTCCCGAGGGTGCCGGCTCGGCTGGAGCCTCGGGAGTTTTTCAGCGGCGCTGGCTGCAGGTCATTTTGCGATGACGCGGGCCATTTCCAGAACCTTGTTG
The DNA here is from genome assembly GCA_903896675.1 of uncultured Planctomycetaceae bacterium. Lineage (GTDB taxonomy): Bacteria > Planctomycetota > Planctomycetia > Planctomycetales > Planctomycetaceae > SXXK01. Next base: position 9,771 of record CAITYU010000516.1, read on the forward strand.
GAGTAACCCCACTCGTTGTCGTACCACGCGACCAGTTTCACGAAGGTGCTGTCAAGGGCGATGCCGGCTTCGGCGTCAAACACACAGGTGTGACTTTCGCCCACGAAGTCGGTGGAAACCACCTTCTCGTTGGTGTAGGCCATCACGCCTTTCAGCGAGCCTTCTGATGCGGCTTTCATGGCCGCACAGATTTCTTCGTAGGACGCACCCTTGTTCAATTCGCAGGTCAGGTCCACAACAGACACGTCCGATGTGGGAACTCGGAAGGCCATCCCGGTCAGCTTCTTGTTCAGCTCGGGAATCACGACTCCCACTGCCTTCGCAGCACCTGTCGACGAGGGGATGATGTTTTCAAGAATCCCGCGACCGCCACGCCAGTCCTTGGCACTGGGACCGTCGACGGTCTTCTGAGTGGCCGTGGCGGCATGCACCGTGGTCATCAGACCACGCTTGATACCAAAGGTGTCATTGACCACTTTGGCCAGCGGTGCCAGACAGTTGGTGGTGCAGGATGCGTTGGAGATGATGGTCTGGCCGGCGTAGGAACCGTGGTTCACGCCGTAGACGAACATCGGGGTGTCGTCCTTGGAAGGAGCCGACATGATGACCTTTTTGGCACCGGCCTTCAGGTGCGCTTCAGCCGAAGCCTTGTCCAGAAACAGTCCGGTGGATTCCACCACCACGTCAGCACCGACAGCGTCCCACTGCAGCGTGGATGGATCCTTCACAGCGCTGAGCCGGATGGTGCGTCCGTTGACCACCAGATTGTTGCCCTCGGTGGAGACGTCGCCTTTGAAACGACCGTGCACTGAGTCGAACTTCAGCATGTAGGCCAGATAGCTGGGTTCCAGCAGGTCGTTGATGCCGACGATTTCCACGTCGCTGGAGAAA